>NZ_SSBQ01000002.1:3420000-3747500 GCF_004795255.1 Streptomyces sp. RKND-216 | reverse complement strand
CCCTGTCGCTTTCCTTCGAAAAGGTGGCGACCTCGAAGCTTCAGAAGTTCAGTGATGATGCTCCCACGCTGACCGCGTTTGGGGCAACTTCACCAATCTACACCCCCTGGAGCACCGCGTCAACGGTTCCCTGGGGGCTCGGAAAGCGTAGCAGGTTGATCGCCCCCGATGCACATCAGGCGACGACGGGCGCCTCGGCCGTCCTGTCGGCCGCTTCGACGTCTCCCGTCTCGCCCGCGCGAGCGGCCCGGCGGCCCACCGCGTAGACGTAGACGAGGAACGCGACTTCCGCGGCGACTCCGACGGCGATGCGTGCCCACGTCGGCAGGCCGGAGGGGGTCACGAAGCCCTCGATGGCGCCCGACACCGCCAGCACGGCGGCCAGGCCGAGAGCCATGCCCAGTGCGGATCTGCCCTCTTGCGCGAGCGCGGCTCGTCGGGTTCGCGGTCCGGGGTCGATCACGGTCCACCCGAGTCTCAGGCCCGTTCCGGCGGCGACGAAGACGGCGGTCAGTTCGAGGAGGCCGTGGGGGAGGACCAGACCGAGGAAGGTGTCCAGCCGCCCTGCGGAGGACATGAGTCCGATGCCGATGCCGAGGTTCAGCATGTTCTGGAACAGCACCCACAGGACGGGGATGCCGAGCAGCACACCGAAGACCAGGCAGATCGCCGCCGCGCGGGCGTTGTTCGTCCACACCTGGGCCGCGAAGGAGGTCGCCGGATGACTGGAGTAGTAGGACTCGTACTGGCCGCCCGGGCGGGTCAGCTCCCGTAGTTCGTCCGGCGCGGCGATGGCCGCCTGGATCTCCGGGTGCGCGCCGATCCACCAACCGAGAGCAGCTGCCACGACCGTGGAGAGCAGCGCAGTGGGGACCCACCAGTGCCGCGCGCGATAGACAGCAGCCGGGAATCCGGCCGCGAAGAAGCGCCCGACGTCGCGCCAGGACGACCGGCGGGCGCCCGTCACGGTGCTGCGGGCCCGGGCGACGAGGCTCGTCAGGCGGCCGGTGAGCTCCGGGTCGGGCGAAGCAGACCTGACCTGGGAGAGATGGGTCGAGGTGCGCTGGTAGAGAGCGACCAGTTCGTCGGCCTCGGCGCCGGTCAGCTTGCGACGGCGGCGCAGCAGCGTCTCCAGGCGCTCCCAGTCCGCGCGGTGGGCAAAGACAAAGACGTCCAGGTCCATGCGGAGAGCTTGGCAGACTCGTTGGCGGGGGCGGCAGACTGTTGCTACCCGGAGCGACGACGTTCCGGCCGGGACCGGTGCCGCATCGAGGCGGAGGCCGTCGGTTCCGGGTTCAGGTTCCGGGGATTCATCGGTGGGCGAGGAGGGTGTGCCGGGTGAACGAGCTGGTGACGGGGGACGCGGTCGTCCTCGGGCTGCGGCCGGCGCGCCTGCCCAGCCGCGCCTGCGCGGTGCTGATCGACCTGCTGCTCGTGTGGTCGCTGTACGTCGCGCTGTCCCTGCTGCTGCTCAGCACCGTCTCCTCGCTGGACCTTGCGGCGGTGGCGGCGGTGCAGGTGGCGCTGTTCCTGCTGGTGCCGGTCGGGCTGCCGATCGCGGTCGAGACGCTGAGCCGCGGGCGGTCGGTGGGGAAGCTGGTGTTCGGCCTGCGCGTGGTGCGGGAGGACGGCGGCCCCGTGCGCTTCCGGCACGCGCTGACCCGTGGTGCCGTCGGGGTCGTGGAGATCCTGCTGACCTCGGGGGTGGTGGCGTGCGTCGCGTCACTGGTGTCGGAGCGTGGCCGACGGCTCGGCGACGTGTTCGCGGGGACGCTGGTCGTGCGGGAGCGGGTACCGTCCGTGCGCTCCGAGCAGGCTCCGCCGCCTCCGGTCCGGCTGGAGGGACGCTTCGCGGGGCTGGATCTGTCCGGGGTGCCGGAGGGGCTGTGGCTGGCGGTCCGGCAGTACCTGATGCGCGCGGGCCAGCTGGATCAGGCGGTGAGCCGGGGGATGGCGGAACGGCTCACGGCCGACCTCGCTGCCTGCACCGGCGCGCCGCCTCCTGCGGACGTGCCGCCACCCCACTACCTCGCGGGCGTGCTGGCGGAACGGCAGGCACGGGACGCCCGGCGCGCTTTCGGCCCGGCGGGCGCCGGAGCCGCGCGGGGAACGGCCCCGCGCTACGTCGGGGCCCCGGCGGCAGGAGCCGCCCCGTCGGCTGCGCCGTCCCTCGGACAGCGGTGGACTCCGCCGGGCGGGGACGCGCCCCGGGGTGGCTGCGGGGCGGGTGCCCGGTCCGCGGCTGCTCGCCGCTCTCAGGACCGGGCCGTGGACGGCGGCACGTCACCGGGCCCGGGCACCGGGTTCGTCCCTCCGGCCTGAGCGTCGCCGCGCGGGCGGCACGGGCCTCACGCCTCCCGGGGGTCCTCCCCGTGGGTCTGGTCGGGGTCCTGGTCGGGGTCCTGGTCATGATCCGCGAAGCCGGCGGGGATCTCCGGGAAGGTGGACGGCGGCGATTCCAGGTCCTCCAGCTCGACGCCCGGGGCTGCGAGCACCACGTCCCCCGCGAGGTGCACGGGTTGCTCCTCGCCGGTTTCCAGGTCGGTGACCTGGTAGTTCTCCACCGTTAGCGGGTCGTTGTCGGTGGCGTGTGCTTCCGTGGAACGCAGGTGCCAGGACCGGTCGAGGGTGCGGGGCGCGAGAACGGGGGGTGCGAAGGAGACGAGGCGAACGCGGGTGGCGGGGGCTCCGGGCCTGGGTCGCAGCAGGCGGGCCGTCGCCACGAGGAAGGCGGGGGAAGCTCCGGTGAAGCCGTGGGCCTTGGCGTTCCCCTCCTGCGCGTGCCGCCCGGCCGGGTCGGTGCGGACCCAGGTGACGCCGTCCATCGTGGCGCCGCGCACCTGCCAGTCACCGGCCCGCAGTTCGAGGCGAAGAGTGCGCCCGAGGGTGTCGAGGGTGAGGTCGACGGAACCGGCGGGATCGCCGGAGGGGGTGAGGAGCTGGGAGACGTACCTCCAACCGGAAGGGCCGGTGGCGCAGTGGAAGTGCTCCTCGCCGAGCGGGGCGTGGTCGTCGGGGTCGTGGAGGGAGTAGCGGCCGCGAGGCATGGCAGCGAGCCTACGTGCGTGCGCAAACGGGTACGCGCGGCGCCTGCCGACCGGCCGTGCCGGCCCGGCGGGCGGCCCGCGTGCGACGGGCGCAGGCCCCCGACCGGGAGGTCGGGGGCCTGCGGGGTGTGCGGTGGGCGGGGCCGGACGGACGGGCCCGGCCCGGCCGCTCAGTACCGGTAGTGGTCCGGCTTGTACGGGCCCTCGACGGGCACGCCGATGTAGTCCGCCTGTTCCGGGCGGAGCTCGGTCAGGCGGGCGCCCAGCGCCTCCAGGTGGAGGCGGGCGACCTTCTCGTCGAGCTGCTTGGGGAGCACGTACACGCCGGTGGGGTAGGCCTCCGGCTTGGTGAAGAGCTCGATCTGCGCGATGGTCTGGTTCGCGAACGAGTTGGACATCACGAACGACGGGTGGCCGGTGGCGTTGCCCAGGTTCAGCAGGCGGCCCTCCGACAGCAGGATGATCTTCTTGCCGTCCGGGAACGTCCAGGTGTGGACCTGCGGCTTCACCTCGTCCTTGACGATGCCCTCGATCGCGGCGAGGCCGGCCATGTCGATCTCGTTGTCGAAGTGGCCGATGTTGCCGACGATCGCCTGGTGCTTCATCCGGGCCATGTCGCCGGCCATGATGATGTCGCGGTTGCCGGTGGTGGTGATGAAGAGGTCCGCGGTGTCGAGGACGTCCTCGAGCCGAGCCACCTGGTAGCCGTCCATTGCGGCCTGGAGTGCGCAGATCGGGTCGATCTCGGTGACGATCACGCGGGCGCCCTGGCCGCGCAGGGACTCCGCGCAGCCCTTGCCGACGTCGCCGTAGCCGCAGACCACGGCGACCTTGCCGCCGATCAGGACGTCGGTGGCCCGGTTGATGCCGTCGACGAGCGAGTGGCGGCAGCCGTACTTGTTGTCGAACTTCGACTTGGTCACCGCGTCGTTCACGTTGATCGCCGGGAACAGCAGCGTGCCGGCCTGGTGCATCTCGTAGAGGCGGTGCACGCCGGTGGTGGTCTCCTCGGTGACCCCGCGGATCTCCGATGCCAGCTGCGTCCACTTCTGCGGGGTCTCGGCCAGCGTGCGGTTCAGCAGCTGGAGGATGACCCGGTGTTCGTCGTTCTCGGCGGTGTCGACCGAGGGGGCCGCGCCGGCCTTCTCGTACTCGACGCCCTTGTGGACGAGGAGGGTGGCGTCACCGCCGTCGTCCAGGATCATGTTCGGGCCGCCGGTCTCGGCGCCCGGCCAGGTCAGTGCCTGCTCGGTGCACCACCAGTACTCCTCCAGCGTCTCGCCCTTCCAGGCGAAGACGGGGACGCCCTGCGGGTTCTCGGGAGTCCCGTCCGGGCCGACGGCGACGGCCGCCGCCGCGTGGTCCTGGGTGGAGAAGATGTTGCAGGAGGCCCAGCGGACCTGCGCGCCCAGGGCGGTGAGGGTCTCGATGAGCACGGCCGTCTGCACGGTCATGTGCAGCGAGCCGGTGATCCGGGCGCCGGCCAGCGGCTGCTGAGCGGCGAACTCCTCGCGAATCGCCATCAGGCCGGGCATCTCGTGCTCGGCGAGGGTGATCTCCTTGCGGCCGAATACGGCCTGAGAGAGGTCTGCGACCTTGAAGTCGTGCGTCGACGTCGTGGCGGTCGTCGTCATGCGAACTGCATCTCCTCGGGGATGTCGAGGTAAGGCTGACTGTCCGTGCCGCGGCGCTTTCACGAGGCACACGCCGACGCGCGTGACGCATCACGACGCACGTGTCCCCTGCCCGCAGCCCAGTCCGTCGGAGGCCCTCTCTCCCTCGGTGGCCCGATCGTCCGGGCCGCCCGACCGCCATCAGCAGCGACGACTGTGTTGCTACGAATCTACACCGCCCGTCCAGTCGAACGGATGGGGTGGGGGAAACGCAAGGGCGGCTCGGGCTTCCGCCCGGCCGCCCTCACGCGTTCCCGCAGGTCAGACTCCGGCGTCCGCCTTCTCGGTGGCCGGCCGGTAGATGTCCGGTTCTAGGTAGATCACCCGAGCGATCGGCACCGCCTCGCGAATACGGGCCTCCGCCGCGTCGATCGCGCGGGCGACGTCGGCGGCCGAGTCGTGGTGCCGGACGGCGATCTTGGCCGCCACGAGCAGTTCCTCCGGGCCGAGGTGCAGAGTGCGCATGTGGATCACGCCGGTCACGGTCTCCTCGTCGACCAGCACCTCGCGGATCGCGCGGACCTGCGACGCGTCCGCGGACTCGCCCAGCAGCAGCGACTTGGTCTCGGCGGCGAGCACGATCGCGATCAGCACCAGCAGGACGCCGATGCAGATGGTGCCGAGGCCGTCCCAGAAGGAGTCGCCGGTGAGCACCGCGAGGCCCACGCCGAGGAGCGCGAGGAAGAGGCCGACGAGCGCGCCCAGGTCCTCCAGCAGCACGACCGGAAGCTCCGGCGCCTTGGCCCGGCGCACGAACTGCGTCCAGGTGAGGGAGCCGCGGACCGCGTTGGACTCCTGGATGGCGGTGCGGAAGGAGAACGCCTCCGCGATGATCGCGAAGACCAGCACGCCGACCGGCCACCACCAGTTGCTGAGTTCGTGGGGGTGAACGATCTTCTCGTAGCCCTCGTAGAGGGCGAAGACGCCACCGACCGAGAAGAGCACGATGGAGACGATGAAGCTGTAGATGTAGCGCTCGCGCCCGTAGCCGAACGGGTGCTCCTCGCTGGCGGTCTTCTTCGCCTTCTTGCCGCCGACCAGCAGGAGCGCCTGGTTGCTCGAGTCAGCCAGGGAGTGAACCCCTTCGGCGAGCATCGAGGACGAGCCGCTGAAGGCGAACGCCACGAACTTGGCCACCGCGATGGACAGGTTGGCTGCCAGGGCGGCGACGATCGCCTTCGTTCCGCCTGATGCACTCATGTGCGAAGGGTCCCTTTCTGGTGGAGGCCCAGCCGCCTCGTGTCAGACGGCCACTGTGGCGCGGAAGATCGTACCTTCGCCGGAAACGCGCGGACAGGCGGAGGCCGGAAGGTAGACGGATCGCCCCCGGGCCAGGCGGAGTTCGCCGCCCGGCTCCCCCGTGGTGCCGGACGGGTCCCCGCCCGCCGCGGCCTGCTGCCCCGCCTCGTCGACGAGGGTCACCTCCCCGTCCGTGCACAGCACGATCTGCGCCGCCGGCGCGTTCAGGCTCCGCGGTGCGCCGCCCGCCGCGAGGACGTGCCGGGACAGCCGGAACTCGCCGACGGGCGTCCGGTACACCTCCGCACCGTCAGCGTCGGCCTCGGGCACCAGCACACCCGGCCCGGTCGCCTCGAACCGCACAACGCGCAGCAGTTCGGGCACGTCCACGTGCTTCGGTGTGAGGCCGCAGCGCAGCACGTTGTCCGAGCTCGCCATGATCTCCACGCCCAGCCCGGACAGGTAGGCGTGCGGCACCCCGGCGTCGAGGTAGAGCGCCTCCCCCGGTCGCAGGCGGACGAAGTGGAGCAGCATCGCGGCCAGCAGGCCGGGATCGCCAGGATGGTGGCGCGCGATGCCCGCGTAGGCGGCGTAGTCCTCGGCGTGCGGTCCCGGTTCCCCGGCGAGGCGGCTCGCCGCGGCCGCCGCCTGCCGGACGGTGTCCGCGACCTCGTCACGGTCCGCGGAGAGGACAGCGGTGAGCACCTCGCGCAGGGCGGCCTCCTCGGGGCTGGCCCTCAGGATGTCGGCGTAGGGCTTGAGTCCGTCGACGTCCAGGGCGGCCAGCAGTCCGGCGGCCTCGGCGGCCGGCCGGAAGCCGCACAGCCCTTCGAACGGTGTGAGCGCGGCGAGGAGTTCGGGCTTGTGCTGGTCGTCCTTGTAGTTGCGGTGCGGCGCGTCGCGCGGGATGCCCCGGGCCTCCTCGTCCGCGAAGCCGGCGACGGCCTGCGCAGGGTCCGGGTGCACCTGGAGGGAGAGTGGCTGCGCGGCGGCGAGCAGCTTCAGCAGGAACGGCAGCCGGGGGCCGAAGGCGGCGACCGCGGCCGCGCCCAGCTCGCCCTCCGGGTCCGCGGCGATCACCTCGGAGAGGGGGACCGGCCCGCTGCCCCGGTCGACCAGGGACGGCGCGCCCGGGTGGGCGCCCATCCACAGCTCCGCCTGCGGTGCGCCCGTGGGGTGTTCGCCGAGCAGCTCGGGCAGGGCGGTGGGCGAGCCCCAGGCGTAGGGGCGAACGGTGTTCTGCAGACGGTCCATGGGGTGACGGGCTTTCCGTGCGAGTGCGTGTACGTGCCGCCGGCGGGCCCCGGCCTGGGGTGCGGCGGCGGCCGCACCGCCGCGACGGCCGGGTCAGGATGCGTCGCCGAGAGCGAGCGTGAGGTAAACGGCGGCGAAATCCAGCGTGGCGATCAGTTCCGCGGCGGCCTGCAGGGGGTCGCTGCCCTCGCCGGGCTCCAGCTCGCTGAGCGGCGTGCCCCGCGTGTACGCGAGGTCGCGGGCCGCCACCACGGCGGAGTCCGCGCCGGGCGCGTGCTCGCGGAGCAGCACGACACGGGTGTGCAGTGGTTCCTGTGAGTCGACGCGATCGCGGAAGAAGTCGTCCTCCGCAGATCCTCCGGGGGTGAACGCGTCAGCGAGCAGGCGGCCGTGCACCTCGATCGCCTCCGGCAGCGCGGCCACCAGTGCGGGACGCCCCGCCTGCGCGGCCAGCACGGTGGCGGAGTGCCGGGCGGCGGCGCCCGCGACCGGGCCCTCGCTCCACAGCAGCGGCAGGGCTCCGGCGAGTTCGGCGGCGAGGGTCTTGGCGGGGTTGCCGTACGTCTCCACGGCCGGGCCGCAGCGCTCGGCCACCTCGTCGAGCCGGTCGGCCAGCGCCTCCAGCGCCGCCCACGGCGCTGGAAGCAGGCCGAGTCGGTCGGTCAGCGCGAGGAGGGGGGTGAGCAGGGCCCACAGGGTGCCGGGGGCGGTACGTGCCAGGCCCCCGGTGCCGGTGGGCGCGTCGGCGTCGAGAGAGCCCGCAGACGGGCCGGGGGCCAGGGGTACGGCCAGGCCGTGTGTCTCGGTGACCGCCTCGGCCACCGGCGTGCGGGGCGGGACCACACCGACGACGCTGCAGCCGCGCCGGTACGCCTGGTCGGTCAGCGCGGTGAGGCCCGGTTCGTCGCCGGACGGCGAGGTGAGCAGCAGCAGGTCCAGCGGGCCGGCCCAGCCCGGCAGTGCCCAGCGCAGCGCACCCGGCGCGGGGAGGTCACCGGTGGGGTGCACCAGGTTCACTGTCACGGTGCCGTTGCCCAGGGCGTCGAGGAGTTCCGCGACGCAGGCGGTCACCGGTCCGGGGCCCGCCACCAGGACGGAACGAGGGCGGCCGTCCGGACGCAGGTCGGCGAGGCCGGCCTCGTGGGCCTGCCGTACGGCGGTGCGGACGCGGGCGCCCGACCCGGCGGCGTCGCGCAGCAGGCCGTCGGCGTCGGCGCGGGCGAGTGCGTCCGGGTCGTCCAGCAGCGACTCGTCGAGCATCGTACGGAGCCTCCTGTCGGTCGAACGCGGATGGCGTCGGACGTCGCCGGGGCCGCGCGGCCGTGGGGTGTGCGGGTGTGCCGGCGCGGGGTGCGCTGCCGGTGGGCGGTGCGGGTGCACGGGTGCGGGCACCCGCCGCGGCGCCCGGTGGCGGCGTCAGGCCGGGGTGCGGGCCTCGTCGACGAGCAGGACCGGGATGCCGTCCCGGACCGGGTAGGCGAGGCCGCACGTGGAGCTGGTGCACACCAGCTCGGCGGTGGCGCCGGGCTTGTCGGTGCTCCCCGCCGGGGCCGTGGCGGCCGCCTCCGCGGAGGTCTCCTCCTCGCGGAGCGGGGCGTGGCACGCCGGGCAGGCGAGGATTTGGAGAAGGCCGGCTTCGAGCGGCATGGACGGTCCCTTCGCGAGGCGGGCTCGGCTGTGGGGTCAGGGTACCGCTGCGGGCCGGACGGCCGGGTCGCCCGTAAGGCCGCACCGCAGGGAGCGCTCCGTCCCGCCCGTCCCGTGCCCCTGGGCCATCGCCTCCGGGGCCCCGGTGCACCCCGGCTGCGGCGGCGCGGCACCACCAGGCTGCGCCGTCGAACGACGCGCCACCACAGCCGAGTTGGAGTGCCGCTCCGGAGCGACGGCACCGGGCGGGCGCCCGGGCAGAGAGCCGTACGGGCTCGGCCGCGGGCACCGTCGGACGGAGCGCACCGCCGGCGAGGGCTTCCGCCGCGGTCGGCCGACTGCTCGGCGGGCGAGGAGCCCCTCAGGCGCGGAGGAGGCCGAGGGCCTCGTCGCGGATGCGGGAGACCGTCGCGGCGTCGCGGGCCTCGACGTTGAGGCGCAGGAGGGGCTCGGTGTTGGAGGGGCGGAGGTTGAACCACCAGTCGTCGGCGGTGACGGTCAGGCCGTCGAGTTCGTCGAGGGAGACGCCCTCGCGCCCGGCGTAGGCCTCGCGGACGGCGGCCATGCTGGCGGCCTGGTCGTCGACGATGCTGTTGATCTCCCCCGACGCGGCGTACCGGTCGTAGCGGGAGACCAGGTCGGACAGCGGCCCGTCCTGGCCGCCGAGGGCGGCGAGGACGTGCAGCGCGGCGAGCATGCCGGTGTCGGCGTTCCAGAAGTCGCGGAAGTAGTAGTGCGCGGAGTGCTCGCCGCCGAAGAGGGCGCCGGTGCGTGCCATCTCCTCCTTGATGAACGAGTGCCCGACCCGGGTGCGTACCGGCGTGCCCCCGGCCTCGCGCACGATCTCGGGCACGGACCACGAGGTGATGCAGTTGTGGATCACCGTGGAGCCGGGATCCTTGGCGAGTTCGCGCTCGGCGACGAGTGCGGTGATGGCGGAAGGGGAGACGGGGTCGCCGTCTCCGTCGACGACGAAGCAGCGGTCGGCGTCGCCGTCGAAGGCGAGACCGATGTCGGCCCCGGTCTCGCGGACGCGGGCCTGCAGGTCGACGATGTTCTTCGGGTCGAGCGGGTTGGCCTCGTGGTTCGGGAAGGTGCCGTCCAGCTCGAAGTACAGCGCGTCGAGTTCGAGCGGCAGGCCCTCGAAGACAGTGGGCACGGTGTGGCCGCCCATGCCGTTGCCCGCGTCGACGACGACCTTCAGGGGCCGGATGCTGCGGAGGTCGACGAGGGCGCGCAAGTGGTCGGCGTAGGCGCCGAGCACGTCGCGCCGGGTGACCGTGCCCGGGGTGGCGTCGGTGGCGGGAAGCCCGGACGCGGCCCAGGTCTCGACGCGTGCACGGATGTCGGCGAGTCCGGTGTCCTGGCCGACGGGTGCGGCCCCGGCGCGGCACATCTTGATGCCGTTGTACTGCGCGGGGTTGTGCGAGGCGGTGAACATGGCGCCGGGCAGGCCGAAATGGCCGCTGGCGAAGTAGAGCTGGTCGGTGGAGCAGAGCCCGATCTCCATGACGTCCGCCCCGCGTCCGGCGGCACCCCGGGCGAAGGAGCCGGACAGGCCCGGCGAGGAGGGCCGCATGTCGTGACCGACGACGATCACTTCGGCGCCCGTCACCTGCACGAACGCGGCGCCGAAGAGTTCGGCGAGGTGCTCGTCCCACTGGTCCGGTACGACGCCGCGCACGTCGTACGCCTTCACGATCTGCGACAGGTCTGTCACGGCCACCCTGCACTCCCGAGGTCGACGGCGGGCCGCCAATCTACCCGGCACACCACCGCGGCGCCGGTGGCGGGAGGGCGGCGTCGTCGGTCAGGAGTCGGGGGAGCGCAGCACCCGCAGGTGGCCGCGTCGGGCGACCTCCATCGGGTCGGTGTCGCGGCGCCGCGGCCCGGACGGGTCGGCGGGCGGGGCGTCGGCGCCGGGGCGGCCGCGGGTGCGTGCGGCCTCGCGGACGGCGTCGGCCAGGGCTTCCAGGTCGTCGCCGCTGGGGCGGACGTGCGCCGGGTCGAGGGCGAGCCGTACGACCTCCCAGCCGCGCGGGGCGGTGAGGCGTTCGGAGTGCTCGGCGCACAGGTCGTAGCAGTGCGGTTCGGCGTAGGTCGCGAGTGGCCCGAGGACGGCGGTCGAATCCGCGTAGACGTACGTCAGCGTGGCCACGGCGGGGCGGCCGCACGCGGTGCGTGAACAGCGACGTACAGGACTCACGACGTTGGACGGTACCGCACTTGTGAGCGGGCTGCGACGACTCTCCTTCAGCTCACCCGGCCGTGTCGTCCGCTTCGCCGGAAACGCCCCACTGGTGGGGAGCCGTACTGACCTGCGGCCCGGTCCGGGCCACCGGGCGGACGGGCGGACGGCCCCCGCCGGGCGGGCCGGACGGCGGTCGCGGAGGTGCGGCGAAACGGTCGTTCCGCGCGAGATCACCGGTCGGGGGACGAACGGAGACGGACGGCAAAGCGCACCGGAACGGTCGCCCGGCGACACCTCCGCCCGTCCGTGCGGTCCTTTCCGCCGCACGGGGGCTCCGGAGGGGTGCCGACCCGGGTGGGACGGCTACGCTTTTTCGGTGATGAGCGACGCCGTCCCGCCCCGGGTCTCCGACCGGCGGCCGCGCCACCGGGACCGACACGGCCGCGGCATGCGCGGGCCGGTCGCCCCGCCACAGGTGCCGCTGGCCGTGAGCAGGTCGGAGGCCTTCGACGATCTGGTTCGCGACTCGGCGCACCGGCTGGAGCGGCACTGGCCGCAGCTGGCGGGCGTCGACTTCGCCGTCCAGGAGGTGCCGCGCGCCGACGGCCTGCCCGCCGACGGCGTGACCGTGCCGCTGGGGCGCCTGGTGCCGGCGCACGGACACCGGCCGGACTGCGTGGTGGTCTACCGGCGCCCGGTGGAGCTGCGCACGAAGAGCCGCGACGAGCGCGCGCTGCTGGTGCACGAGGTCGTGGTGGAGCAGGTCGCCGAGTTGCTCGGCCTCTCCCCCGAGTCCGTCGACCCCCGGTACGGACAGGACTGAGCCGGACCGGACTGAGCCGGACCGGTCCGGAGCGGACGGACCGAGGCGGGCCCCGGACCGGACGGGCCGGCCGGGGCGGCGCAGGCGCCGGTCCGGACCGTCCGGTGGCTCAGCGCTGCAGGACGGAGAGGTCCTGTCCGGCCTCCGGTACGGCGACCCGGCCACGGTCGTCCGGCAGCGTCTGCACGGTGAACGCCGGCACGCCGCCGTCCTCCTCGGCGAGGGTGCGGGCGGCGTAGACCGTGCCGCCGGAGAGGCGTTCCACGGTCAGCGCGTAGGTGCCCTCGGCGCCCTTCGGACGTGGAGCCTCGACAGCGGTGGTGGTGCCCGGCTTCAGCGTGTAGGTGCTGCTCTGCGGGGACCCGCCCTCGCTGCCTGCGGAGGCGGTGACGCGAACCTTCGCCTGGCCGTCGAGGGCGAGGAGGGAGAGCGTGGAGCCCTTTTCCTGGTTGTCCGCTGCGGTCGCGCGCTGTTCGACCGGCTGGGTGCCGGTGAGGAATGCGGTCTCCTGCTCGCCCTTCTTCCCGCGGGTGATCCGCGCGGCGGCGACGATAGGCGTCTCGTCCCCGCTCTCGGTCGGGGTGAGGACCAGCGAGGCGGCGGCGCCCTGGGTGAGGTCGTCGAGGTCGACGGCGGCGGTCATGCCGGCCTTCACGTGCAGCGTCTCGAGGCCGGCCGGAGTGATGGTGCCGTTGGGCGTGGCGACGCCCACCTTGAGGTCGGCGTCGCTGTCGCCGGGGGCGTGCACCGCCAGGCGTACGGAGGTGGCGTCGGCGGGGATACCGGGGAGCACGGCGGTGGGCCGCGGCACGCCTGCGGGCGGCAGCCAGTCGCCGCCGAGCTTCTCGTCGGACGCGTGCACCTGTGCGGAGACCCGGCCGGCGCGGACCACGGCGTGCACAGTGACGTTGGTGACGGGCTCGTCGGTCAGCGTGGACAGCAGCACCGGCAGCGTCGAGCGCGGCGGCACGGTCAGGCCCCGCCCGTTCTCCCCCGGCAGGGCGCCGTCCTTGCTGTGCAGTTCCAGGTCCACGACGGCCGCGGTGTCGTCCGGGTTGGTCAAGTGGACGAAGTCCTGCCGGTCCTCGGCGGTGCTGGCGCCGGGGAACCAGAAGTCCGTGTCGGGGGCCGAGCAGGCAGTGCCGTGCAGACCGCGCCCGGTACCGGCGCTGACGACGGTGGTCTGCTGCACCGTCCAGCCGGGCGCGAACGGCCCGTCGGCGGAGCCGGCGAGGGCCGGCGCGTCGGCGCTGCCGTCGGTGTCGGTGACGGGCGTGCCGGGCTTCTTCAACGGCAGTACGGGGTCCGGCTGTTCGCCTTCACCGTCCTGCGGGTCCTTGTCGTCCTTGCCATCGCCCTTGTCGTCCTTGCCGCCCTTCTCCGGGTCGTCGGTGAGACCGGTGTCCTTCTCCGGGACCGGCAGCAGCGCGGCCTCGCCCTCGCCCTCGGTCTTGTTCGGCGGGCTGAAGGCCGTGTAACGGGTCTCAGCCAGGTCGGAGGAGGACGGCTCGGGGCAGACGAGAGTGGACCGCTGCACCGGCAACCGTTCGGCGACGGGCGCCTGGTCCGGGCTCTGCGGCGCGGGCGCGGTCAGCGCGGCGACTCCGGTGACCGCCGCGAGCGCCGTCGTCACGCCGATGAGGGTGAGGGTGGTGCGGTTCACTGGTTCTCACTCCTGTCGCCGTACGGCGTTCCTCCGCCGGTCCGGGGGTCGTAGCCGTAACTCTGCGGGGGCTGCTGCGGCTGCTGCCCGTCCCACTCGCCGTACTGCTGTCCGGGCACGTACGGCTGCTGCGCGTACGGCTCCTGACCGTCGCCGTCGTATCCCGTGTACGGGTCGTCCCCGTAGCCGCCCTGCGCGGGGACGGTGGCCTGACCGTACGGGTCGGGGTATCCGGTGCCGTACTGGTCGGCGTACTGGCCGTAGGGGACCTGCTCGGGCATCGGGGGCGCGGGCGGCTGCTCGAAGCCCGGCTCGGCGTCGGCCGGTCCGTCGGCGTCGGGGCTGTGTCCGGGTACTCCGTCGGCCGGGTCCGGCTCCGCGGCCGTCCGGTCCGCGCCCTCGGCCTCGGCGGCCGCGGCCCGCAGGCGGCGGGCGCGGCGGCCCTCCCCGGCGACGGGCTCCGCCGGGACGGTCTCCTCCTCGGGCAGGTCGTCGTCCACGTCGCGGCGCCGGCCGGGCAGCGCGAGCACGAGGACGACGAGGACCAGCGCGGCCTGCGTCCACAGCCACACGGTGTGGGTGACCGGAGTCTCGTAGGTGAGGTCCAGGCGGCCGCCCTCGGCGGGGAGTTCGAAGCCCTGCGCCCAGCCGTCGACGGTGACGGCGGTCAGTTCGCGGCCGTCCAGTGTGGCGCGCCAGCCGGTGTCCGCACGGTCGGCAACGCGCAGCACGCGCCCGTCGGAGCCCGACGGGAGGTCGGTGTGCGCCTCGACCGGCCCGGCGGGCACGAGTACCGGCCCCGGCGCGGCGCCGGTTCCGTCCCCGGACTTCTCCTCGCCGGGGACGATCCGGATCCGGGCCACCTCGGCGTCCACCCGCCACAGGGCGCTGCCGTCCTCCTGGCTGAGCCGGGTGAGGCCGGGTGTGGCGTCCAGCGTGCGGCTCAACTGCCGCGGCGCGCCCTCCCGGACGAGCACGTAGGCCACGGCGTAGTCACCGAGGCGCCTGGTCTGCTCGGCGCCGGAGCCGGCGACGAGGTGCGCGACGGTCTCGTCGAAGCGGGTGTCGCGGACGGCCGCGGCCGCGAGGTCGGCGTCGCCGAGGCGGGCGCCGGAGCCACGGACCACGGCGTAGGACACCTGGCCGGTGGCGGTCGCGTCGCCGCCTTCCTCTCCGTCGAGGACGAGGGTGCGGGCCTGGTCCTCGGTGTTGCTCTCCTCGGCGACGAAGGCGGGGACCTGGACGGGGCTGCGTCGGGTCAGCGGCTCGTGCGCGCCGTCGATCATCCAGCCGACAGCGGACAGCAGGGGCGCGGCGACGGCGGCGGCGGCGATCAGCGCGGCGACCGGCTGCTTCCAGCCGAAGTTCTGCGAGGCAACCCGTTCGCGTGCGCCCTCGGCGCCGACGGCGGCGGCGGCCAGCAGCGCGATCCCGTAGACCAGGGTGGCGGGGCCGGCCCAGCCCTGGGCGTTCGCGAGCCCCGCGAAGACCAGGCCCGTGAGGGCGACGGTCCAGGCGGCGCGTACGGGCGTCTGCCGGTCGGCGCGCAGCAGTGCGGCGAGCGCGGCCAGCACGATGCCCGCGAGCAGCAGTCCCCCGGCCGCGCCGGGGCCGCCTGGGGAGAGGGTGGCCAGGTCGAGCGCGTCGGCGGCACCGGTGCCGTAGGGCAGCCCCGCCTCGGTGAAGAGGCGGGAGGGACTGGTCAGCAGGGCGAGCGACCAGGGGGCGAGCAGCAGGGCCGGGGTGACGGCGACGACCGCGGCGCGGAGTGCGGCGCCCGCGACGCCGTCGCCGCGGCGCTGCGCGAGCACCACCGGGGCGAGGGCGAGGAGTACGCCGATCGGCCAGGTCACGGGCGTGAAGGCGGTGGTGAAGGTGAGCAGCAGCGCGTACGCCCAGACGGCGCGCCAGGAGGGCCGTCCGCGCAGGCCGCTCGCGGCCACGGCGGTGCGGGCGAGCAGGGGCAGCACGACGGCGAGTACCGCCGTGCCGATGCGGCCGCCCGCGAGGGCGCCGGTGGCGGCGGGCAGGAAGGCGTACGCGACGGCGGCCCAGGCGCGCACCAGGCGGGAGTCGACGAGCGGCCGGGAGGCGAAGTAGGCGGTGAGGCCGGCCAGCGGCACGGAGCAGACCAGCAGCAGGGTGAGCGCGGTGCCGGTGCTGCCGAAGAGGAGGGTGGCGACGAGCGCGAGCACCGCGAGGTAGGGCGGCGCGGTCTGGGTGCCGCCGATGCCCACGGGGTGCCAGGCGTCGGTGTACCGGGCCCACAGGTCGGACACGCTCTCCGGCGCGGGAAGGAGTGCGCCGCCGGCGAGGGAGCCGCCGGAGAGCAGCGCACGGCAGGCGATCAGCGAGACGAGCAGCAGGACGGCGAAGAGCAGCGGTCCGGGCTTCTGCGCGAGGCGCTTCATCCGGGCGAACTGCTCGACCTCGAGGAAGTCGGCGTCCTCGTCGGTCGGTCCCGACTCGACGGCGCCGTGCCGGCCGCCGGAGGACCGTTCGGGTTCGGCGCGGCCGGCGAAGTTGCTGACGACCTGTTCGACGGTGGCCCGTACGGTCGCGCCGGGCGGCGGGAAGAGCGGGCGCAGGTCGCGGTGGTCGACCACCGGCTTGCCCCGGCGCCTGCGGGCCCCGAGGATGCGCACCGGCCGCAGCAGGGTGCCGACCAGGCCGGACACCTCGTCCAGCGCCTGGCCGGGGACCTTGCCGACGAGATAGGCGAGGGTGCGCAGCAGAGTGCCGAAGACGAGCCGCAGCAGCACCCACGGCAGCCCGCGGGCGGGGGCGTTGGCCAGCATCGTGTAGACGGCGCCCGCCTTGTCCACCTTGTGCGGGCTGGCGCCTCCGCCGCGCCCGACGCAGTCGACGGGACGGCGTTCGCGGGAGGCGGCCTCGGCGTGCCGCATGTGGGCGTCGGGGACGACGAGCACGCGGTGGCCGGCGGCGTTGGCGCGCCAGCACAGGTCGACGTCGTCGCGCATCAGTGGCAGACGGCGGTCGAAGCCGCCGAGTGCGAGGAAGACGTCGCGGCGGATCAGCATGCCGGCGGTGGACACCGACAGCACCGGGCGCACCTGGTCGTGCTGGCCCTGGTCCTGCTCGCGGCGTTCGATGCCGGTCCAGCGACGGCCGCTGTTGGCGATGGTGACGCCGGTCTCGAGGAGCTGACGGCTGTCGTACCAGCTGCGCAGCTTGGGGCCGGCGACGGTGGCGGACGGATCGGCGTCCACGACCCGCAGCAGGTGGTGCAGGGCGTCGGGGGCCGGGGCGCAGTCGTCGTGCAGGAGCCAGAGCCACTGCACGGGTTCGCCGTGCGGCAGCTCGGGCATGTCGTACGCCTCGTCGTGCCAGGTGCGGGTGACGGGGTCCCAGCCGCTGGGGCGCTTGAGGTACGGCAGGTCGTCGGGGGTGAGTTCGCCCGCGGTGCGGACGGCCTCCTCGACGGCCGCGCCGAAGCCCGTGCGCCGGGCCATGTGCAGGACCCGGTCGGTACCGAGGGCGTCGGTGACCAGGCGGGCGGAGTCGTCGGCGCTTCCGGTGTCGGCGGCGATGACGTTCTGGACCGGGCGCTCCTGCCCGATCAGTCCCGACAGTGCTTCGGGCAGCCAGCGCGCGCCGTCGTGGGAGACGAGCACGGCGGTGACGACGTGCCGGGGGAAGTCAGGTGTGGCCGCCTGGTGTTGGGCCGCCGAATGACTGTGCACGGACATCGAGGTACAGGCCCCGTTTGAGTGGACGGCGGTGGACGCGCGCCCCCGCGAGGCGGGGCCGGACGCGTCTCGGACGGGCCCACACTAGAGGAGTGGCGCCGAGGTGGCGCCGTCCGCCCGCGTACGGGGCTCCGCCGCGCTCGCGGAGTGCGGGCGGAGAGCGGGATCGCCGCCGGTGCAGGCCTCCGCTCGCCGCCCCGTCGCGTCGCGCCGTCCGCCGCCCCGCGTCACGGCCGCCGGGACGTCACCGGTGGTCGGCCACCGCGGGTCGGCCACCGCGGGTCAGACCGCAGCTTTTTTCAGCCGTCGGCGCTCGCGCTCGGACAGTCCGCCCCAGATTCCGAAACGTTCGTCGTTGGCGAGTGCGTATTCGAGACACTCGGACCGGACTTCGCACGCGAGACAGACCTTCTTCGCCTCTCGCGTGGAACCGCCCTTCTCGGGAAAGAACGACTCGGGATCGGTCTGGGCGCACAGCGCGCGCTCCTGCCAGCCGAGTTCCTCGTCCGCCTCTTCGACCAGCAGTTGCTCCACCAGCTCGGTCATGTGCGCGCCCCTCGTCTGTCTTTGCTTCCCCGTGATGTCGTCGTTATCGATCCCGCCTGAACGACACGTGTGAAATTACAAGTGCGCCGATCCGGGAGGGTCAAGCTGAGATCTGCTATTGAGCCCGATATTCACTCTGCGGAACCAAGAGCTTGCAGAAAGTGTTCAATTCTCCACAAACTATGACAGTCGTACCGGGCGATCCGCCCGTGGCACTCTCCCGCCCTGAGTGACGACTCAGCCGTCGATCACGTTCCCGACCGCAGACCGAAGCGAAGCGGATCACAACCGGATCACAGATTCACAACGGCGCTCACGGGCCGGGATGGTGCGCCATGTGTCCGCGATCACCGGAACACAAACCCTTCTGTCCCCGACGTCACTCGAAGCGGTGAGACCTTCGCCGCCAAACGCGACATCCGGTTGACACCGCCCACGGGCTCCGGTCTCCTTGTGCCCATGCCCGTGACCCGCTCGCTCACTCCGGCCCGCCGCGGCGGGATCCCTGGTGCTGCGTCCGGTCACTGTCGCTGTCACTGCTGTTGAGGCACCCGAGGTACCCACACCCCCCTCCCCTCCGGCACGAAGGCGACTTTCCCCGTGAACAGCGACGTCCAGATCGCCGGCGACCTGCTCGCCGTCCGCCACCTCCTCCAGCCCGCGCCCGCGCACCCGACGACCGTCGCGGAGTTCGCCGGGCTGGCCCGCACCCTGGCCGCCGACCGCGCGTCGTGGGCGCCGCTGGTGCGCTACGACGCCACCACCCGCTGGTACCACCGGCTGCGCACCGGCCCCGGCTACGAGGTGTGGCTGCTCAGCTGGCTGCCCGGGCAGGGCAGCGGACGGCACGACCACGGCCCGTCGTCCGGCGTGCTGACCGTGCTGGAGGGCGAGCTCACCGAGCACTCCCGCGGCGGCACCAGACGGCTGCGGTCCGGCGCGCAGCGGGTCTTCGCCCCCGGCTACGTGCACGAGGCCGTCAACACCGGCCTCGAACCGGCCGTCACCCTGCACGTCTACTTCCCGGGCCTCACGCAGATGCCCATGCACGCCCCCGTCCGCCCGGAGGCCGTGCCCTCCGCAGCCGTACCCGCCACGGCCGTGCGGCCGGACGGCGCGACGACCGCCCGCTGAGCCCCGGCTGCCTGCGGCCGGGCCGGGCTGCAAGACTGTCCGTCATGCAGCGCATCGTGGTTCTGGCCGGGGGTATCGGCGGCGCCCGCTTCCTCCGCGGCCTCCAGTCCGCCGCACCGGACGCGGACATCACCGTCATCGGCAACACCGGGGACGACATCCACCTCTTCGGGCTGAAGATCTGCCCCGACCTCGACACCGTGATGTACACGCTCGGCGGCGGCATCCACGAGGAGCAGGGCTGGGGCCGCGCGGGCGAGACGTTCGCGGTGAAGGAGGAGCTGGCCGCGTACGGCGTCCAGCCCCAGTGGTTCGGGCTCGGCGACCGGGACGTCGCCACGCACCTCGTCCGCACGCAGATGCTCGGCGCCGGCTATCCCCTCAGCGCCGTCACCGAGGCGCTGTGCGCGCGCTGGCGACCGGGCGTGCGGCTGCTTCCGATGACGGACGACCGGGTCGAGACGCACGTCGCCGTCGAGGAGGGCGGCGAACGCAAGGCGCTCCACTTCCAGGAGTACTGGATCCGGCTGCGCGCCGAGCCGGACGCGCAGGCCGTCGTGCCCGTCGGCGCCGACCAGGCCGAGCCCGCGCCCGGTGTCCTGGAGGCCATCGCCGAGGCGGACGTGGTGCTGTTCCCGCCGTCGAACCCGGTGGTGAGCATCGGCACGATCCTCGCCGTACCCGGCATCCGGGAGGCCATCGCCGAGGCCGGCGTGCCGGTCGTGGGCCTCTCCCCCATCGTGGGTGACGCGCCGGTCCGCGGCATGGCCGACAAGGTGCTCGCCGCGATCGGCGTCCGGTCCACCGCCGCGGCCGTCGCCCGGCACTACGGCTCCGGGCTGCTCGACGGGTGGCTCGTCGACACGGTCGACGCGGGCGCGGTCGACGAGGTCGAGGAGGCCGGCATCCGCTGCCGGGCGGTGCCGCTGATGATGAGCGACCCGGAGGCGACCGCACGGATGGCGTCGGACGCGCTGGCACTCGCCGAGGAGGTGCGGGCATGACCGCGCCGGAGCACCGCGACGCCCGCCCCGGCTACCGCGTCTGGGCGCTGCCCGGAATCCCCGAGGTGCGCGAGGGCGACGACCTGGTGAAGCTGATCGCCGAAGCGGCCGCGGCCGAGGGCCTCGACGGCCTGATGGACGGCGACGTACTCGTCGTCACCTCGAAGATCGTCAGCAAGGCGGAAGGCCGTACGGTCGCCGCCGACGACCGGGAGGCCTCCATCGACGCCGAGACCGTACGCGTCGTCGCACGACGCGGGCCTGCGCGGATCGTCGAGACCCGGCACGGCTTCGTGATGGCCGCCGCGGGCGTCGACGCGTCCAACACCCCGGCCGGAACCGTGCTGTTGCTGCCCGAGGACCCCGACGATTCCGCCGCCCGTATCCGGGACGGCCTGTACGACGTACTGGGCGCGCGAGTGGGCGTCGTCGTCACCGACACCTTCGGACGCCCCTGGCGCGAGGGGCAAACCGACGTGGCGATCGGCGCGGCCGGCGTGCGCGTCCTGGAGGATCTGCGCGGCGGCGTCGACTCGTACGGCAATCCGCTGGGCGTCACGGTCACCGCCGTCGGCGACGAACTGGCCGCGGCTGGCGAACTGGTGAAGGGCAAGGCCGACGGGCGACCGGTCGCGGTCGTGCGCGGCATGGGGCGGCACGTGCTCGGCGCCGGAGACCGGGACACCACGGCGCAGCCCCTCGTACGGGACGCGGCGCTGGACATGTTCCGGCTCGGCACCTCCGAGGCCGTACGGGAGGCGGTGACCGGGCGGCGCACCGTGCGCGAGTTCACCGACGAGCCGGTGGACGGCGCGGCGGTGCGCCGGGCCGTCGCGGCGGCCGTCACCGCACCCGCGCCGCACCACACCACGCCCTGGCGGTTCGTCCTGCTGGAGTCCGAGGCGTCGCGGCTGCGGCTGCTGGACGCGATGCGGGACGCCTGGATCGCCGACCTGCAGGCCGACGGCAGGAGCGAGGAGAGCATCGCCAAGCGCGTGCGGCGCGGCGACGTGCTGCGCAACGCGCCTTACCTGGCGGTGCCGTGCATGGTGGCGGACGGGTCGCACACCTACCCGGACGCACGTCGGGCCACCGCCGAACGCGAGATGTTCGTCGTCGCCCACGGTGCGGGCATCCAGAACTTCCTGGTGGCGCTGGCCGGCGAGCAGCTCGGGTCGGCGTGGATCTCCTCGACGATGTTCTGCCGCGACGTGGTGCGCGAGGTGCTCGAGCTGCCCGGGACGTGGGAGCCGATGGGCGCGGTGGCGATCGGTCACGCGGCGGGCGCACCGAAGGCACGGCCGGCACGGAGCGCCGAGGCGTTCACGGTGGTGCGCTGAGACGTCCCCGGCCGCTCCGGTGCGCCGGGCGTCGGCTGCCCCTCCCCGGCCCGGCGCTCCCCGCCTCAGAGCGTGGCGATGTCGGTGCGGGGCATCTTGGGCACGCGGCGCGGCGGGATGCGGCCGGTCGTGAGCAGGAGCCGGGCCGCGCGGTGGCGCTGGCCCTGCGCCGCGTAGGGAGCCAGCAGTTCCAGCATGCCGTCGTCGTCGCAGCCCCGGCGTCCGGTCAGGGCGTAGCCCACGATGCCCGGCAGGTGCAGGTCGCCGACCGTCAGCGCGTCGGCCGCGCCGTTGCTGCGCTGCAGCGTCTCCGCAGCGGTCCACGGGCCGATGCCGGGGATGGCGCAGAGCCGGGCGACCGCCGCGTCGAGGTCCATGCGTGCGGCCTCCTCCATGCGCGACCAGCGCTGCACGGCACGCAGGATCGTCGCGGAGCGCTTGGAATCGACCCCGGCGCGGTGCCACTCCCAGGAGGGAATCAGCGCCCAGGTCCGCGGCGCGGGCAGGACGTGCAGGTCCTCGCGCGGGCCGGGTGCCGGCTCACCGAAGCGGCGCACCAGGCGGCGCCAGGCACGGTGCGCCTCCTCCGCGGTGACCTTCTGCTCCAGCACCGACGGGATCAGCGACTCCATCACCAGGCCGGTGCGGACGAGCCGCAGGCCGGGGTTGCGGCGGTGCGCCTCGCGCAGCAGGTCGTGGTGGGCCACGAACGCGCCGGGGTCGTCGTCGGCGCCGAGCAGCGCCGGAAGCCGGTCCAGCGACCATTCCGCGCCGGTCCCCCACGCCTCCGCCTCGACGCGGACGCCGGACCCGCCGCCCCGGGCGGCGATCCGCAGCGTGACCGGCCCGGCGGGCGTCCGCATGGTGCGCCACACCGCGCCGTCCACCACCCGGCAGGTGGGGTCGTACGGGCCGCGACGCAGCACGTGCAGACTGCTCAGCAGGTCGTACGGCCCTTCGGGGTCCCATCGGCGGCGGACGCCGGACCGGGACGGGCGCACGCCGGGCGCCTCCGGCCTCGGCCGGGACAGCCCGTCGGCCGGGGACGGCCTGTCTCCTCGTCGGGCCATCGTCGCCACCGCCTCACGTCACGTCCGCCGCGTCTCTCGCTCACTGGTCGGAGGAGAACCGCACCGCACCGGCCCCGATGCGTGCACCGCACCATATGCGGATGCCGTCGCGCAGCTCGTTGTCGGGGCCGACCTCCGCGCGGTCGCCGATGACGGCGCCGTCCAGTACGGTGCGCGCACCGATGCGCGCGCCCGCGCCGATCAAGGAGTCGCGTACGACGGCGTCCGGCTCCACGACCGCGTCGTCGAGCAGGGTGCTGCCCTCGACGCGGGCTCCGGTGCCGACGACCGCGCCCGCGCCGACGGCGGTGCCGCCGGAGAGCTTGGCGTCCTCGGCGACGGTCGCTCCGTCCAGCACCAGGCACGCGCCGCGGCGGCCCGGCACGGCCGGCGAGGGAGCGTGCCCCAGCACCAGGTCGGCGGAGCCGCGGACGAAGGCCTGCGGGGTGCCGAGGTCCAGCCAGTAGGTGGAGTCGACCATGCCCTGGAGGTGGGCGCCGTCGGCGAGCAGGCCGGGAAAGGTCTCGCGTTCGACGGACACCGGACGGTCGTGGGGGATCGTGTCGATCACGGACCGCTGGAACACGTACGCGCCCGCGTTGATCTGGTCGGTGACGATCTCCTCGGGCGTCTGCGGCTTCTCCAGGAAGGCGGTGACGCGCCCGTCGTCGTCAGTCGGGACGAGCCCGAACGCGCGCGGGTCGGCCACCCGCGTGAGGTGCAGGGACACGTCGGCTCCGGTGTCGGCGTGCGTGCGGACCAGCGCGCGGATGTCCAGGCCGGTGAGAATGTCGCCGTTGAAGACGAGCACCGGTTCGTCCGGCCCGGAGGTGAGGCGGGAGGCGACGTTGCGCAGGGCCCCGCCGGTGCCCAGCGGCTCCTCCTCGGTGACGTACTCCAGGTGCAGGCCGAGGTCGGAGCCGTCGCCGAAGTACGGCTCGAACACCTCCGCGAGGTAGGAGGTGGCCATCACCACGTGCTCGACCCCGGCGGCGCGGGCACGGGCGAGCTGATGGGTGAGGAAGGGCACCCCCGCGGCCGGGACCATCGGCTTGGGCGTGTGCACCGTGAGCGGCCGCAGCCGGGTGCCCTTGCCTCCGACGAGGAGAATCGCCTCAGTCAACGTCGTCTCTGCTTCCTGCCGGGACCGGTCCGTCTCGTCCGCCACGCCTGCGCCCCCCTGACACCGGGGCCGTCGGCGGGCCGGCGCCGCGCGGCATGACGTGGGACGCGCCGTCGGCCGCGCGGGGTTGACCGACGGGTTGCCGTCGACGGGGATCCGGCCGGGCCGACGCCGACCGCCGCCCCGGTTCTTCGGAGCGTGCGGGGCCGGGACCCGGGCGCCGGGCGTTCGGCAGCCAGTCTATGCGGACGGCGCCGCCCGTCCCGGCCCGCGGGTGAGCGCTTCCGGCCCGCCGGCCCACCGACCCGCAGTACGCCCGTCGGCGCGGGGAGGACGCCTCCTTCGAGGTCAGCGCCCCTGGAGCTTGGCGGCGAGCTTCCGGACGGCGCCCAGATCCCCGTAGAGCTGCTTGCCGGGGCAGGCGGTGGAGAAGCCGTCCCGGTGGCCGGAGATGGTGCGCATCCTGACCTTGGCGCCCTTGCTGTACTTGCCGCCCTCGGACGTCATACGGGTGCGGCCCTCGGCGTTGACGCCGTAGAGCCCGAGCTTCCAGGCGGTGAGCTTGGCGATGGCGTCGGTGGCCTTCTTCGGCGGGTTCTTGCTGCTGAAGTCGCCGAGGACGGCGACGCCCATGCTGGCGTTGTTGAAGCCGAGAGTGTGGGCGCCGCGCACCGGCTGGGTGACCCCGCCGGCCCGGCCCTCGTAGAGGGTGCCGCACTTGTCGACGAGGAAGTTGTAGCCGATGTCGCGCCAGCCGAGGCTCTTGACGTGGTAGCGGTAGATTCCGCGGATGACCTTGGGCGCTTCCTTGCAGCTGTAGCCGTTGCTGCCCGCGGTGTGGTGGACGAAGGCCATCTTCACGTCGTCGCCGTACGCGTAGCCGCTCTCGCGCACGCTCTCGTCGGCACCCCAGCCGCTGCGGATGACGATGCCGGGCCGGGGCCCGACGTGCGGCTTGCCGTCCGCCGCCCGCACCTCGGGGGTGAGGTCGTGCTCGGCCGCGTCCGCCAGGGTCTCCTCCATGGTCAGCGCGGGCAGCCGGCCCGGCGCGGCGGCGGCCTTCTCCCCGGCCGACTCCTCCCGGGCCGGAGTCTCCTCGGCGGCCTGCTCCTCGACGGGCGCCTTCTCGGCGGCCCGCTTCTCCGCAGGCTCCTTCTCGGTGCCCTGCTTCTCCGCGGGCTCGTCCTCCGCGAGGCTCTGCGCCCCGCCGCCTCGCGGAGCGCCGGCTCGTGCGCTCGTGCCCGGTACGTCGGAGGCCGGACGTCCGCCGGCGGCGTCGGCGATCCGGGCCGGGGCGTCACCGGGGTCGACCAGTTCCATCCGCAGGCCGCGCGGGAGTTCGCCGTGCTCGGGGCGGACCTGCACCTGGACGCCGTCCGAACGGCCGACCCACAGGGGCGGGGTGGAGCCGCGCTGCGCGCCGTCCTCGCCGCCGGCCCGGTGGGACGGCGTCGGGGCGTGTTCGCTGTGCGTGGCGAGGGTCCGCCAGCCCGACCAGTCGCCCGTCGCCGCATTCCGGGTACGGATGCGCACGTCGGCGTCGAGCCGCTCCCGGGGTCCTGCCAGACGATGCCGACCAGGGAGAAGGGGCGCACGGTGCGCTGTTCCAGACCGACCGTGTCTCCCGGAGCGGCTCGTCCGTCCACTTCCCCGGGACGGGCCTCGTGCGGGTGCGGGGCGCTGCCCGAGCGCCGGGAACCGGTCGGGTCGCCGTGGGACGCGACTCGGGCGAGCGGCAGCGACTGCGTGCTGCCGGGCATGCCGGTGACGGGGGATGCGAGCGACGCGTCCCGCTGCGCGGCGCCGGGGGTCCGGACGTCGCCGGGCGCGACCGCCGCGGCGGCCGGCTGCAGCAGGAGAGTCACGGTGGACAGAACACCGAGCGAGGTGGCGAGAAGTGCACGCATACATACGACAATGAGCCGATTAGCCCGCTTCTGTCCATCCGGAAACTGACACGCCGTCGGCCCCGGAACGCTCGAACAGGTGCCCCGCGCGGCGGGTGACGTTCCGTCGGACGCGTAACCTGGCCCCGATGAACGCCACCGACCGCACCCCCGCCGACCTGCTGTCTTCCGCGCTCGCCGCCGACCCTGCGCGCCCGCTGGTGACCTTTTACGACGACGCCACCGGCGAACGCGTGGAACTCTCCGTCGCGACCCTCGCCAATTGGGTGGCGAAGACCGGCAACCTACTCCAGGACGACCTGTCCGCCGCGCCCGGCGACCGGCTCGCGCTGCTGCTCCCGGCGCACTGGCAGACCGCCGTCTGGCTGCTCGCCTGCTCCGCCGTCGGGGTGACCGTGGACCTGCACGGCGACCCGTCCGGTGCGGATCTCGCCGTCGCCGGCCCGGACGCCCTCGACGCGGCACGCGCCTGTGGCGGCGAACGGGTGGCCCTCGCGCTGCGGCCGATGGGCACCCGCTTCCCGCAGCCCCCGGAGGGCTTCGCGGACTACGCGGTGGAGGTCCCCGGCCAGGGCGACCGCTTCACGCCGTACGCCCCGGTGGACGCCGACACCACCGCGCTCGTCCTCCCCGGCGGCGAGGAGCTGACCGGGGCGCAGCTCGTCGAGCGGGCACGCGCGGACGCGGCGGGGCTCGGCCTGGAAGCCGGCTCGCGACTGCTGACGCGCCTGCCGTACGACGACTGGGCCGGGGTGTCGGCCGGGCTGTACGCGCCGCTCGCCGCCGGGGCGTCCGTGGTGCTGTGCCGGAACGCGGACGGGCTGGACGCCGCCGCGCTGGAGCACCGCCGCGACGCCGAACGGGTCACCCACACCGCCGGCTGACGCGCTCCCGCCACGCTCGTCGGCAGGGCCGTCGCGACCGTCGGCGTCACATCGGCGCGACCGTGCGTACAACCCTTGGCCCGTCCCGCACGTCTGTCTGAGTGACCGGCTTCCGTACGGCCACCCGGCGGCCTGGCGCCCGAACTCCGCCTGCGCCACCCGCGCGCCGCCCGTACGTCCGCACGCCGCCCGAGCCACCCGGCTCCGCTGCGGTGCGCCGGTCCGCCCGCGCACCAGCGAACCCCGGACGGACGGACGCCCACGTGACCACGCACACCGGCCCCATCGGCGACGACGGAACGGCCGCCACCCCGGCGGCCTCCCCGGAGACCACCGAAGCCGGACCGGCGAACTCCGCTTCCCGGCCGCGCCCCTCGGACCGGCGGCGCCGCGCACTGCGCTGGGTGGCCTTCGGCACGTCGGCGGCGCTGCTGACCGGCGCCGGCACGGCGTGGGCGGTGCTGCGGGACCTCGACGGCAACATCCGCACCGACACCTCGACCGCCCGCGAACTGGCCCGCCACGCGGGCGAACGCCCCGACCCGACGGCGGGCGAGACGCGGAACGTCCTGCTGCTGGGCTCCGACAGCCGGGAGGGGCGTAACTCCGGCTACGGCGACGCGATCGGCGCCCGCAGCGACACCACGATCCTGCTGCACCTGCCGGCCGACCGCAGCCACGCCACCGCCGTGTCGATCCCGCGCGACCTGATGGTCGACGTCCCCGAGTGCCGCCGGTCCGACGGCACCACCACCCGGGCGCAGTTCGCCCAGTTCAACTGGGCGTTCCAGTTCGGCGGCGCGGCCTGCACCATCCGCACCGTGGAGAGGCTGACCGGGGTGCGGATCGACCACCACCTGATCGTCGACTTCAAGGGCTTCAAGAACATCGTGAACGCCGTCGGGGGCGTCGAGGTCTGCCTGCCGCACGACGTCCACGACCGGGACGCCAGCCTGGACCTGGAGGCGGGGCGGCAGACGCTGAACGGCAAGCAGGCGCTCGGCTACGTGCGGGCCCGCAAGGCCTTCGACGGCAGCGACACCCAACGCATCGGCCGCCAGCAGGACTTCCTCGCCTCGCTGCTGGACGAGGTGCGCGAGGAAGGGGTGCTGACCGACCCGTCCAAGCTCTACCCGCTGCTCGACGCCGCCACGTCGGCACTGACCGCGGACGAGGGCCTGGACTCGCTCCGCGAGCTGTACGGGCTGGTGCGGAGCCTGCGGGAGACGCCCGAGGGCGAGGTGCACTTCCTCACTGTGCCCCGGCAGCCCCACACCCTCGACCCGAACCGGGACGAACTCGTACAGCCCGCCGCAAACCAGCTGTTCGAAAGGCTGCGCGACGGAGAACCCGCGCGCGTGACACACACCACAACACCAGGAGCGACGCCCGACTCGTCGCCGGAGCCAGAATCCCCTTACCGTGAGGCCTCCGATGCCACCGGCGTATGCGGCGGGGACGGTGCACGGAATGGGGGGAATTGACCTACTAGGAGCTGGCGATGCCGGTCACCGGCATCGCCGACCGCCCGGACCGCCGGATATGGTGAGCGATCCGGTCCGCCCCTCGCCGGGGCGCCAGGCGCACAATGGAGGACACTCGCAATCGTGGACGCGCAAGGCCGGCGACACGCAGGCGACATCGACCCCGCAGACCAGTGGGTGTTCAACCCGAGCACCGGCACCTACGAACTGCAGTCGGGCCCTGCTGCCGACAACTCCCGCCACACGTACGGCAACGGCGACCGCATGACGGCGCCACGCCAGAGAACGTCCTCCTCCACGAAGCCTACCGACCGTCAACGCGCGGCGACCGACGGCTACGTACCGCCGCAGCGCGGACGCCGCCGCACCCGCCCGCAGGACGACGGCGAGCACCCCCGTTCCGGGGACGACGGCGGCGGGCCGCGCGCCAGCCGCCGCAAGCCCCGCCCGAAATCGACCGGGAAGAAGCGCGCCCTGCAGTGGGGCGGAGGCATACTCGGCATGCTCCTGCTGGTCGGCTGCGCGAGCGTGGCCTGGACGTACTACCGGCTGAACGGCAACCTCACGACCGTCGACGTCGGCATCGACAACCCGGCGGTCTCCGACGGCCCGCTGAACATCCTGCTCATCGGCACCGACTCCCGGCAGGGCAAGGGCAACGACGGCTACGGCGACGCGGAGAGCGTCGGCCACGCCGACACCACGCTGCTCTTCCACGTCTCCGCCGACCGCTCCAACGCCACGGTGCTCTCCATCCCGCGCGACCTGATGGTCGACGTCCCCGACTGCCCGGTGACGCAGGAGGACGGCTCCAAGAAGATCATCCCCGGTACCCAGAACGTGCGCTTCAACACCAGCCTGGGCCAGTTCGGCAGGGACCCGGGCTGCACCTGGCGCACGGTGCATGAAGTGACGGGCGTCCAGCCCAACCACTTCATGCTGGCGGACTTCAACGCGGTGAAGGAACTCTCCACTGCCGTCGGTGGCGTCGGGGTATGCCTCGAACACCCCGTCAAGGACCCCAAGTCCCACCTGGACCTCCCCGCCGGACGCAGCGTCGTCGAGGGCGAACAGGCCCTGGCCTTCGTACGGACGAGGAAGTCGATCGGCTTCTCCAGCGACCTGGACCGGATCAAGCTCCAGCAGCAGTTCCTGAGTTCCATGGTGCGCAAGATGAAGTCCAGCGACACCCTCACCGACCCGGGCAAGCTGTTCGACCTGGCGGACGTGGCCACCAAGTCGCTGACGGTGGACGACGGCATCGGCGGGGTGGACAAGCTGATCGCCCTCGCCAAGGACCTGCGTCGGATCGACACGAAGAACATCAGCTTCGTCACCGCGCCGGTGCTGGACAACCCGGAGGACCCGAACACGGTCATACTGGACCCGAACAAGGCCCAGCCGCTCTTCCGCATGGTCCAGCAGGACAAGTCCCTGACGAAGACCGACAAGGGCAAGAAGAAGGCGAAGAAGGACCAGGGCGCCGACCTGTCGAAGGTCGAGAAGGCGCCCGCGTCCGAGGTGCGGGTCGACGTGCTCAACGGCGGCGCCCCGGCCGGGTCCGCGCAGACCACGCTCACCTGGCTCCAGACCGAACAGGGCGTGCCGCTCTCCACCAACGCGGGCAACGCCCCGAAGGAGCTGGAGAAGACGACGCTCGAATACGCCCCGAACCAGGCCTCTCAGGCCGCCGCCCTGGCGGAGATGATGGGGCTGCCCTCCTCGGCGCTGAAGCAGACCTCCGGGGACGCCGGACCGCAGGAGGGGATGACCCTCACGCTCGGCGCGGACTTCGTCGAACCGGGCGTGAAACTGGAGGCGCCCGACAAGGCCCCCGTGGACGCCGTCAACGCCGGCGACAAGTCCCTCTGCGCCGGATAGCGCGGACCCCCTGCCGCCTCCCGGGAGGCGGCAGGGGACGTACAACACCACATCAGGACGGAGAGGTCTCGTGCGGCAGCAGGACGACATCCGGCACAGCAGGAGACGTTCGGATGCGCCCTCGGCCGGCGATCTGGGCTGGGACGACGGTCTCTACGACGACTCCCACCGCCCTCCCCACCCGCGCAGCGGCGACCACGACGAGCCCGGCGAGCCCGGCGAGCCCGGCGAGCCCGGCGACGACTCCGGGGAGATATCCGGCGGCGGGCGGAAGCGTCCGCGGCGCCGCACCCTGCGCTGGATCGCCATCGGCCTCGCCGTCCTCGTCCTCGTCACGTCCGGCGGCGGTTACCTCTACTACCAGCACCTGAACGGCAACCTCCGTACCGGCGAGCGCAGCGCCTCCGACAGCGGTCTCACCGCCCCCGGACCCAACGCGCAGGGCGACACCCCGCTCAACATCCTCGTCCTCGGCTCCGACAGCCGGAACTCCGACGCCAACCTCGAACTGGGCGGCAGCAGGGACAGCGTCGGGCAGAAGCCCCTGGCCGACGTCCAGATGCTGCTGCACATCTCCGCCGACCGCTCGGACGCCTCGATGATCAGCATCCCCCGCGACACCCGGGTGGACATCCCCGAGTGCAGCGACGCCGACACCGGGAAGACATACCCGGAGACCAACGGGCTGATCAACACCACCCTGGGCCGCGGCGGTCCCGGCTGCACGCTCGCCACTTGGGAGAAGCTGACCGGCGTCTACATCCACCACTGGGTGACCGTCGACTTCGCGGGCGTCGTGGCCATGGCCGACGCGGTCGGCGGCGTCGAGGTCTGCGTCGAGCACAACGTGTGGGACCGGCCGCTGCCAGGCGCGGGCGGCGGATCGGGGCTGAAGCTCACCGCCGGCACACACGAGATCAAGGGCGAGACCGCCCTCCAGTGGCTGCGCACCCGGCACGCCTTCCACAGCGACATCGGCCGCGCCAAGGCCCAGCACATGTACCTCAACTCGATGCTGCGGAAGCTCAAGTCGCAGAACGTCTTCACCAACACCGGACGGCTCCTGGACCTGGCGGAGTCCGCCACGAAGGCCCTCACCGTCTCGAACGAGATCGGCTCGGTGAAGGACCTCTACAACGTAGGCGTCCAGTTCCAGAACGTGCCGACCGACCGCGTCACGATGGCGACCATGCCGACCGTCCAGGACCCGTCGAACCCGAACCACCTGCTGCCCGGCGAGGACGCCTCGCACCTCTGGGCGATGCTGCGCGACGACGTGCCGCTGGACGGAAACGGCGAGAAGGCGGACACGGAGGGCGACGACGGGAAGGCGCCGGGCGCCGGGGCGTCGCAGGGGCCGGAAGCGCAGACCGCCTCCGCGATCCCGGTGCGGGTGCTCAACGGCACCGGCAGCGACGGCGAGCCGGCCGTCGGCGGGCGCGCCGGCAGCGTCACGCAGCAGCTCCAGGCGGCGGGCTTCGGCCAGGCCATCACCGTCGCCACGCCGCAGCCGCAGGCGGACACCACGCTCACCTACCCGGAGTCGGGTGGCGAGCAGTCCCGCGCCGACGCGCTCTCCGTGGCGAAGGAACTCCGCATCCCCGAGGACGCGGTGAAGGCGTCGTCCCAGGTGCAGTCCGTCACCCTCGTCGTGGGCGACGACTGGCGTGAGGGCACCTCCTACGAGGCGCCCGGCGCCGGTTCCGTCCCCGACAGCGCCGACCCCCTCAACGCCTCCGACGACAGCGGGACGTGCATGCCCGTGTACGAGCCCTACCGCTGGTGACTCCGCCGCCCAGAAGGTGACCGGAATACCCTTTGTGCGCGCCTTACGCGCCGTGGAACGATCGGGCCCGCACGACCTCGTCGGGCTCGCTCGACGGGCACGGACGGAATTCCGACCGAGGGGGGACTTCGGCATGCTCAGGAACGCGACACGTGTGCTCACCGCGCTCGCGATCGCCGCGGCGGCGACGCTTCTGGGACCGGCGGGCACCGCGCAGGCGGCCGCCCACGGCTGCAACGGCACGCAGATCGACAGCTGGAACAACTACCACAACGGCACCCGGGTGGCCACGACGTACCTGTACTGGGACGGCACGTACAACTGCGTGGCGGCCGTGAAGCGGGGCGACTACTACGGGAAGCGGTCCCGCATCGCGGTCCAGGCGTGGACGGACGCCACGGGATACGTCGGCGAGGACGACGGCCACTACCTCTACTACGCCAATTACCGCTTCTACGGGAAGAACCGCTGCATCGCCGTGGAGACGGCGATGTGGAACTTCTCCGGCAGCAACATCGTGCAGGACCACGTCCCGCCGTCCGGCTGGTTCCACTGCGGGTGACGTGCGCGCCCGCCCATGACGACGCCCCCGCCGGTCGGCGGGGGCGTCGTCGCGTCGCTGGTTCCGGTCAGCGCGGCGTGGTCGCCGTGGGGGCGGGGCGGCGGGAGGCGATGACGCGGCGCGCGAGCTTGCGCGGGCTGGTGAGGAAGCCCCAGCCCCACGACATGTGCATGGTCGCCAGCGCCACCGGGATGCGTACCCGGGCGGCGAGCGGCAGCCCGCGCCCGGCCGGGACGGAGCCGGCCGTGATGGCGGCGAGGTAGCCGGCGGGCACGGCGAACGCCCACGGGGTGAGCGTCGCGCCCGCGACGAGCCCGGCGGCGATGGCGCAGAGTGCGGTGGGCGGCGCGAGGTAGCGGAGGTTGATGGAGCCGGCGTGGTAGCGGGCGACGACGTGCCGCCAGCGCCCGTAGTTGCGGTACTGCAGCGCCAGCGCCCGCACGTTCGGCCGCGGCCGGTAGGAGACGCGCAGCTCGGGCGAGAACCAGATGCGCCCGCCGGCCTCCCGGATGCGGAAGTTCAGCTCCCAGTCCTGCGCCCGGACGAACTCCTCGTTGTAGCCGCCCTGCTGCTCCAGCACCTCGCGGCGGAAGACCCCCAGGTAGACCGTCTCGGCCTCGCCCGCCTCGCCGCCGGTGTGGAAGGCGGCGTTGCCGACGCCGATCCTCGCGGTCATCGCGGCGGCGACGGCCTGCTCCCAGGCGTTCTCGCCCTCGGCGTGCATGAGACCGCCGACGTTGGCGGCGCCGGTCTCCGCCAGCAGCCGCACGGCGGTGGCGATGTAGTCCGGGGAGAGCATGCCGTGTCCGTCGACCCGCACCACGACGGGGTGCCGGGACGCCCGGATCGCGGCGTTGAGTGCCGCGGGCGTGCGGCCGGTGGGGTTCGGGACCGTCTTCACCCGCGCGTCCTCGGCGACCAGTTCCGCGGCGATCTCGTCCGTGCGGTCCGTGGACGGGCCGAGGGCGATGACGACCTCCAGCTCGCCGTCGTACTCCTGGCCGAGGATGTGGCGCACGGAGTCGCGCAGGTGCCGCTCCTCGTCGAGGACGGGCATGATCACGGACACGGCGGGGGAAACACGGGGATTCACGGCGGCCACGTTACCGCGAACGAGGGACACGCCCGCACGCCAGCCGGGTGCCCGGGGGGCCGCGGCGCGGCGTGTGACCCGGTCGGGCCGGTCATACGTGCCTACAGTCCCGGTCACGACGCCGATACGTCCGGGTCGTCCGCCGTGGAGGTGCCGCTTGCCCCTGTCCCCCCGTCCCCGCTCCCGCCGCGACGCCGACCTCCCCCAGGGCCCGTCGGGCCCGGGGGACGCCTCCCTGGGCCGGCGGCGGGGCAGAGGGCGCGCGCGCTGGGGGATCCGCGTCGCGGTCGGCGGCTCCGCGCTGGTGCTGCTGACCAGCGGCGTCGGACACCTGGTGGTGAACGGGCTGGAGGGCGGGGTGAACCGCATCAACGCGTTCGCCGGTCTCACCGACCGGCCGGAGTCCACCGGCAACGGCCTCAACTTCCTCGTCGTCGGCGTCGACGACCGGCACGAGCTGAGCGAGCGGCAACGTGACCGGTACAAGCTGGGCGGCGCCTCGTGCGACTGCACGGACACCCTGATGCTGGTGCACGTCTCGGAGGACCGCGACCGGCTCAGTGTGGTCAGCATCCCGCGCGACTCGTACGTGGAGCTGCCCCCGCACACCGACGGCCGGACGAAGGAGCGCCACGACGCGCTCCCCGCGAAGATCAACTCGGCCTATGCGCACGGCGGCCCGCATCTGACCGTGCGGGCCGTGGAAAAGCTGACCGACGTGCACATCGACCACTACCTGGAGGTCGACTTCACCAGCTTCGTGAAGACCGTGGACGTGCTCGGCGGCATCAAGGTGTGCACCGTGCGCCCGCTGCAGGACTCCTACTCCGGCCTCGACCTGCCCGCCGGTACGTCCACGCTGGACGGCGGCGAGGCGCTGAGTTACGTCCGGGCCCGGCACGTGGACGGCGGCTCGGACTTCGGGCGGATGCACCGTCAGCAGCGGTTCATCGCCGCCGTCATCGAGAAGGCGACCAGCAACGGCGTGCTGACCAGCCCGGTACAGCTGAGCAAGGTGACCTCCACGATGCTGGAGTCGGTGCGCGCCGACCGGAACTTCGGCACCGACGAGATGCTGGCCCTCGCGGAGGCCATGCGAGGCTTCACCCCCTCCGCGTCGGAGTTCGTGTCGGTGCCCGTCGCGGACCCGAGCCACGCCGTCGAGGGCGTCGGCTCGACCGTGCGGTGGAACGAGAAGAAGGCGGCCCGGCTGTTCGAGGCCGTCCGTCAGGACAGGCCGCTGGCCGGGCACGACACCGCGAAGAACGCCGGCGGCAGCGGCAATCCCGGTGGCGGCGGCACGACCGGACGGCGGGCCGAACCCACCCTCGTGGACGTGCCGCCTGCACAGGTCCGGGTCCAGGTGCAGAACGGCACCACCCGGTCCGGTCTGGCCGGACGCGCCGACACGGCCCTGCGGGAGACGGGTTTCCGCACCACCGGGCTGCCGCGCAACGCCGAGACGCAGGACGTACGGCGGACGGTGATCGCGTACGACCCGCGCTGGGACCGCTCGGTGCGGACGGTCGCCGCGGCCTTCCCCGACGCGAAACTCCGTGCGGAGCCGGGACGCGGGCCTCTGATGGAGGTCACGCTGGGGAAGGGGTTCGCCGAGGTGCACCCGGTCCGGGCGGCCGACCCGTTCGCGGCGGAGAAACACGACGGCGACCAGGGCAAGGGCTTCGAGGCCGTCACCGGCGACGAAGTCGCCTGCGACTAGTCGCAGGCGACTCGTAAGGTTGGGGACGCGGAAGCGTCAGCCGAGGCGGCGCCAGGCGGCGTGCAGACGGCGCGCGTCCCGGAGGCGCTGTTCGTACGTGGCCCCGACGGCGAGCAGCAGCAGCCCGGCGACGGCGGGCGGCAGCCAGCGCGGGAGGAGGCCGACGGCCTGCGCCAGATACGGCGCGAGCTCGTGCGCGGCGACGAGCGCGAGCGCGGCACCGCCGAGCAGCAGCGGCGCCTGAAGGCGGAACCGGGCACCGAGCAGCGTCACGGCCAGCGCGCCGATGCCGAGCAGCAGCGGGCGCAGCCCGTGCGGGTCGCCGAGCAGGGCGACCAGGCTGGGCAGCAGCGCGAGGGTCAGGGCGGGGGCGTAGGCCGCCCACGAGGACAGGCCCGGCTGGGCGCGGAGCCGCAGCAGGCCCATGGCCAGCGCGGCGACGGCCGGGGGCAGGGTGTACGCCTCGGGCACCTCCACGTCGGAGGCGTACAGCCGCACCCACGTGGCCAGCAGGAACAACGCGGTCGCGACGTACGCCGCAGGACGGCGGTCCTCGCGCACCGCGACGCACCCGGCCAGCACGCCGCACAGGGCGAGCGCCAGGGCGAGCAGCGACGCGTCTGCGGCGGCCGGCAGCAACGACCAGCCGGCGACGACGTATCCGGCGCCTTCCACGGCCAGCGACACGACGGCCCCCGGCGCGAGGAAGCCGGAGGGCACGGCGGCGGTGCCGGTACCGGTGCTGGTGCCGGTACCGGTGCTGGTGCCGGTGGTCGGGCGGGCCAGGCGAGCGGCCACCCAGGCGGCGACTGCCGCGAAGGCGAACACGGCGAAGGCCGCCCGCTCGTGCGGGACGTCCAGGGCGACGGGCACCGCCCACGCGAAACCGGCCGCGTACAGCACGGCCACCGCCGCGCACAGCGCGGCCACGGCGACCTCGGTGGCGAAGCCGCCCCCGGGACGGGCCCCTGCGCTCGGGGCGCTCGGCGAAACGGCGCCGCCCGGCGGGACGGACACGCCGTCCCGCGTCGGCCGGGCGGTGTGCCGCCGCGCCGACAGGACCGCGGCGGCCGTGAAGGCGGCACTCAGCACGGGCAGCGTCACCAGCGTGGCCGTGCGGTCCGTCAGGGCCCAGCCGAGCGCGGTCAGCGAGGTCACGACCGCCGCGCCGAGGGCGGTGGCGGCGCTCAACCGGTCCCCCGTGCCGGTAGCGGCGAGGCCGAGCAGGGCCACGACCAGCGCCACGAGCACCACGCGCACCGCCGCGTAGGGCAGGTCCAGAGCCGTCGGCGCGACGGCGACGCCCGCCGCACCCAGGACGAGCGCACCGAGGGCGGCCGCACGCCGCACCCCGTCCGGCACCGGCACCGGTACGGACACCCGGCCCGCGACCGCCAGGACCGAGGCGCAGACCCCGAGGACCACCACGGTTCCGGCGTCGCCGGTCCAGTGGGCGTCGAAAGCGCTCGCGTCCCGGGGCACTCCCCGCCACGGAGACTCCGCCCACCCCAGCGGCGCGAACAGCGCGTACGCCAGGGGCGGGGCCGCGTACAGCAGCGCACAGGCATGGACCCCGGCCGCGGCGAGGAGCAGGCCCGCCCGCGGCGACCTCCTCGGTTCCGCGGCGACGCCGGTCTTCCCCCGCCTCCGTACGCCGGGCACGACCGCCGCGAGCAGCACGGCGCACAGCAGGTAGCCCGGGGCCACCCAGGTGACGGACGGCACGAGCGTGCGCACCAGTCCACCGGTGGCCGCGACGGCGAGCAGTCCGGCCGCGCAGCCCAGCGCCACCGCGTAGGTGCGCCGCCGCCACCCGGCGGAGAGCAGCACGGCTGCCGCGGCGAGCAGCAGCGCGCCCGCCTCCACGGCGCTCGCCGGGTCCTGCGCGGCCAGCGACAGCCACCCGGCGAGCAGGAGGGCCGGTATGCCGGTGAGCAGCGCCGTGACCGAGGCGGTGACACGCACCGCCTGCGACGGGCGCCTGGCGCCCGTCCACGGCGCGACCGCGAGCAGCGTGTCAGCGGCGGCCGTGGCAAGCAGGGCCCATGCCGTGCCGTGCAGCCCGGCACCCGCCGCGCCGGCCCACAGCGGCACCGGCAACTGAGCGAGCACGACCGCGGCCGGTACCGGCCCGCGCAGCCCCGGCCGGGGCACGAGGGTGCCGTACACCGCCCACAGACCGGCGACGACCGCGACGGCGGTCGCCGTGTAGGCGAGGGCCTCGGTGTGCTGGAGCCGGACCTGCCGGAGCGCGTAGGCGTCGAGGAGCAGCAGCACCAGGGCCACCCAGCCCACCGCTTCGGCGGTGGCGTTCAGGGTGCGGCGCAGCAGGAGGACGGGGCCGGCGACGGCGGCGAGGGTCACGGTGGCGAGAACGGCGGCCCGGCCGCCGATGCCCATCTCGCCCCAGCTGAAGAGCGTGAAGGCGAGGGCGGCGACGGTGAGCAGAACGCCGCCGAGGGCCAGCAGCACGTTGCGGGCGGTGCCCGGCGAGGTCTCTCTGCCGGGCCCGGACGGCGGCACGGCGCCGTGCCGGGGCGGCCCGAAAGCGGCAGGCGGGCCGAACCCCGCGGGGCCGTACGCGGGCGGGCCGAAGCCCGGCGGACCGTCGGACTGCGGTCCGTTCGCCGTGGCCCGGGCCGCCTTGGCGCGCAGCTCGCCCAGCAGCCGCCGCCGCTCCGCGAGCAGCGTGCCGCGCTGGTGGTCGAGACGGTGCAGCTCGCCCTCGACCCACCGCACGCGGCCGAAGACCGGTCCGGTGACGGGCAGCCCGCAGTGCGGGCAGTTCGCCGCGGACGCGGCCGGGGCGGGCAGCGGCCGCCCGCAGTCCGGGCAGGGAGCGTTCGGCGTGCGGTTCGTCATACGCGGCAGGTTCCCGCGCCGGGCGCGCGGGCGGAATCCGTCGGGGTACTCAGACCACGGATGAGTACGCCGTGCGCAGCCGCCGCGAAGACTTCGCCGGGGTGTTGCCGGCCTGCACCGCGCCTTTGACCTCGGGAGAAGCCCCCGAGTACGTTCGGATGCTCTGACCGATCGGCCATCCGACGACGGAGTGGAGAGCCTCCCGTGGAAGCGCCCACCTCACACACCCTCAGCAGCACGAACGTTCTGGCGCTGGAGGTGCCGGGCTGGCTCCGGGACAACGGCGAGGCGATCATCGCCGGCGCCGCCAGCATTCTGGCGATCATCCTCGGCGCCCTCCTCGTCCGCGCCCTCGCCAAGCGGGCCATCGCCCGCGTCGTCGCCCGCATCCTCCAGCCCCCGAAGGGGGAGGAGGACGGCACACCGCGCCGCAACGGCCGCGGGCCCGCCGTGCTCCAGCGCGACGCCGGGCGGGCGCGCGAGCGCCGCGAGCAGCGTGCCAGGACCATCGGCGCGGTGCTCAGCAGCATCGTGACCGTGGTGATCGGCATCATGGCGCTGGCCATGGTGCTCGGCGAGGTCGGCATCGCGCTCGGCCCGCTGCTGGCCAGCGCCGGTGTCGTGGGTCTGGCCATCGGCTTCGGCGCGCAGAGCCTGGTGGCCGACTACCTCTCCGGCCTGCTGATCATGGTCGAGGACCAGTACGGCGTCGGTGACACCGTCGACCTCGGCGAGGCGATCGGTGAGGTGGAGCACGTGGGCCTGCGACTCACCCAGGTCCGTGACCTGACCGGTGGCCTGTGGCACATCCGCAACGGCGAGATCCGGCGCGTGAAGAACGACAGCCAGGACTGGGCGCGTGCCGTCCTCGACGTCGGCGTGGCGTACGACTCCAACCTGGACACCGTGTACGAGGTGCTGGAGCGCACCGGCCGCGAGCTGCACGAGGACCCGGAGCAGGGCGCGCTGCTGCTGGAGGAGCCATCCGTGTGGGGCGTGCAGTCGCTGGACGCGGACTCCGTCGTGGTGCGGATGGCCGTGAAGACGCGGCCGCTGAAGCAGTGGGGCGTCACCCGCGAGATGCGCCGCCGGGTCAAGGACAACCTGGACGCGGCGGGCGTGGAGATCCCGTTCCCGCAGCGCACGGTGTGGATGCGGCACGAGGACGCCCGCGCCGCCGTGCCGAAGGGCCGGGACGCCGCCGCCGTGACGCGCTGAGCGATCCGCACCGCGCCTCCCCGGCTCCGCCGGGGACGGCCGCCGCCGTCAGTCGTCGAGCCCCTCCGCGGCACGCTTCTCGCGCAGCTCCTTGATGGCGCGGCGGCGCGCGAGCCGGTGGGTGCGCCGGATCTGCGCCTCCTGGTAGCGGCGCTTGTCCTGCTCCGTCTCCGGCACGACCTGCGGGACGGGGCGCGGCCTGCCGTTCTCGTCGACCGCGGCGAACACCAGGTAGGCGCTGCCCACCTGAACCGCCGGGGTGGACTCGTTCCACCGCTCGGCCAGTACCCGCACCCCGACCTCCATGGAGGACCGGCCGGTCCAGTTGACCTGCGCCTTCACGTGCACCAGGTCGCCGACGTGCACGGGGTTGAGGAAGACCATCTCGTCCATCGATGCGGTGACCGCCGGCCCGCCCGAGTGCCGTCCGGCGACCGCGCCCGCCGCGTCGTCGACGAACTTCATGATCACCCCGCCGTGGACGGTGCCCAGCAGGTTGGTGTCGGCCGCGGTCATGATCTGGCTGAGGGTGGTGCGTGCGGCGGCGGTCGGCTTGCCCGGGAGGGCGCCGTCCGCACCGGCGGATGCCTGTTCGGTCATGACGGCCACTTTAGGCCGGGACGAATCGGGACCCCGCACCCCCGGTTTTTCGACAGGTCTGCTACAGCCCCGCCCCGATTCCGACCCCGCCCTGTGCGGCGGCCACGGGGCCGGGCACACTGCCGTGCATGAACCAGTGGCCCGACGGATGGATCGACGAACCTCGCGACCGGTACGGGCGCGGCTCCGCCGCCTCCGAGCCGGAGGGCGCCCGCGCCATGCCGCACGTCCGGCGTCCCCCGACCGTGCCGCCGCAGGGCGGGCCGCGGTATGACGACGGGTACGGGGACGGGTCGGTCCACGACTCCGGCTACAGCCAGGGCCAGGTCTACGGCGGACGGGGCGGCGGCGACCGCGGCGGCTACGTGGGAGCCCCCGAGCCCGGCCGCCCGCGCGCGTCCGCCGGCACCCGCTTCAAGCGCATCCTGGTGACCGTCGTCGTGGTGCTGCTGGTGTGGTCGGTCGGCACCTACTTCTGGGCCGACTCCAAGCTGCGCCGCGAGGTGGACCTGGGCATAGTCCAGGATCGGCCGGAGGACGGCGAGGGGACGACGTACCTGATCGTCGGCTCGGACAGCCGCGAGGGGCTGACCGAGGAGGAGATGAAGGAGCTGCACACCGGCGGCCCGACCGACGGCGGCCGCACGGACACCATGATGATCCTGCACGTCGGGCCGGAGGGGAACACGCTGGTCTCGCTCCCCCGCGACTCCTACGTCACCATCCCGGAATTCACCGGCTCCGAGAGCGGCAAGGAGTTCGCCTCGCCGGGGCAGAGCAAGCTGAACGCGTCCTACTCGATGGACGGTCCCACGCTGCTGACGCGCACGGTGGAGTACAACACCGGCCTCAAGATCGACCACTACGCGGAGATCGGCTTCGGCGGCTTCGCCAAGATCGTGGACGCGGTCGGCGGCGTCGAGATGGACATCCCCCGCGACATCAAGGACAAGAACTCCGGCGCCGACTTCAAGGCCGGCAAGCAGACCCTCGACGGCAAGCAGGCCCTCGCCTTCGTCCGCAACCGCTACGAGGCGGGCAGCGACCTGGAGCGGACCAAGAACCAGCAGAAGTTCCTCTCCGCGCTGGCCAGCCAGACGGCGACACCGTCCACGGTCCTCAACCCGTTCAGGCTGTACCCCACGATGGGCGCCGGGCTGGACACTCTCAAGGTCGACAAGGACATGAGCCTGTTCGACCTGGCGGAGATGTTCTGGGCCATGAAGAGCGTCAGCGGCGGCGAGGGCAAGTCCCTGAACATGCCGCTCAGCGGATCCGCGCCCGGCGGCTCGCTCAGGTGGGACATGGCGCGCGTCGAGCAGTTGGTGGAGCAGATGAACTCCGGCGCGAAGGTCACGGTCGAAGGCGGCCAGTGACCCGTACCGCCACGCGGTGCCCGGCGGGTGCGACTCCGAGGAGCGGGGTCGCACCCGCCGCCGCATGCTGAGGGCGCAACAGGCCCCGAGGCGGCAGGCCCAGGCGGAGGTCGTCTCGTGCTGCGGCGGCGGCAGGACCCGGTGTTCCCGCCGGGGCCGGGCGTCGCGGCGGGCGCCGGACTCCGTCAGCAGGCGCAGAGGCAGAAGGGGTGGCCGGCGGGATCGGCGTAGACGCGCCAGTCACGCTTGCCGCCGCCGTCCCCCTCGAGGAGCCGTGCGCCCAGCGCGAGCACCTGCCGCTCCGCCTCGTCCAGGCGGTCCTTCGTCACGTCCAGATCGAGGTGGAACTGCTGTGGGTGCTCGTTGCCCGGCCACTGCGGCGGAACGTGGCCCGGCGCCTCCTGGAACGCGAGCGTCCGGCCGTGCGGCCCGATCAGCTCGACCCAGTCCGGCTCGTCCCCCACATCCACCTGCCAGCCCAGCACCGCGCCGTAGAACTCGGCGAGCGCCTTGGGGTCCGGACAGTCGAGCACGGTGACGCCCATGGTGGCGACGGCCATGACGGGCTCCTCCCTGTAGGCACGATGGTTACCGCCAATAGCGTGCTAGCAGTAACGCGGTTACCTCATGATGGCCGCTGATGGGTAACCTGGCAAGCATGGGAGACCGCAGAGCGCCGCAGCAGCTCGCTCTGGTGCAGGACCTGGTCAACACCTGGGACATCGAGGGCGACCGCGACGCGTTCGACCGCCCCGACGGCCTTGAGGAGTTCGTCGCCGCACACGGCCTGCGGGGGATGCGCCTGGCCGCCGGCGACCTGCCCGCACTGCGGGAACTCCGCGAGGCGCTGCGCGCGGCGTGCCTCGCCCACGCGGGCTGCGACCTGCCCGAGGCGACCTCACGCACGCTGGACGCGATGCTGGCGGACGCACCGCTGGTGCTCGCCGTCACCGCCGACGGAGGTGCGCGCCTGCGCCCCGCCCCGGGGCTCGCCGGCGCCGCGCTCTTCACCTCCCGCATCGCGGCGGACATCGCCGCCGCGGCGGCCGACGGCAGCTGGCAGCGCCTCAAGGCGTGCGAGGCCGAGGACTGCCTGTGGGCCTTCTACGACCGCAGCCCGGCCGGCCGGGGCCGCTGGTGCTCCATGCAGCTCTGCGGCAGCCGCGCGAAGATGCGCGCCTACCGCGACCGCCGTCGTACGGGCTCCGCCGGCCCGTCGCACGGCACGGGCTCACCGGACCCGAGGTCCGAGGTCCCGCCGTGATCCGCTGACCCGGCCGGGGCGCACCAGCGTGCGCCCGCGTGTTCGTCGGCAGGCGCCGGCGCGTCGGCCGGAGGCGGGAGCCGCCGCCGGGCTCAGGCCGTCGGCCGGCCCAGTGCGCGGAACGTCCAGCCGGCCTTCCGCCACAGCGCGGCGTCCAGGGTGTTGCGGCCGTCCAGGATGCGCCGTTCCGCCACCGCGTCCGCCAGCACCGCCGGGTCCAGCTCGCCGAACTCGCGCCACTCCGTCAGGTGCAGCACCACGTCCGCCCCGCGCACCGCCGCCAGGGCGCTGTCCGCGTACCCGAGCGTCGGGAAGAGGCGGCGGGCGTTCTCCATGCCCTTCGGGTCGTAGACGGTCACCTGCGCACCCTGGAGGTGAAGCTGACCTGCGACGTTCAGCGCGGGCGAGTCCCGCACGTCGTCGGAGTCCGGCTTGAAGGTGGCGCCGAGCACCGCGACCCGCTTGCCGAGCAGCCCGCCGCCGACGGCCTCCCGGGCCAGCTCGACCATGTGACCCCTGCGCCGCATGTTGATCGAGTCGATCTCGCGCAGGAAGGTCAGTGCCTGGTCGGCGCCCAGCTCACCGGCGCGGGCCATGAACGCCCGCAGGTCCTTCGGCAGGCAGCCGCCGCCGAAGCCGATACCGGCGCGCAGGAACTTGCGCCCGATCCGCTCGTCGTGGCCGATGGCCTCGGCCAGCTTCACCACGTCGCCGTCGGCGGCCTCGCACACCTCGGCCATCGCGTTGATGAAGGAGATCTTCGTGGCGAGGAAGGAGTTCGCCGCGGCCTTCACCAGCTCGGCGGTCGGGAAGTCCGTGACCACGAACGGCGAACCCTCGGCGATCGGCTTCGCGTACACCTCGCGCAGCAGGGCCTCCGCTCGCTCGCTGCGGACGCCGACCACGATGCGGTCCGGGTGCAGCGTGTCGTCGACGGCGAACCCCTCGCGCAGGAACTCCGGGTTCCAGGCCAGCTCGACCTCGCCCTCCCCGGCCGGCGACAGCTCCGCGAGGCGCGCGGCGAGCCGGTCCGCGCTGCCCACCGGCACGGTGGACTTGCCGACCACCAGCGCCCGGCGGCGCAGCAGCGGCGCGAGCGACTCGATCGCCGAGTCCACGTAGCTCATGTCGGCGGCGTACTCGCCGTGCCGCTGCGGGGTGTTCACGCAGACGAAGTGCACGTCGCCGAAGTCGGCGACCTCCTCGTAGGAGGTGGTGAAGCGAAGCCGCCCGCTGGCGCCCTCGAGACCGGCCACGTGCCGCCGCAGCAAGTCCTCCAGGCCCGGCTCGTACATCGGCACCTCGCCGCGCGAGAGCATCTCGATCTTCTCGGGCAGCACGTCCAGTCCCAGCACCTCGAAGCCGAGATCGGCCATCGCGGCGGCGTGGGTCGCACCGAGGTAGCCGGTGCCGATCACGGTGATCCTGGGCGGGGCCTGGTGGGCCATGGCTACTCCTGGACGACGGGGCGAAACGGTGGGGTGCCCGCAGCATATCTAGGGATACCCGGAGAGGTAGCTCACGTGGGCTCGGCGAGAAAAGCGCCTAGAATCCGTGTTACTTAACGGTCATTAGCATCCCGGGAGTGAGACACCGTGGCAGGAGTCCCCGACTTCGACCTCTACCGGCCGGCCGAGGAGCACGACATGCTCCGCGACTCGGTGCGCGCACTCGTCGAGGCCAAGATCGCGCCATTCGCGACGGCGGTGGACGAGGAGGCCCGCTTCCCCCAGGAAGCGCTCGACGCCCTCGTGGCGAACGACCTGCACGCCGTGCACGTCCCGGAGGCGTACGGCGGTGCGGGCGCGGACGCCCTGGCGACCGTCATCGTCATCGAGGAGGTCGCGCGCGCCTGCGCCTCGTCCTCCCTGATCCCGGCGGTCAACAAGCTGGGCTCGCTCCCGGTGATCCTCTCCGGATCCGAGGAGCTGAAGAAGAGGTACATGACGCCGCTGGCCAAGGGCGACGCGATGTTCTCCTACTGCCTCAGCGAGCCCGACGCCGGCTCCGACGCGGGCGGCATGAAGACCCGCGCGGTACGTGACGGAGACCACTACGTCCTGAACGGCGTCAAGCGCTGGATCACCAACGCCGGCGTCTCCGAGTTCTACACGGTCATGGCCGTGACGGACGCGGAGAAGAAGACCCGCGGCGGCATATCGGCCTTCGTGATCGAGAAGAACGACGAGGGCGTCTCCTTCGGCGCCCCGGAGAAGAAACTCGGCATCAAGGGCTCCCCCACCCGCGAGGTCTACCTCGACAACGTGCGCGTCCCCGCCGACCGCATGATCGGCGACGAGGGCACCGGCTTCGCCACGGCGATGAAGACCCTCGACCACACTCGCATCACCATCGCCGCCCAGGCCCTCGGCATCGCCCAGGGCGCCCTGGACTACGCCAAGGGCTACGTCAGGGAACGCAAGCAGTTCGGCAAGCCGATCGGCGACTTCCAGGGCGTGCAGTTCATGCTGGCCGACATGGCCATGAAGCTGGAGGCCGCCCGCCAGCTGACGTACGCGGCCGCCGCGAAGTCCGAACGGGTGGACGCCGACCTGACGTTCTTCGGCGCCGCGGCCAAGTGCTACGCCTCCGACGCCGCGATGGAGATCACCACCGACGCGGTCCAGCTCCTCGGCGGTTACGGCTACACCCGCGACTACCCGCTGGAGCGCATGATGCGCGACGCGAAGATCACCCAGATCTACGAGGGCACCAACCAGGTCCAGCGCATCGTCATGGCCCGCAACCTGCCCTGACCTGCGCCTCTTCCCGGACGCCCCCGCCCCCGGCGGGGGCGTCCCGCGTGGCGCCCCGCCCGACCGGGCCCGTCGACCGCCCGGCGGCGTGCGGTGATCGCGTCTGCGTCGGGTCGCCGGCACATTCTCCTCGGTATCGGTGGCGCTCACGTGCGGATTCGGCTTGACTCGAGCGACGGAGGTCGAGGGCCGGGAAGCCGCGAGGAGGGTGCCGTGCTGGAGGTCTGGCAGGGGGTCGCGCTGGTCGCGGCGACGCTGCTCACAGGTGTGATGGCCGGGCTCTACTTCGCGTTCTCCATCGCGGTGATGCCGGGGCTCGGCGCGTGCGACGACCGTACGTTCACCGAGGCCATGCGGGCGGTCAACCGCAAGATCCTCAACGGCTGGTTCGGCCTGGCGTTCGCGGGCGCGCCCGTCGTGGTGCTCGTCGCGGGCGTGCTGCATCTCGGCGGCGAGACGACGCGCGTGTCGTTCTGGACGCTCGCCGCCTTCCTCCTCTACGCGTTCACCCTCGCGATCACCTTCCGCGTGAACGTGCCGCTGAACAACGATCTGGACGCCGCGGCGCCGGACGAACCGACGGGCGCGCGGCAGGCGTTCGAACGTCGCTGGGTCCGCTGGAACCACGCCCGCACCCTGCTCGGCATCGCCTCCCTCGGCTGCCTCGCCTGGGCCCTCGTCGTCCACGGCGGCCAGGGCTGAGAGCGCCGAGGCGAGGGGGACGCGGTCAGGCGGGGGCGTAGGCGTCGAGAGCGGGAGCGAGGAGGGCGAAGGCGCGTTCGGCCTCGTCGTGGAGGACGGCGGCGATCTCCGGGTTGGTGCGCCCGGCGAGCGTGAGGGCCATGATGCGGTCGAACAGCACGCGGTGGACGCCGCCGAGCAGGGCGGCTGCGGTGCGCGGCGTGATGGCGTCGGCGGAGACGCCGGTGGCATCGGCGAGGGCGGCGGCGAGCCGGTGCTCGCGCTGGTCGTGAAGGCCGCGCAGGCAGGTCGTCAGGGTGGCACTGTCCGCGATCATGCGGGTGAACTCGAACCCGGCGAAGCCGGCGACGGGGTCCTGCGCGGCGACGGCGGCCAGGAAGGTCCGCCGCAGTGCCGCGAGGGCGGTCTCCCCGGGCGCGCGGGCGGCGACGGTGCGGGCCAGGGCTCCGACGAACTCCTCCTGGTGGTCGAAGGCCAGATCCTCCTTGTACGGGAAGTAGTTGGTGACCGTCTTCTTCGCCACGCGGGCGGCGTCGGCGATCTCGGCGATGGTGGTGCGCTCGAAGCCCTGCTCGATGAAGAGAACGGTGGCCCGGTCGGAGATCAGCTGCCGCGTCTCGCGCTTCTTGGCCTCGCGCAGGCCGGGAGCCGCAACGGCCTGTGTCGTGCTGCCCGTGGCGGTGGTCGACTCGATTCCCATGGACGGAAATACTACCCCGAGCCTACTTTTTCCTTGACACACTCCTTACCACCGTCGTAAATTTACCTTCGGACTACGCTATGTCCCTCCATCGCTGACTTCACCGCCGGCCCCACCACCCCGGAAGGAACGCCTTTGACCGAGACACCGGAGACCGGCGAGACACCCTTCGACCGCGCCGCCGAGTTCGACCGGCAGGTCCGCACCCTGATCGACCGCGGGTACCCGTCCCTGGCGGGCGTGGGCCCGGAGGCGTTCGCCGCCGCCGTCGCCCCGCTGCGCGACCGGGCCACGGCGACGACCGGCCTCCGTGACATCGCCGGCGGACTTATACCGTTCCTCCTGGTCGTCACGCGGGGCGCGGCCCCGATCGAGGAGACGATGCCGCGCACCACCCTGCATCGCGGTCGCCTCCCCGGGTTCGTGGACCACTCCTTCGAGCCGGGCTCCCTGGAGCGTTTCGTCGCCCCCGAGGAGATCGAACTGCCGGACGGCGATGTCTACCTGCTGCTCGACGTCGAGCGCGGGGAGGAGTTCTGCGGCGTCGTGCCCGGCGAGGCGATGAAGACCGTCGCGGAGCGGAAGCGGACGCCGCTCACCATCGAGGAGGGCGTCGCCCTCGTCACGCACTTCCCCGAGGTGCTGGCGAAGAACAAGTGCTTCTCCCTGGGCGGCTCGCGGTGCGGCGACCGCCGCGTACCGGCCCTCTGGATCAGCAGGAGGGCACCGAAGCTGGGCTGGTGCTGGGAGGGCAACCCGCACACCTGGCTGGGCATGGCCTCCGCCGGTGCGCGCTCGGCAGGCTGAGCGACCGCGCCGCACACCGGAGGACCCCGGCACCGCCCTCCTGACAGGGCGGCGCCGGGGTCCCGGGCGGAGGCGGTTCAGCCGTCGAGCTGCTGGAGCGTCGCGATGGAGGGCCCGCGACGGGTCCTCAGGTCCGCGGCGACGGCCTCGGCATCGCGGAGTACGCGGACCGCGTTGGACCAGGTCAGCTTGGCCAGGTCGGCGTCGGACCAGCCGCGGCGCAGCAGCTCCGCGATCAGGTGGGGGTAGCCGGCGACGTCGTCCAGGCCGGAGGGCGTGAACGCGGTGCCGTCGTAGTCGCCGCCGATGCCGATGTGGTCGATGCCGGCGACCTCGCGCATGTGGTCGAGGTGGTCGGCCACGGTCGACGGGGTGGCGACCGGGCGCGGGTTGGCCTCCTCGAAGGCGCGCTGGACCTTCTTGCCCTCGGCGCTGAGATCGAGGTGGTGCAGGCCATGGGCGCGCATGTTCTCGTCGGCGGCCCGCGTCCAGGCGACGGCCTCCGGCAGCACGAACTTGGGCACGAAGGTGGCCATCGCCACGCCGCCGTTGCGCGGCAGCAGTTCCAGCACGTCGTCGGGGATGTTGCGCGGGTGGTCGCAGACGGCCCGGGAGGAGGAGTGCGAGAAGATCACCGGCGCCTCGGTGACGCGCAGCGCGTGGCGCATCGTGGTGGCGGCGACGTGGGAGAGGTCGACGAGCATGCCGCAGCGGTTCATCTCGCGGACGACCTCCTCGCCGAAGCGGGAGAGGCCGTCGTGGCGCGGGTCGTCCGTCGCGGAGTCGGCCCAGTCGATGGTGTCGTTGTGGGTGAGCGTCATGTAGCGGACGCCCAGCTCGTGGAACGCGCGCAGCGTGGCGAGGGAGTTGCCGATGGAGTGGCCGCCCTCGGCGCCCATCAGCGACGCGATGCGCCCCTGCGCCCGCGCGGCCTCCATCTCGTCGGCGGTACCCGCGAACGCGAGGTCGCCGGGATAGCGGTCGAGCAGCTGCCGTACGACGTCGATCTGTTCGAGGGTGGCGCTGACGGCGGCGTCTCCGGTGAGGTCGGTGCGCACGTACACCGACCAGAACTGCGCGCCGACGCCTCCGGCCCGCAGTCGCGGGATGTCGGTGTGCAGGTGGGCGGAGGTGTCGCCGGCGATGTCGCGCCGGTCGATGTCGTAGGCGACCTGCTCGCGCAGCGCCCAGGGCAGGTCGTTGTGACCGTCCACGACGGGGTGTTCGGCGAGCAGGGCCCGCGCCCGGTCGAGGTGTGCGGCGGCGTCGTTCATCGGGCTCCCCCTCCGAAGCCGAAGCCGTCCTCGGCGGCCGCGACCTTGGCACGCAGCCGCCGGCCCTTCTCGGTGGCCTGCTCGTTGAGGTCGTCCAGGAAGGAGGTCATCCGTTCCCGCAGGTCCGGGTCCTGTGCGGCGAGCATGCGGACGGCGAGCAGCCCTGCGTTGCGGGCGCCGCCGACGGAGACGGTGGCGACGGGGATCCCGGCCGGCATCTGCACGATGGACAGCAGCGAGTCCATGCCGTCCAGGTACTTCAGCGGCACGGGCACGCCGACGACCGGGAGCGGGGTGAGGGAGGCGAGCATGCCGGGCAGGTGGGCGGCGCCGCCGGCCCCGGCGATGATCGCTTTCAGGCCGCGGCCGGCGGCCTCCTCGCCGTAGCGGACCATCTCGCGCGGCATGCGGTGCGCGGAGACGACGTCCACCTCGTAGGGGACCTCGAACTCGTCGAGGGCCTTGGCGGCGGCTTCCATCACGGGCCAGTCGGAGTCCGAGCCCATGACGATGCCGACGACGGGTGCGCCGGGCCGGGAGGCGGACGGGGTGGCGGGTGGGGTCACTCCTGGATCGTCCCTCGCAGGTAGCCGGCGGCGTGGGCGGCGCGTTCGCGTACGTCGGCCAGGTCGTCGCCGTAGGTGTTGACGTGGCCGACCTTGCGGCCGGGCTTCACGTCCTTGCCGTACATGTGGATCTTGAGCTGCGGATCGCGGGCCATGCAGTGCAGGTACGCGGTGTACATGTCGGGGTAGTCGCCGCCGAGCACGTTGGCCATGACGGTCCAGTCGGCGCGCGGCCGCGGGTCGCCGAGCGGCAGGTCCAGCACCGCGCGCACGTGGTTGGCGAACTGCGAGGTGACGGCGCCGTCCATGGTCCAGTGGCCGGAGTTGTGCGGGCGCATGGCCAGCTCGTTGACGAGGATGCGGCCGTCGCGGGTCTCGAAGAGCTCCACCGCGAGGTGGCCGACGACGCCGAGTTCGGCGGCGACCTTCAGGGCGAGTTCCTGGGCGGCCCAGGCCCGTTCGGGGTCGAGGCCGGGCGCGGGCGCGATCACGGTGTCGCAGACCCCGTTGACCTGCACCGACTCCACGACGGGGTAGGCGACGGCTTGGCCGTGCGGGGAGCGCACGACGTTCGCGGCCAGTTCGCGCGCGAAGTCGACCTTCTCCTCGGCGAGCACCGGAACGCCGGCGCGGAACGGCTCGGCGGCCTCGTCGGCGCCGTCCACGACCCACACGCCCTTGCCGTCGTAGCCCCCGCGCACGGTCTTCAGCACCACCGGGAAGCCCGATCCCTCGGCGGCGAAGGCCGCCACGTCGGCCGGGTCGGCGACGATGCGGTGCCGCGGGCAGGGCACGCCGATCGCGTCGAGCCGGGCCCGCATGACGCCCTTGTCCTGGGCGTGCACCAGCGCGTCCGGACCGGGGCGTACGGGGATGCCCTCCGCCTCCAGGGCGCGCAGGTGCGCGGTAGGCACGTGCTCGTGGTCGAAGGTGACCACGTCACACCCGCGGGCGAAGGCGCGCAGCGTGTCCAGGTCGCGGTAGTCGCCGACGACGACGTCGCTCACCACCTGGGCCGCGGAGTCCTGCGGGGTGTCGGAGAGGAGCCTGAATCTGATGCCGAGGGGGATGCCGGCCTCGTGTGTCATACGGGCGAGCTGTCCGCCGCCGACCATGCCGACTACGGGGAACGTCACGGTCTCCAGCCTATCCGCCGCCGCCCGGCCCGGCCGTCGCCCCTCCCCTCGCAGGCAGGATCGCGCAGCGTCGTCGGCGCACTCCCGTCGGTCGCCGGGCGACGTGCGTCACGAGGCGGGGTGGACACGCCCTCCGCCCTTGCGTCCGGTGCGGGGTGCGGCCGAGGACACCTCGGCGGTGAGCGGCTCTTCCCGGTCTCCGTCCGGGCCTGACGGCCGGCGCCCTCCCGGCGGGTCGCGTCGTCGGCCCGGGCGGGGCTTGCCGTAGTACTCGAGGACGATGCCCGCGTTGGGGGTCCTGGTTAGCATGAGGCGGCGAACGCCTCCACGGAGGAGCCGACCAGAAACGGGGACCGAGCGATCGCTATGAGTGAAGGGCGCGGCGTCTCGGCACGCCTGCGGGGGCTCGCCCGCGAACTCGCAAAGTTCGGCACCGTCGGCGCTTTCGGCGTGCTGGTGAACGTCGTCGCCTTCAACCTGTGCATACGGGTGCTGGACCTGGCGACCGTACGCTCCGGGGTGATCGCCACGGCGGTGGCGATCGGCACCAACTACGTCGGCAACCGCTACTGGACGTACCGGCACGCCGACAAGAGCCGCGTGCAGCGGGAGCTGTCGCTGTTCCTCTTCTTCAGCGGCGTCGGCCTGGTGATCGAGAACGGCGTGCTGGCGTTGTCCCACTACGGCCTGGACTTCACCTCGCCGCTGGCGGACAACGTCGCCAAGAACGTGATCGGGCTCGGCCTGGGCACCGTGTTCCGGTTCTGGTCCTACCGCACCTGGGTCTTCCGCCATCGGGCCGGCGCACGGTCGGCTCCCACGGGCGGGACGGCCCCCTCGACCGACCCGCTCGACCCATCCGGCCCGGCGCAGGCGCCGACGCAGGCCGGCGTCCCCCTCCAGACCCGAGCGGCCCCCGCGGCGCCGGACCCGGGCGCCGCCGTGACGGTGTCAGACCGGCTGATCCGCGTCACGGCTCAGGAAGAGGGCGAAGACCGGCGGGTGCAGCTGTAGCAGCTCCAGCCGTCCGCCGTCGGCCTCGGCGAGGTCGCGTGCGACGGCGAGGCCCAGCCCGGTGGAGTTGTGGCCGCTGACGGTGCGTTCGAAGACTCGCGAGCCGAGCGTCGGGTCGACGCCCGGCCCTTCGTCGGTGACCTCCACGACGACCTGGTTGCCGGTGACGCGGGTGCGCAGCGCGACCGTGCCGCCGCCGTGCATCAGTGCGTTCTCGATGCAGGTGGCCAGCACCTGGGCCACCGCTCCCGGGGTGCCGACGACCCGCAGCCCCGTTTTGCCGGAGCGTACGATCGCCCGGCCGTCGACGCGGTAAGCGGGCTTCCACTCCTCCGTCTGCTGCTTGACGACCTCGTCGAGGTCGAAGGCGACGGCGGAGCCGGAGCGGGGGTCGCGGGAGTTGGTGAGGAGCCGCTGCACGACGTCGGTGAGGCGTTCGACCTGCGCCAGCGCGATGGTCGCCTCCTCCTTCACCGTGACCCGTTCCTCGGGGTCGTCGGTGTCGGCGGTGGCGATGATCTCCTCCAGCCGCATCGACAGGGCGGTGAGCGGAGTGCGGAGCTGGTGGGAGGCGTCGGCGGCGAGACGCCGCTCGGCGGTGATCATGCGGCCGATGCGTTCGGCGCTGGCGTCGAGCACGTCGGCGACCCGGTCCAGTTCCGGCACGCCGTACCGGCGGTGCCGGGGCCGGGGATCGCCGGAGCCGAGGCGTTCGGCGGTCTCGGCGAGGTCGGTGAGCGGGGCGGCGACGCGGTGCGCCTGCCGTACGGCGAGGATCGCGGCGGCGACGATCGCGAGCAGCGTGACGGCGAGGATGATCAGCAGGGTGCGGCCCACCTCCGCGCGCACCGCGCCCTCGGACTGCTGGACGACGACGGTCTCCCCCTGGGCACCGGCCTGCCGCGCCTCGATGACGTCGTCCTCGGGCTTGTCACCGAAGACGATGGGCGGGCGGCCGGGCACCTCGACGCGGATGTAGCGGTCGCCCTCGACCGTGGTGCGCAGCGTCTCCTCGGTGACGGGCTCCTCGTTGACCAGCCTGCTCTCCACCACGGACACCAGGCGCACGGCCTCGGAACGGACGCTCTCCTCGGCGCTCTCCTCGATGGTGCGGGACTCCACCACCACCAGGGAGACGCCGAAGACGGCGAGGACCACGAGCACCACGGCGAGGGTTGACTGGATCAGACGGCGGCGCATGGGGTGGAGGGCTCAGCTCTTCTCGAAACGGAAGCCGACCCCGCGCACGGTGGCGATGAAGCGCGGGTTGGCGGCGTCGTCGCCGAGCTTCTTGCGCAGCCAGGAGATGTGCATGTCGAGGGTCTTGGTCGACGACCACCAGGTGGTGTCCCAGACCTCGCGCATCAGCTGGTCGCGGGTGACGACCCGGCCCGCGTCCCGCACCAGCACCCGCAGCAGGTCGAACTCCTTGGCGGTGAGGTGAAGTTCCTCCTCGCCCATCCACGCGCGGTGCGACTCGGCGTCGATGCGTACGCCGTGCGTGGCGGGCGGGGCGGCGGCCTCGGTGGCGGCGCCCCGGCGCAGCAGGGCGCGGACCCGGGCGAGCAGCTCGGCGAGGCGGAAGGGCTTGGTGACGTAGTCGTCGGCGCCCGCGTCGAGGCCGACGACCGTGTCCACCTCGTCGGCCCGTGCGGTGAGGACCAGCACAGGGAACGCGTGGCCCTCGTTGCGCAGCCGCCGGCAGACCTCCAGGCCGTCCATGCCGGGCAGGCCCAGGTCCAGCACGACCAGGTCGATGGCGTCGCGCAGCCCGGCTTCCAGGGCGCCGGGGCCGTCCTCCCTGACCTCGACCTCGTATCCCTCCCGGCGCAGGGCTCTGGCCAGCGGTTCCGAGATGGACGCGTCATCCTCGGCGAGCAGTACACGGGTCATGGCCCGATGGTAGTCCTCGCAGCACAGGGGGTGGTGTGTCCCCGTTGCCCCGCGCCCGCAGCGGTGTCCCCGCACGCCGGCGCACGCGAACGGACCAGGCGCGGCGCCTCCCACCGCTCGGCCGGCAATCACCTCCGATAGTCGGACGGACACTGGGAATCACCGACTTGACCCTTCATTTACCTTCGGTTGCAAGGGAAAGTTTCAGCTTTCACCTGTGATCTGTGTCGCATTCACTTCCAATTCGGGCGGTGCCCTGCCGTAAGGTGTCGTCGATTCTGCAAGTCGACGCCGACCTCTGGCCGCCACCGCGGCGCAGGGCCTGTCGGCGTGCGGGCCTGTCTCCGGGCAGACCTGCTCTCCCCCCACCGGGCGCGCATCGCGCTTCTTGCCGCGCGTCCCGAGCGAGCAAGGAGCCACCAACCATGGCGTCCAGCCTGACGAAGGCCGGAACCGGTACCACCGGCGAACGGACCTTCTTCGGCCACCCGCGCGGTCTGGCCACCCTCTTCATGACCGAGATGTGGGAGCGTTTCAGCTTCTACGGCATGCGTGCCCTGCTGGTCCTCTACCTGACGGCTCAGGTGGCGGACGGCGGCCTGGCCATGAAGGCCTCGACGGCGACCGCGCTGTACGCCGTCTACAACGCCACGGTGTACCTGCTGGCACTGCCCGGCGGCTGGTTCGGCGACCGCGTCTGGGGTCCGCGCAAGACCACCGCCATCGCCGGCGGCATCATCATGACCGGCCACTTCCTGCTGGCCGTGCCGTTCAAGGCCTCGTTCTTCGTCGGCCTGGTCTTCATCGCGGCCGGTTCCGGTCTGCTGAAGTCCAACATCTCCACGATGGTCGGCCACCTCTACGACGGGCCGAACGACCCGCGCCGGGACGGCGGCTTCACCATCTTCTACATGGGCATCAACATCGGTGCCTTCCTCGCTCCGCTCGTCATCGGCACCGTCGGCCAGAAGGTCAACTGGCACCTCGGCTTCGCCATGGCCGGCGTCGGTATGGGCCTGGGGCTCATCCAGTTCCTGGTGGGTACCCGCAGCCTGTCCGCGCGCAGCAGCCTGGTCCCCTCGCCGCTGAGCGCCGACGAGAAGTCCGCGGCCGTCCGGAAGACGCTCATCGGCGTCGCGATCGCCGCGGTCTTCTACGGCACCATCACGCTCGCCGGCATCTTCAGCATCGACTGGGTGCTGTGGCCCATGTCCATCGCGGGCATCGCACTGCCGGCCCTGTACTTCGCCCGCATCCGCCGTGACCAGGACGTCACCCCGGACGAGCGGAAGAAGATGACCGGCTTCATCTGGTTCTTCATCGCCGCCGCGCTCTTCTGGCTGATCTTCGACCAGTCCGGCTCGACGCTGACCGTGTTCGCCAAGGAGTCGACGGCCTCCACGCTGTTCGGGTTCGCCTTCCCGGAGAGCTGGTTCCAGTCGCTGAACCCGCTGTACGTGATGGCGCTCGCCCCGGTCATCGCCGCCCTGTGGGTGAAGCTGGGCCGCCGCAACCCGACCACGACCACCAAGTTCGGCCTGGGCCTCACCGGCATCGGTCTGTCGTTCGGCGTGATGATGCTGGCCATGGGCGTCGCCGCCGCCACCGACGACAGGGTCTCGCCGCTGTGGCTGGCGAGCGTCTACCTCATCATGACCGTGGCGGAACTGTGCCTCTCCCCGGTCGGCCTCTCGGTCTCCACGAAGCTTGCCCCGGAGAAGTACTCCAGCCAGGTCATGGGCCTGTGGTTCCTGGCCGTCACGGCCGGCAACTGCCTGGCGTCCATCATGGCGCTGATCTTCGGTGAGAAGACCGGTTCGCCGGTGTACTTCGGAGTGATCGGTGCGCTCGCCGTCGTCGCGGGCATCGCCTTCCTCCTGAACCGCAAGAAGATCATCCGGCTCATGGGCGACGTGCACTGACGCGTCCTCCACGCACCACGGGTGAGGCCCCCGACCACAGAGCGATCCGGTCGGGGGCCTCACCCGTGGTGCGGGAGGGTCGGGCGGGGGATCAGGCAGGGGCGGCCAGTTCGGCCCAGACCGTCTTGCCGGCGCCGTCGGCGTTGCGGACGACGCCCCAGTCCATGCAGAGCCGCTGAACGATGAACATGCCGTGCCCGCCGGGACGGCCGGGCCGGTGCGGGGTGCGGGTGGAGGGGGCGCCGCTGCCGGCGTCCACGACCTCCAGCCGCAGCAGCTTCGGGCCGCTGCCGATACGCAGTTCCTCGGGACCGCCGGCGTGCAGGCAGGCATTGGTGACCAGCTCGGAGACGACGAGCAGCACGTCCTCGGCCGCGGCACGCTGATCCGCGTTCACAGCGGGCAGCCAGCCCCAGTCCTGGAGCGCTCTGCGAGTGAAGTCACGTGCTCGCGAGACGGTGCCGCCGGCACCGACGAGGCGCAGCCTGCGCACCTGGCTCAGCGGCCGCTCCCGCTCGGCCTCCGGCACCGCAGCGGACGGCGCGGCGCCGTCGGGCTCCTGGCCGCGGTCCGCCGGAAACGGCCGGGTGGTGCTCATCAGTGGTTCACCTCACCGGGTACCTTGAAGATTCGAAAGGTCTCCTGCCCTGCCGGACGATGAGAACACCCACGGATTCGGACGGGATGGTGTGATGCGCATAACGCGCGGATCACGGACAGGCGAAGGGGCTACGCACCGGCAGCGCTCGACAGCGCGCTGTCGAGGTCCGGATGCACGGTGAACACGGCGTCCGCCCCGGTGATCTCGAACACCCGGGCGACGGCCGGGCGCATCCCGGCCAGGTGGACGGCACCTCCGGCGGCCTCCGCCCGGAGGCGGGCGCCGAGCAGCACGTTGAGGCCCGTCGAGTCGCAGAACTCCAGCCGCGAGCAGTCGACGACGAGGCGGCTGTACCCCTCCTCGACGCAACGCTCCAGCGGCTCGCTGAACAGCTCGGCCGTGTGGTGATCAAGCTCACCCGCAGGCGTCAGTACGGCGCTGGCGCCCCGGTGCCGGACGTCGACCGTCAGCCGACCTCGGCTCGCTCCCCCGGGTACCCCGCGGTCCATGAAAAGCCCTTCCGATCGCATGACATGAGCCCCCTCTGCTGCCCACGGCAGACGTTCCGAACCCTACGCCCTCACCGTCGCATGCGGTAGCCGAGTGCCCGCGCACCCGGACAAAGCGGCCATCGCAGACTTGCCATGCACGTGCATCTGCCGGTAGGACCTATAGAGATATTCGAAACCACGTCGGCTTGGAGGCGCCGCACTCCGCAGTGCACGTCACGGCTCCGGCAGCCATATGCCGAGAATCATGGAGGACACCATGTCACCCCGGCTCGATCACGGGATATCGGAGACCACCGACCCGGCCGTTACGGACGCTCTGTCCCTGGAGTCCCTGGGCACGAGCCCGGACGCGAGCCCGGACACCCTCGCTCACGCCGTCGAGGCGTCCGCGGTCCACGCCCCCGAGGGGGTCGTCGGCGACATCCTCGAACAGCTCCACCTGCCGGAACTGCCCTCCTTCGAGGACGTCGGACCGGTCGACGCGCGGGCCCTGTCCAAGACCCTCTTCGAGCGCCTCGAGAGCCTCGACGAAGGGACGCACGAGTACTCCTACGTCCGCAACACGCTGGTCGAGCTCAACCTCGCGCTGGTGAAGTTCGCGGCCTCCCGCTTCCGCTCCCGCAGCGAGCCGATGGAGGACATCGTCCAGGTGGGCACGATCGGCCTGATCAAGGCGATCGACCGCTTCGAGACCGACCGCGGCGTGGAGTTCCCCACCTTCGCGATGCCGACCATCGTCGGCGAGATCAAGCGCTTCTTCCGCGACACCTCGTGGTCCGTGCGCGTCCCGCGCCGGCTGCAGGAGCTCCGCCTCGACCTGGCCAAGGCCGGCGACGAGCTCGCCCAGCGCCTGGACCGCGCCCCCACCGTGGACGAGCTGGCCGAACGGCTCGGCCTCTGCCGCGACGAGGTGGTCGAGGGCATGGCCGCCTCCAACGCCTACACCGCGAGCTCGCTGGACGCGCAGCCGGAGGAGGACGACTCCGAAGGCGCCCTCGCCGACCGCATCGGCTACGAGGACAACGGCCTGGAGGGCATCGAGTACGTCGAGTCCCTGAAGCCGCTGATCGCCGACCTCGCGCCGCGCGACCGCACGATCCTGTCGCTGCGCTTCGTTGCGAACATGACGCAGTCGGAGATCGGCGAGGAGCTGGGCATCTCGCAGATGCACGTCTCCCGGCTGCTCGCCCGCACCCTGGGCAGGCTCCGCAAGGGCCTGATGATCGAGGAGTGAGCCTCCCGGGCCGCCCGCGTACGTGAGGGAGCCCCCGCCTCGGGCGGGGGCTCCCTCACGTACGCGGGCGGCCGGACGCTACGCGGCGTCGTCCCAGAGCAGCGAGCTCATCCGCCAGCCGGCCGGCGTCCGCACGAACTGGGTGGTCTTGGCACCGGAGCCCTCGAACCACTCGCCCGCGAGGTATCCGGACTTGCGGTATGCGCTGAAGCGGTGCGCGATCGAGCCGAAGATCTCGGTCCGCTCGGAGACCTCCCGCTCGGAGAACTCCGTCAGCCTCCCGTCGGTGAGCATCTCCCGCCGGGGCTCGATGAAGGCGTCGAGGTCGTACGTCACGAGGGCGCCCCCGACGTTGCTGATGATCCGCCCCTGCGGGATGAACACCTCACGGATGGCGTCGACGTCCGGCCGGCTACCGCCGGTGTTGGTGAACGCGCCGAGGAACACCCGTGTCAGGGCGTCGATCTCGGCCTTGTCCGAAGAGGCCGGGCGTTCCCACTCCTCGCGGAGCACCGACCAGATCTCGGTGTCGCGCCGCACGCCCCGGTACGCGGAACGCCCCCGCAGCACGCCGTCGCGGGTCATGCCGAGCCGGCGGGCGACGTCGATGCTGCGGTCGTTGCCCGTCGCGACCCACCATTCGACCCGGCTCATGCCGCGCTCCGTGAACGCCCAGTCGATCAGCGCCCGGCACGCCCGGGTCACCAGCCCCCGGCCGGCCCCGTCCGCCTCCAGCCAGCAGCCGACCTCGCACACCCCCTCGGCGGCGTCGAACTTCGTGAACATGACGCCGCCGACCAGCGTGCCGTCCAGCCACACCCCGTAGATCCGGGCTGCGTCCTGGGCCTGGCGGTCGGCGTAGCGCTGGAGGACGGCCGTGGCGGAGGCCAGGTCGGTGCTGAACGTCGCCCAGGGTATCCACGGGTCGACGTGCGGGCGGGCTCTGTCGATGTGGGCGAGGAACTCTTCGGCGTGCGAGGGCTCCAGGGGGCGGAGCTGAGCGTCGTCTCCGAGCGGCAGCGCGAACACGGGCACCTTCCTGATCACGAGGTGACGAGCCGCTCGGCGGGGCGGGCGGCCGGACGGGTCAGACTTCGCGGACGCCGCGGCGCCACACGGCGGCGGTGAGGGGAACGCCCGGACGGTACGCCAGGTGGACGTGGGAGGGGGCGTCGAGCAGGACCAGGTCGGCGTACGCGCCCGGCGACAGCCGGCCCACGTCCTCGCGGCGCAGGGCGCGGGCTCCTCCCGCGGTGGCACCCCACACCGCCTCGTCCGGGGTCATGCCCATCTCCCGCACCGCGACCGCGATGCAGAACGGCATGGACGAGGTGAACGACGACCCCGGGTTACAGTCCGTGGACAGCGCCACGGTCGCGCCCGCGTCGAGCAGCCGCCGGGCGTCCGGGTAGACGGCGCGGGTGGAGAACTCGCAGCCCGGCAGCAGCGTGGCGACCGTCTCCCCCTGGGCCAGGGCGTCCACGTCGGCGTCGGTGAGGTGCGTGCAGTGGTCGGCGGAGGCCGCGCCCAGCTCCACGCCGAGCCGCACCCCCGGACCGTAGGAAAGCTGGTTGGCGTGGATGCGCGGGGTGAGGCCCCTCGCCTTGCCGGCGGTGAGGATGGCGCGGGCCTGGTCGCCGTCGAACGCGCCCTGCTCGCAGAACACGTCCACCCAGCGGGCGTGCGGGGCGCAGGCGTCCAGCATCGGACCGGTGACCTGCGCGACGTATCCGGCCGGGTCGTCGGCGAACTCCGGCGCGACGATGTGCGCGCCGAGGTAGGTCACCTCGTCGGTGTGCTCCCCCGCGATGCGCAGCGCGCGGGCCTCCTGCTCGGGAGTGAGGCCGTAGCCGGACTTGGTCTCCTGCGTGGTGGTGCCCTGACACAGCGCCTCGCGCAGGTAGCGGGCCAGGTTGGCGCCCAGCTCGGCGTCGGAGGCGGCACGGGTCGCGGCGACCGTGCTGCGGATGCCGCCGGCGGTGTAGGGGCGGCCCGACATGCGTGCGGCGAACTCGCGGGTGCGGTCGCCGGCGAAGACCAGGTGCGAGTGGGAGTCGACGAAGCCGGGGAGGACGGCGCGCCCCTCGGCGTCGTGGGCCTCGTCTGTCGCGGGGGCGTCGGCTCCCGGGCCCGCCCAGGCGACGCGGTCCCCGTCGAGGACGAGGGCCGCCCCCTCGATCACGCCGAGGGGACCCTCCCCGAGGGTGGGGTCGTTGGTGACGAGGGTGCCGATGTTGCGGATGAGGGTGCTCTTGGTCATGGGCTTCCTGGGCTTCCTGGGCTTCTGCGGCGTGGCGGGGTCGCGGGGTGGGAGTGGCGTGAGGTGGCCCGTCGGTCACATGTGGACCGCCGCGATGGCGTCGGCCAGCGCTCCGGGGACGTCCGGGACCGTCGTGTGGACACCGTCCCGGACGACGTGCGTGCCGTTGACGACCGTGTGCCGCACGTCGGCCGCCGTCGCCGCGAAGACCACCGCCTCGGTCGCCATCCGGGCCGCGGGCCCGGCCGTCCGCACGGAGTCCAGGGCGACGGTGGTGAAGTCCGCGAGCATCCCGGCCTCCAGCCTGCCCGTCTGCGGCCAGCCCAGCGCCCGATGACCGTCCTCGGTCGCCGCCCGCAGCAGCTGCGCGGCCGTCCAGTGGCCGCGGCTGCGCGTGCGGAGCCGTTCGTCCAGCTCCATCGCGCGGGCCTCTTCCAGCAGGTCGATGACGGCGTGGCTGTCGCTGCCCAGCGAGAGGGGGCTGCCGGCGCGCCGCACGGCGGCCGCCGGGCCGATGCCGTCGGCGAGGTCACGCTCCGTCGTGGGGCACATGCACACGCCGGTCGACGAGCCGCCGAGCAGCGCGATGTCGCCGTCGGTGAGGTGCGTGGCGTGCACGGCCGTCGTGCGCGGGCCGGTGACGCCGTGCTCGGCGAGCAGTTCGGCGGGGGTGCAGCCGTGCGCCTCGCGGCACGCCTCGTTCTCGGCGGGCTGTTCGGAGAGGTGGACGTGCAGCGGCGCCTGCCGCTCCTCCGCCCACTGCGCCACGGTGCCCAGCTCCCGCGCGGGGACGGCGCGCACGGAGTGCACGGCGGCCCCGAGGCGCACGGTGCCGTCCTCGTCGGCGTGCAGCCGTCCCGCCCGTTCCGCCCACGCCTCGGCGGTGCCGTCGGAGAAGCGGAGCTGGTGTCGCTCCGGCTCCCGGCCGAAGCCGGACGAGAGGTAGCAGGTGTCCAGCAGGGTCAGCCGGATGCCGGCCTCCGCCGCCGCCGCGATCAGCGCTCCGCCCATCGCGTTCGGGTCGCCGTAGGGCCGGCCGTCGCGGTCGTGGTGCAGGTAGTGGAACTCGCCGACGCAGGTGATGCCGGCCAGCGCCATCTCCGCGTAGACGGCGCGGGCCAGCGCGAAGTACGACTCGGGGGTGAGCCGCGAGGCGACCTGGTACATGGTCTCCCGCCAGGTCCAGAAGGTGCCGGACCCGACCTGGACGGTGCCGCGCAGCGCGCGGTGGAAGGCGTGACTGTGGGCGTTGGCGAGGCCGGGGATCGTGAGGCCGCGCAGCGGCTCGGCGCCGGGCGGCGGCGCGGTGACGCCGGTGCCGACGGCCAGGATGCGGCCGTCGGCGCTCACGTCGAGGGCGACGCCTGGCTCGACGGTGCCGTCGAGCCAGGCGTACTCGGCCCAGTACGTCGTCGTCACCTGCTGGTTGTCGGCTGACACGCGAGATCCTCCAGTACGTCGGCGAGTGCGGTCACTCCGGCCACGCAGTCGTCCTCCTCCGCGAACTCGGCCGGCGAGTGCGAGACGCCGGTCGGGTTCCGTACGTACAGCATGGCGGTCGGCACGGCGGCGGAGAGGATTCCCGCGTCGTGTCCGGCGCCCGTGGGGAGCACCGGTACCCCGCCGAGGCGTGCCCCAAGCCGGTCGCGCAGGGCGTGCGCGAACTCCACGACCGGGGTGAACGACTCCCGGGTGACGTTCACCCGCACGCCGTCGCGGCCGCCGCGCTCGGTCGCGGCCTGCTCAATCTGGGCGACGACGGCGGCGAGGGTGTCCTCGTCGGCGGCTCGGGAGTCCAGCCAGCCGCGCACCAGCGAGGGGATGGCGTTGACGCCGTTCGGCTCGACGGCCACCTTGCCGAAGGTGGCCAGGGCGCCGGCGAGCCGCGCCTTCTTGCGGGCGGCGAGGACGGTGTTGGCATACGTGAGCATCGGGTCCCGGCGGTCGTCCAGGCGGGTCGTGCCCGCGTGGTTGGCCTCGCCGTGGAAGTCGAACCGCCAGCGGCCGTGCGGCCAGATCGCGGACGCGACGCCCACCGGGTGCGGCGTGTCGGCCAGGGCACGGCCCTGCTCGACGTGCAGCTCAACGAACGCGCCGATGCGGGCGAGGCGTTCGGGGTCGGGGCCGATGGCCTCCGGGTCGTACCCGGCGCGCTCCATCGCCTGCGGCAGCGTCACGCCGTCGGCGTCGCGCAGCGCGTGCGCCTTCTCGACGGTGAGCTGTCCGGCGGCCAGGCGGGAGCCGACGCAGGCCAGGCCGAAGCGGGCGCCCTCCTCGTCGCCGAAGTTGGTGACGGCGAGCGGCCTGCTCGGCCGCGCGCCGCGGGCGAGCATCTCGTCGAGCGCGGCGAAGGACGACACGACGCCCAGCGGGCCGTCGAAGGCTCCGCCGTCCGGCACGGAGTCCAGATGCGAGCCGGTGACGACGGCGTCGCCGGCTGTGGGGTCGCCGAGCCAGGCCCACTGGTTGCCGTTGCGGTCCAGCTCGTAGGTCAGCCCCCGGGACTCGGCCTGTTCCCGGAACCAGGCACGGCAGTCGGCGTCGGCGCCCGTCCAGGCGTAGCGCCGGTAGCCGCGCGTCGCCGTGTCCCGGCCGACGGGTGCGAGGTCCCGCCACATCTCCTGGAAGGACGGCGGCCCCGCCTGGGCGTCGACGGTCACGCGTCGTCACCCTCGCGCATGGGGACGCGGACGCCGCGCTCCGCCGCGACGGCGTCGGCGCGGTCGTAGCCCGCGTCGACGTGGCGGATGACGCCCATCCCCGGGTCGTTCGTCAGGACGCGGCGCAGCTTCTCGCCGGCCAGTGCGGTGCCGTCGGCGACGGTTACCTGCCCGGCGTGGATCGACCGGCCCATGCCGACGCCGCCACCGTGGTGGAGCGACACCCAGGACGCACCGGAGGACACGTTGACCATGGCGTTGAGCAGCGGCCAGTCGGCGATGGCGTCGGACCCGTCGAGCATGGACTCGGTCTCGCGGTACGGGGAGGCCACCGAGCCGCAGTCGAGGTGGTCGCGGCCGAGCGCCAGCGGTGCGGAGAGCTCGCCGCTCGCCACCATGTCGTTGAAGCGTTCGCCCGCGCGGTCGCGTTCGCCGTAGCCGAGCCAGCAGATACGGGCGGGCAGGCCCTGGAAGCGGACGCGTTCACCGGCCATCCGGATCCAGCGGGCGAGCGACTCGTTCTCGGGGAAGAGGTCGAGGATCGCCTTGTCGGTGGCGGCGATGTCCTTGGGGTCGCCGGAGAGCGCGGCCCAGCGGAAGGGGCCCTTGCCCTCGCAGAACAGCGGCCGGATGTAGGCGGGGACGAAGCCGGGGAAGTCGAAGGCGCGCGTGTAGCCCGCTGTCCGGGCCTCGCCGCGGATCGAATTGCCGTAGTCGAAGACCTCCGCGCCGGCGTCCATAAAGCCGACCATCGCCTCGACGTGCCGGGCCATCGACTCCTGCGCACGCTGCGTGAACTCGGCGGGCTTCTCCGCCGCGTAGTCGGCCATGTCGGCGAACTCGACGCCGACGGGAAGGTAGGCGAGCGGGTCGTGGGCGGAGGTCTGGTCGGTGACGATGTCGATGGGGGCGTCCATCTCCAGCATCCGGGGAAGGATCTCCGCGGCGTTGCCGAGCAGGCCGACGGACAGCGGACGGCGGGCGTCCCGCGCCTCGGTGGCGAGCTGGAGGGCGTGCTCGAGGGAGTCGGCGCGCACGTCCAGGTAGCGGTGCTCGATGCGCCGCTCGATCCGCGAGGGGTCGCACTCGACGCAGATGACCACGCCGTCGTTCATCGTCACGGCGAGCGGCTGGGCGCCGCCCATGCCGCCGAGGCCGGCGGTGAGGGTGAGGGTGCCGGCGAGCGTGCCGCCGAACTTCCTGGCGGCGACGGCGGAGAAGGTCTCGTAGGTGCCCTGGAGGATGCCCTGGGTGCCGATGTAGATCCAGGAACCGGCGGTCATCTGGCCGTACATGGTCAGGCCGAGCTGTTCCAGGCGCCGGAACTCCTCCCAGTTCGCCCAGTCGCCGACCAGGTTGGAGTTGGCGAGCAGCACGCGCGGCGCCCACTCGTGGGTCTGCATGACGCCGACGGGGCGACCGGACTGGACGAGCATCGTCTCGTCGTCCTTGAGGGTCTGCAGCGTGCGGACCATCGCGTCGAAGGACCGCCAGTCGCGGGCGGCCTTGCCCGTACCGCCGTAGACGACCAGCTTGTCGGGGTGCTCGGCGACCTCGGGGTCGAGGTTGTTCTGGAGCATCCGCAGGGCGGCCTCCTGCTGCCAGCCCCGTGCGGTCAGCTCGGTGCCGCGCGGCGCCCGTACGGGTCGGGGTCCTGCCATGACGCTGCCTCCCTGGTCGGTGGACGGTCGGTGTGAGTGGTCGGTGTCGGCCCGCTCCTGCCCGCCCGGGTGTCCCCGAGTGTCCGGCACGGAGCATCCATCTATTCATACACCCTACGGAGTGAATATTTTCAGTCAACAACCACCGTCGGATTCCCCCGGCGGGGATGACAGGCTGGGAGTCATGGAACCCGCAGGCCCTCCCGCACCCGCCCCGTCCCGGTCCCTCGCCCACCGCCGTGACCTGGCCGTACGCGCCGCCGTGGCGGACGGCCTGATCGACGGCGGCCGTCTGCCGGTCGCCGCCCTGCTCGACCTCACGACGATCCGGGAGACCGCCGCGGCCCTGCACGCGGCCTTCGCCGAGGTGGCGGGCGAGGGCCAGCGCGTGCTGCACACCTTCGCCGTGAAGGCGGGCTCGCTCGTGCCGGTGCTGCGGCTCCTCGACGACTTCGGCATCGGCGCCGAGGTGGCCAGCCCCGGCGAGCTGGCCCTCGCCCGCGCAGCCGGCGTGCCGGCCTGCCGCACGGTGCTGGACAGCCCGGCCAAGACCATCGCCGAACTGCGCGAGGCCCTGGATCTGGGCATCGCCCTGAACGCCGACAACCCCGAGGAGCTGGCCCGCCTCGACGACCTCCTCTCCGACGGCTCGCGCGGGGCGCGCGCGGCCGGGGAGGAGGCGATCGGCGTGCGCATCAACCCGCAGATCGGCGGCGGCGCCATCGACGCCATGAGCACCGCGACGGCCACCTCGAAGTTCGGCATCGCGCTGCGTGACGAAGGGGCGCGGGCCTGGGTCGTCGAGGCCTACCGGGCCCGCCCCTGGCTGACCCGGCTGCACTGCCACGTCGGTTCGCAGGGCATGCCGTTGGCCGACATGGCGGCCGGGGTCCGGGCGACGTACGAGCTGGCGGAGGAGATCAACGCGGCCGTCGGACGGCAGCAGATCACCGTGCTGGACATCGGCGGCGGCCTGCCGGTCAACTTCGCCACCGACGAGGTCACGCCCGGCTACGCGGACTACGCGCGGCTGCTGGCCGCTCAGGTCCCCGGCCTCTTCGACGGCCGCTACGGGCTGGTCACCGAATTCGGGCGGTCGCTGCTCGCCAAGGCGGGCGTGATCGTGGCGCGGGTCGAGTACGCCAAGTCCGCGGGCGGGCGCCCCATCGCCGTGACGCACGCGGGCGCGCAGGTCGCCGTGCGCACGGTGTTCGCGCCGGATGCCTGGCCGATCCGGGTGGCGGCCTACGACGCCAAGGGGCTGCCCAAGGAGGGCCCTGAGGTCACCCAGGACGTCGCCGGTCCCTGCTGTTTCGCGGGAGACCTGGTCGCCAAGGGCCGCGACCTGCCGCTGCTGGCCGGCGGGGACCACGCGGCCCTGCTGGACACCGGGGCGTACTACTTCTCCAACCCGTTCGGCTACAACTCGCTCCCCCGGCCCGGAGTTCACGGCTTCGTCGCCGAGGGCGACACGGTGCGCTTCCGCACCGTCCGCGCGCCGCAGTCCCTCGGCGACCTCGTCGCCGAGTCCGGCGGTCTCCACCGCGACGCCCTGCTCTGAACGTCGGCCTCCGCACCGTCCGGAGCGCAGGCCCCGCCCGACAGGACCCCGCCATCGCACGGCGGCGCGGAGGAGCATTCTCTGCGAGCGCCGGGGAACCCTTCCGGCCATGGCGAATCAACTCCATGCAGACGGGCCGGGTGCCGTCGGCGGCGCAGAGGACGAGGGCCGTACACCGCTGAAGCGTGCGATCGGACCGAAGCTGCTCGTCCTGTTCGTCGTCGGCGACATCCTGGGCACCGGCATCTACGCGACGACCGGCGAGATCGCCGGACGGGTCGGCGGCGCGCTGTGGCTGCCGTACGCGATCAGCTTCGTGGTGGCACTGCTGACCGCCGCCTCGTACGCGGAACTGGTCGGCAAGTACCCGCGGGCGGCGGGCGCGGCGCTGTACACGCAGAAGGCGTTCCGGGTGCCGTTCCTGACGTTCATCGTGGCGTTCATGGTGATGTCGTCGGGCCTGTCCTCGGCGAGTGCGGCGGCGCGCGCGTTCAGCGGCGACTACCTCCAGACGTTCGTGGACATCCCGCCGACGCTCATCGCGATCCTGTTCGTGCTCGCGCTCGCGGCGCTGACGCTGCGCGGCGTGTCGGAGTCGGTGAAGACCAACGTGGTGCTGACCGTGGTCGAGCTGACGGGCCTGGCGGTCATCCTCGCGATCGGCGTGTGGGCGGTGCTGTCGGGCGACGGCGAGCCCTCGCGGCTGACCGAGATCGATACGGGCACGGGCCAGGCCGTGGTGAGCGGCGTGCTGGGAGCGACGGCGCTGGCGTTCTTCGCCTTCGTCGGCTTCGAGGACTCGGTGAACATGGCCGAGGAGACCCGCAGGCCCTCCCGTACGTTCCCGAAGGCGCTGTTCATCGGCGTGGCCTTCACCGGCACGATCTACATCCTGGTCGCGCTGGTCTCCTCGCTGCTGGTGACACCACAGAGGCTGGAGTCGTCGTCCGGGCCGCTGCTGGAGGTGGTCGAGGCCGGCGGGCTGGACTTCCCGCCCAAGCTGTTCGCCCTGATCGCGCTCTTCGCGGTGACCAACTCCGCCCTGATCAACATCATGATGGCGTCCCGCCTCGTCTACGGCATGGCCAACGAGCGCGTCATCCCGCGCGGCATGGGCCGCGTACTGCCCTCCCGCCGCACGCCCGTGGTGGGCATCGTCTTCGTGTCCCTGATCGCCGTCGGCCTGGTGTCGACGGGGGAGATCGGCGGCCTGGGCGACACCACCTCGTTCCTGCTGCTGTGCGTGTTCTTCGTGGTGAACGTGGCGGTGCTGGTGCTGCGCAAGGACCGCGTCGCGCACCACCACTTCCGCACCCCGACCGTACTGCCGGTCGTCGGCGCGGTCACCGCGCTGGTGCTGGCCAGCCCGCTGGCCGACCGCGACACCGGTGTCTACGTCCGGGCGGGCGTGCTGGTGGCCATCGGCATCGCGCTGTGGGTCGTGAACAAGCTGGTGCTGCGCGCCTCCGCCTCCGACGGGAAGTCCGACGACGGAGCCGGCGAGCGGGCGAAGAGCGACGGGGCCGGCCCCGGCCGATGATTTCCGGGTCCCCCGGGGGTCGGTACGGATGAGCACGGTGCCGCGAGCGCGGACCGTACCGACCCCGGAGGGAGCCCCACCATGGCAGCGACGAAGGACGTCCTCGGCACCAGCGGCGTGCTGATCGCCAGCACCGACCCGGACCGGCTCGTGGCGTGGTACCGGGCGGCGCTGGAGCCGCTCGGCGCGGTGTGGCAGGAGCACATGCTGCTCGTGGCGGGCGGCATGTACGTCGGTTTCGACGGGCGGGACGACATCGAGGGCAAGCCGGCCGAGCCCGGCCGGTACATGGTCAACATCAGCGTCACCGACATCCGCGCCGCCGAGGCGCACCTGAACACCCTCGGCGTGACGTGGGTCCGCCCCGTGGAGGACGTCGGCGACGGGGTGTTCTTCTCCACCGTCATCGACCCGGACGGCAATTTCCTCCAGTTCATCCAGGTGCCCGGCGAAGGCCGCTGACGGCAGGTCATGGCCGGGCGGGGAGAGGAGACGGAGAGCGCGGAACTGCTGGAGCGGGCCGTCGGGTACGCGCTGTGCAGCGTGCGCCAGGTGACCCCGGCGCTGCTGTCCCGGCCGACGCCCTGCCGCGGCTGGGACCTGGCGGCGCTGCTGGGCCACGCGAACGACTCGCTGGCCGCGCTGCACGAGGGCACCGCGGCGGGACGCGTGGGTCTGCTGCCTGCCGCCGAGGCGTGCGGCGACCCGGTGGCGGCGTTCCGTCTGCACGCCTCCCGGCTGCTGGGCGCCTGCGCGGCGCGCGCGCCGGGGCGGGGGCGGCGCGGGCAGGCGGTGGTCACGGTGGACGGGTGGCCGCTGGAGAGCGCCGCCCTCGCGGCGGCGGGCGCGCTGGAGGTCGCCGTGCACGGCTGGGACATCGGCCGCGCGACCGGACTGCCGCGCCCGATACCGCCCGCCCTGGCGGCCGCGCTGCTGCGCGCGGCCCGCGGGCTGGTCCCGGAACCGGCCGAACGGTACCCGCTGTTCGCCCTGCCGGTGGCGGTTCCGGCGCGGGCGGACCCGGGCGATCGGCTGGTGGCGTTCCTGGGGCGCGATCCGCGCTGACCCTGCGGAGCGGCCGCCCCGGGGGGCGCGGGGCAGCGCGCGGGCTCAGTCGAGGAAGAGCCCGCGCGCCGCGGCGCGGGCGTCGAACTCCTCCAGACGGGCCTGCGCGTCGGGCAGGCCGTCGCACATCGCCTCCAGCAGCACCCGGCCCAGCAGCATCGGCGCGCAGGCGGTGTCGAAGGCCAGCCCAGTGCCGACGGCGGCGGGCAGCAGCAGGTCGTCCGGGCCGGCGACGGGCGCGAACGCGCTGTCCGCGACCGTGATCACGCGCAGCCCGGAGCCCCGCGCCTGCTCCAGCGCGTCCGCCAGTTCCCGCGGGTGGCGCGGCAGGGCGAAGCACAGCAGCACGTTCGCCCCGGCGCGTGCCGCCGCCTCCAGCCGGTCGGACAGCATCGAGCCGCTCTCGTCCAGCAGCCGCACGTCCGGATGGACCTTGGCGGCGAAGTACGCGAAGCCCCGCGCCTGCGCGGAGGCGGCGCGCAGGCCGAGGACCGGCAGCGTGGGCGAGGCGGCGAGCAGCCGTCCCGCCCGCTCGACCGGCTCCGGGTCGGCCAGCAGTTCGGCGAGGTGCCGGAGGTTGTCGATCTCCGCCCGCACGGCCTGCTGGTATGCGTTCGGCGGCGCAAACTCGCCCTCCCCGGGGACAGGCGCGGTGGCCGGCACCTCCCGCAGGTGGCGGCGCAGGGCGGGGTAGCCGTCGAAGCCGAGAGCCACCGCGAACCGGGTCACCGACGGCTGGCTGACGCCCGCCAGCTCGGCCAGCTCCACGCTGGACAGGAACGGCGCGTCGGCCGCGCGCCGCACCATGCAGTGCGCGATCCGGCGCTGCGTCGGAGTGAGCCGCCGCCCCTCGAAGAGCTGCTGCAGCCGCCCACTCGCCGGGACGCCGTTCCCCGCAGCCGCCTGGTCACCATTCATCACCCGTCGACTCTGCATGACTCTATGCAGAACGGGCAAGCGGGGGCGTGTCCCCCGGGCGAGTGGGGGGCTGGCCCCACTGTGCGGCACCCGCGCGCTCCGTACGGTGAACACCATGGAGAGCATGGGCGGCAGCGGCGGTGAGCTGCGGAAGGACCTCGACGCGACCTTGCAGACACGCAAGGAGCTGGGTCCCGAGTACGAGGACGAGCTCGTCGAGAGCTTTCTGGAGAAGCTGGACGGCGCGGTGGAACGCCGCGTGCGGCGCCAGCTCGCGGAACGGCAGATGGAGGTCGCCCGCGGCCACGGTGCGGGGGTGCGCGGCGGGGCGCTGTCCTCGGCGTCCCCTGCCTACCCCGACGGCCTCGGTCCACGGCTGTGGCTCGCCGTCACCTCCCTGGTGCTGGCGGTCCCCCTCTCGGCCATCGCCGTCGTCAATGCCGGCCTGGCCGGACTCCTCGTGTGCTGGACCGGCGTCGTCGCGGTCAACGCCGTCCAGGCGGCGCGTGACGTCTTCGGCCGCCGCGGCTCCCGCGACGCGGACGCCGACGGCTGGACCTGACGGGCCGCGCTCCGCACGGCCCGCGCGGGCCGTACACGGCCCCCGAACTCGAGGGCCGCCCCCGGCGGCGGGGGCGGCCCACAGCGCTACTTGTCGCGCGCCAGGAACGCCAGCAGGTCCTGCCGGCTCAGGACGCCCGTCGGCTTCCCGTCCTCCAGGACGAGCGACGCGTCCGCGCCCTCCAGCACCGCCATCAGGTCCCCGACGCTCTCCCCCGAGCCCACGTGGGGCAGCGGCGCGCTCATGTGCTTCTCCAGCGGTTCGCCCAGCGACGCCCGCTGTGTGAACAGCGCGTCCAGCAGTTCCCGCTCCACGACCGAGCCGACGACCTCGGCGGCCATGACGTCCGGGTGGCCGGCGCCGGGCTTGACCACCGGCATCTGCGAGACGCCGTACTCGCGCAGCACCTCGATCGCCTCGCCGACGGTCTCCTCCGGGTGCATGTGGACGAGCGAAGGGATCGGCCCCTCCTTGAAGCGCAGCACGTCGCCGACCCGCCCCGCGGCGGACTCGCCCTCCTCCAGGAAGCCGTAGTCGTTCATCCACTCGTCGTTGAAGATCTTGCTGAGGTAGCCGCGACCGCCGTCCGGCAGCAGCACCACCACGACGTCGTCCTCCCCGAGCCGTTCGGCGACCCGCAGCGCGGCCACGACGGCCATGCCGCACGAGCCGCCGACCAGCAGGCCCTCCTCGCGGGCGAGGCGGCGCGTCATCTGGAAGGAGTCCTTGTCGGAGACGGCGACGATCTCGTCCGCGACCTCACGGTCGTAGGCGTCCGGCCAGAAGTCTTCACCGACGCCCTCCACCAGGTAGGGGCGCCCGGAACCGCCGCTGTAGACCGACCCCTCCGGGTCGGCGCCGACGACGCGGACCTTCCCCTCGCTGGCGTCCTTGAGGTAGCGCCCGGTGCCCGAGATCGTGCCGCCCGTACCGATGCCGGTCACGAAGTGCGTGATCCGCCCGTCGGTCTGCTTCCACAGCTCCGGGCCGGTGGTCTCGTAGTGCGACCGCGGGTTGTCCGTGTTGCTGTACTGGTCCGGCTTCCAGGCGCCGGGCGTCTCGCGCACCAGACGGTCGGACACGTTGTAGTACGAGTCGGGGTGCTCGGGGTCCACCGCCGTCGGGCAAACGACCACCTCGGCGCCGTACGCGCGCAACACGTTGATCTTGTCCAGCGACACCTTGTCCGGGCAGACGAAGATGCAGCGGTAGCCCTTCTGCTGGGCCACGATCGCCAGGCCGACGCCGGTGTTGCCCGAGGTGGGCTCGACGATCACCCCGCCGGGCTGCAGGGCGCCGCTGCGCTCCGCCGCCTCGATCATGCGCACGGCGATGCGGTCCTTCACCGAGCCGCCGGGGTTGAAGTACTCGACCTTCGCCAGCACGGTCGCCCGCAGGCCCTTCGTGACGCTGTTCAGCTTGAGCAGCGGGGTGTTGCCGACAAGATCGATCATCGACTCGTGATACTGCACCTGTTCTCCACGCCTCTCGGGGGTTGACCCTTGTCAGGTTTTCGGGGGGTTCGCCCCCAGGTGAATCCAGCGGTTGCCGCCACCTCTCTACCCGTGTCGACACCCTATTGCGCACCACGCGCACGCCCGGGGCGCGTATCACGGAGGGCTACGCGGGGCAACACAGTGTTGAGGAAGGAAGCTCGGCGGAACTGAACGCACCGCCCACTCGTCACGTATCGAAACACTGGGAGGCGGACCACCACCATGCCGATGTCGAAGGCGGCGACCGCCAGAGTGGCGCGCCGGATCGCAACCGCTGCCGCGTACGGCAGCGGGGGCCTCGGGCTGATCGGGGGCGCGGCCGTAGGTCTGCTGTTCACCGAGGCGCAGATCGCCAAACGCCGGGTGGGCGGCTCCGACGACTCGCCACCCGTGGCGGACGGCCTCTACGGAGCAGCGTACGCCGCCCGGCACCGGGCCGGCGGGCACGGCGAGTTCGGCGGCCCGCACGTCCGTCCGCTCCGGCTGGCCATGCTCGGCGACTCCACGGCCGCCGGCCAGGGCGTGCACCGCCCCCGCCAGACGCCCGGCGCACTGCTGGCCTCCGCGCTGGCGGCGGTCGCCGAGCGGCCGGTCGAGTTCCGGAACGTCGCGCTGCCCGGCGCGCAGTCCGACGACCTGGAACGCCAGGTCACCATGCTGCTCGGCGAACGCGACGGGGCACCCGACGTGTGCGTGGTGATGATCGGCGCCAACGACGTCACGCACCGGATGCCGCCCGCACGGTCCGTGCGCCTGCTCTCCGACGCGGTCGCCCGGCTGCGCACCGCGGGCTGCGAGGTCGTCGTGGGCACCTGCCCCGACCTCGGCACGATCGAGCCCGTCGCTCAGCCGCTGCGCTGGATCGCACGACGGCTGAGTCGTCAGCTCGCCGCCGCGCAGACCATCGCGGTGGTGGAGGAGGGCGGCCGCACGGTCTCCCTGGGCGAGCTGCTGGGGCCGGAGTTCCAGGCCAACCCGCGGGAGCTGTTCAGCCCCGACAACTACCACCCCTCGGCGGAGGGATACGCGACCGCCGCGATGGCGATACTGCCGACGGTGTGCGCGACGCTGGGCCTGTGGCCGACGGAGGAGGAACGGCCCGACGCGCGCCGCCGCGAGGGCATCCTGCCGGTGGCCCGCGCGGCAGCGGAGGCCGCGGCCGAGGGCGGCACGGAGGTCGCCTCCGTGCGCGGACCGTGGGCCCTTCTCAAGCACCGCCGCCGACGGCGCCTGCCGCCCGCGGAGGACCGCGAACCGGCCCGCCCCGCCGACGCCGACGCGCGCTGACGCCCGCGGCCGGCCCACGCGGCAGCGCCTCCCCCGAGCCCGGCCGGGCCGCAGCCTGGAGCCGGGCCACTCCCCTCGGGGACGTGGCCATCGCAGGTCCGACACCCGCCCGAACCCCTCCGCCGGGGGCCCGGGGCCATGGGCAGGCCGTGGCGGACCGGGCAGCGACAGGGCCGGGGGCGGGCTGGGGGACGTCGGCAGGCACCCGGAGGGGAAAGCGTACGCTTAGGAAAGAGGTCCGCGTCACACCGTGGGAGCCGTGACCCGCCCCCTACGTGCGGGTAGCTTCACGTGACAGACCCGCCCGTCCACGCCGCCCCGAGGGAGCCCGTGATGCCCGAAGCCGTGATCGTCTCCGCCGCCCGTTCGCCGATCGGCCGTGCCGTCAAGGGCTCGCTGAAGGACGTGCGCCCGGACGACCTGACCGCGGACATCGTCAAGGCCGCCCTGGCGAAGGTTCCACAGCTGGACCCGAGGCAGATCGACGACCTGATGCTCGGCTGCGGTCTCCCCGGCGGCGAGCAGGGCCACAACCTGGGCCGCGTGGTGGCCGTACAACTCGGCATGGACCACCTTCCGGGCTGCACCGTCACCCGCTACTGCTCGTCCTCGCTGCAGACGACCCGGATGGCGATGCACGCCATCAAGGCCGGCGAGGGCGACGTGTTCGTGTCGGCCGGCGTCGAGACCGTGTCGCGGTTCGCGAACGGTTCGTCGGACGGCATGCCCGGCACCCACAACCCGCTGTTCGCGGACGCGGAGGCCCGTACGGCGGACCGGGCGGAGAACGGCGCCGAGACGTGGACCGACCCGCGCGAGGACGGGAAGGTCCCCGACATCTACGTCGCGATGGGCCAGACCGCCGAGAACCTCGCCCGGCACAAGGGCGTCTCGCGGCGCGAGATGGACGAGTTCGGAGTGCGCTCGCAGAACCTCGCGGAAAAGGCCCTCGCCGACGGCTTCTGGGAGCGCGAGATCACTCCCGTCACGCTGCCGGACGGCACCGTCGTGGCGAAGGACGACGGACCGCGCGCGGGCGTGACACTGGAGGGCGTCGAAGGGCTGAAGCCGGTGTTCCGGCCCGACGGCCGGGTCACCGCCGGAAACTGCTGCGCGCTCAACGACGGCGCCGCCGCCCTGGTGATCATGTCGGACACCAAGGCCCGGGAGCTGGGCGTCACGCCGCTGGCCCGCGTCGTGTCGACGGGCGTGTCCGGGCTGTCGCCGGAGATCATGGGCCTCGGCCCCGTGGAGGCGTCGAAGCAGGCCCTCGCGAGGGCCGGGATGACGATCGGCGACATCGACCTGGTCGAGATCAACGAGGCGTTCGCCGCGCAGGTCATCCCGTCCTACCAGGACCTCGGCATCGACCTGGCCCGGCTGAATGTCAACGGCGGCGCCATCGCCGTCGGCCACCCCTTCGGCATGACGGGCGCCCGCATCACCGGCACGCTCCTCAACTCCCTCCAGTGGCACGACAAGCAGTTCGGCCTGGAGACCATGTGCGTCGGCGGCGGTCAGGGCATGGCGATGGTGCTGGAACGGCTCAGCTGAGCGCTTTCCCGATCACACCGGCCGAACGAGCGAGAATTTGAGCCGAGCGTCACCTGCCGGTCACTTTCGGCAGGGAAATGCAATCGAACAGATCGGAATTGTTGCCCGCCTCACTTTCTCCGTCCCGACGAGTTCGAAGCGCCCTCAGGATGTGATATATCCCCTGGGGGCGCTGCGTTCTTCCTGGTCACGAACGTAGATCCCGGACCGCCGTGCATTTCCATCTGTCCCATTGATGGCGCTTTGCACTACGGTCGTGCAAGTCTTACCGAGAAACTGCGGTAGGAATTCGGGAGACCGAAACGGAACCGGGAGTACCTCAGTGAGCGCCATATCCCTCATCCTGCTGGCGGCCGCGGGCCTGGCCATCGCGCTGGGCGGCGCCGCCCTCCTCCTGCTGCGCGGTCTGCACCGCGAACTCGCCGACCTGGGCGGCCGCCTGGACACGGCGGTCGCGGCCCGCGCCACCGCAGACACCGCCACGGCGGCCATGTCTGCCATGTCCGCCCTGTCGGTGCCCGCGGCCCGCCCCGCTCCGGTCGAAGAGATCCGCACCGCGGTGGCCCAGGCGCTCGCCGAGGAACGCGAGCGGGAACTGGCCGAGGCGCGCGCCTTCTGGGCCGCGCAGGAGACCCGGGACGGCGAGGCGTCGCTCCTCGCCGGGCACGGCACCGAGTACGAGGTCTCCCCGGAAGCGGACCGCGCCTTGCTGGAGGCCCTGCTCGACGGGCGCCTCGACGGCTCCGAGGGCCTCAAGGACCGCGACGGGGACCTGTTCGTGCCCCGCCAGGCAGAACCGGGCGACGGCCTCACCGACGACCTCACCGACGACCGAGAGAGCCCCTTCGGCGCCGCTCTCACCGGTGCCCTGGACGACTACCCGGGCCTCACGGACCTCGGCGCGTACGACGACCCGTACCCGTTCACCGCGGACACCGACGACGCGGGCGCCGACGACGCCGAACTGGCGGCCGCCCGCCGGCGCCACCCCTCGCACCCGGACTTCACCCTCTCCGGCGAGCCCGTCGGCCCCTCCCCGGTCCCCGCTGCCGGCACGCCGACGCTCGCCGAGCACGAGCGGACCGTGCGCCGCCTGACCGAGCTCGCCGACGCCCGAACGCCGCTGCTGGACGTGCGGCCCGGCCCGCTCGGCACCCTGGACATCTACGCGTTCGAGGACGGCACCACCGTCTGCATGTCCCCCGGGCACCGGGAGACGGCCGAGCAGCTCGCCGACGCGCTGGACGCGGGTCTCACCCCGCTGCTGCTGGGCGGCTCCAGCGTCTCCGGCGCCTACTCGCTGACGTTCGAGATCGGCGACGACCGGATCTACCTGCTCGCCGACCGGGTCATCGCCTCGCTGTAGCCGGGACGCGCCGCTCCGGTCACAGCTTCGCTCCGACCTCGGTGACCAGCCGGAGCACCTCAGTGAGCTGCTCCCGCGTACCGGAGTCGGCCAGCGCCACCGCCAGGTCGTGCCCGGCGACGGAGAGCTGGTCGCCCGCCGCGAACGGGCCCGCCTCCGGCAGCGGCCGCGGGTCCCGGCCCGGGAACTCCAGCAGCTGGGCGCGACGCGCCAACTCCGCGGCCAGACCATGCGCCTCGGCTGCCGCGCCGCGCAGCAGCGCACTCTGCGGCATCGCCCGCAGCCGGTCCGCGAGAAGGTCCACCTCGTCGGTCAAGGGCGTCGCATCCAGCACGCCGCCACCTTACGCGTCACCGGCCGAGCAACCGTGCGCCCCCGATCCACGGAGCGGGACGGTTGCCAATACCCCCGCACTCAGGCACCGTGGCGGGAAGGACTCCAAGCGGCAGCATCCGGAGGCGCCGATGTCCCAGACCTTCTCCGCCGAGACCCATCAGAACCTGCTCTCCCGCATTCCGCAGTGCACCGGTCGCGAGATCTCCGAGTGGATCCGCACCGTCGACGAAGGGCCGTCCCTCTTCCGCTTCGAGGAAAAGGTGAGCTGGCTCCGCGGGGAGCATAACCTCACCTACGGCTACGCCAAGGCGATCGTCCACGAGTACGACCTGAGGCGCGCCGCGCGCCACCTGTGACCACGCCCTCCGGAAGGGCACCGAACCCGGAACGGACAGACGGAAGGGCCCGCGAGGCGTTCGCCTCGCGGGCCCTTCCCACGTCTGCTCCGGCCGCCGTGGGCCGCCGGGTCAGTCGCTGTTGAGGATGGACAGGAGCCGCAGGAACTCCAGGTAGATCCAGACCAGGGTCAGGGTCAGACCGAACGCGGCCAGCCACGACTCCTCGCGCGGCGCGCCGTAGGCGATGCCGTCCTCGACCTGCTTGAAGTCCAGAGCGAGGAAGGCGGCGCCGAGCACGACGCCGAGCACGCCGAACAGGATGCCGAGACCGCCGGAGCGGAACCCGAGGCCGTCACCGCCCGCGAACACGGCGAACAGCAGGTTGACGCCCATCAGCAGGATGAAGCCGATCGCGGCCGCCATCACGAACTTGTAGAAGCGCCGGGTCACACGGATGATCCGCTGCTTGTACATGAACAGCACCGCGGCGAAGACCGCCATGGTGCCGAGCACCGCCTGCATCGCCACGCCGTTGCCGACATAGCTGTTGAGGTAGTTGCTGATCGCGCCCAGGAACACGCCCTCGAAGGCCGCGTAGCCCAGGATCAGCGCGGGCGAGGCCTTGCGCTTGAAGATCTGCACGAAGGCCAGGACCATCGCGATCAGCGCCGCGGCGATGGCGACGCCGAGGCTGACGTTCAGGATCCACGCGGCGGCGGCCGTGACGATGACCGTGCCCAGGGTGATGCCGGTACGGGCGACGACGTCGTCGATCGTCATCCGGCCGGTCTGCGCCGGCGCGGCCGGCGGGGCACCCTGCGGGTGGGGCTGTCCCGGCGCAGCGGTCTGCTGCGCGTAGGGGTTGGTCGCGTACGGGTTGTTCGCCGCCGGACCGGCCGCGTACGGGTTCCCGGCCTGCTGCTGGCCGGCGAAACCGGTGGCGGCACCGCCGTCTCGGCTGAGTCCCCGTCGCGAGAAGACCGGGTTGCTGCTCCTCATCTCACTCCTCCATGACCGCACGGCGCGGCCTTGCCTCCAGAGTAATGCCTGGGCAAAAACAGCACGCTAGTGCAGCGGTGAGAACGAGCGAAAGGGCCGTGATTGTTCCGAGACCGCGAGTGACCTTTCCGTTGACCCGCATGGTCCAGCAGAAGGCGCGGGCCAAGCCCCCGCGTTCCCACAATGGTGCCCGTGGCAGCAGTGCAGCGTGAACGTCGACGCACGCGGGAGGGCTGAACCGTGGACGGGACGGGCCTCTACCTGTACGGCGTGGTGCGTCCCGGCCGCCGCCTGCCGGCCGCACTGTGCGGTGTGGGCGCGCCACCCGGGGAGTTGCGGCTCGTCACCGCACGGTCGACCGCCGCCGTCGTCAGCGACGCGCCCGCCGGGCTCCGCGCCCGGCGCCGTGATCTGCCGGCCCACTGGGACCTGCTGCTGGCCCTCGCGTCCGGCGGGCGACCGGTGCTGCCGATGGGTTTCGGCAGCGTCGCCCCGGACGAGCAGACGGTCCGCGAACGACTCGCCGCCGCCGAGCCGTGGCATCTGGAGTCGTTGGAGCGCGTGGCCGGCCGGCTCGAACTGAACGTCAAGGCGGCCGTGTCCGATGACGGCCTGGAAGCGCTGATGCGCGAGGACCCGCAGGTGCGGAGGCTGCGGGACGAGCTGCACCGGGACCCCGGCTACGTGGCGAGCATCCGGCTGGGCGAGACGGTGGCGGCCGGCCTGGGCCGCCGGGCGCGGCACGCGGCCCGCGAGGTGATGGACGACCTGGCGGCGCTGGCCGTGGCGTCGGCCGAGGGGCCGGCGGCGCCCGACTCCGTGCGCAGCACCTCTTTCCTCGTCGACGCCAGACGACAGGACGCGTTCCGTGCCGTCGCCGAACGCCTGGCGGCCCGGCACCGGGACGCCGTGGTGCTCCGGGTCAGCGGCCCGCTGCCCTGCTACAGCTTCGTCACGCGGGAGGCGCCCGCCCCCGCCTCCCGTACCGCGACCCGGACCGGCTGAACCGGGGAGGGGCCCACCGCTCAGACGTGGATCGCGAGCTTGAACTGCGCGTGGAGCAGGCGCCGGGGCCGGTCGTCGTTGTGCGCCACCTTCAGGCCCAGCGGGGTGTCGGGATGCACGAAGATCGCGTGGGTCTTGGTGAAGCACTGCATCCCGGGCGACGGCCGCCGGTGATCGGTGCCGGTCGAGTCCTCCCCGCCCGCCAGGCCGAGCGGGTCGCGCACGAAGCGGTCCCGCAGCTCGGTGTAGTCACCGGCCTCCCAGTGGATGTTCGCGACCAGGTCGCCCCAGCCGTCGGCCGCGGGCCAGATCAGCCCTGACCGCTCGTCCGGATATGTGGACCCGTCGCCGTCGGGCTGTTGGGTCTGGTGCATCCCGTGCCGGTCGTACGACTCCCGGCTTCCGTAGGGAAAGCGCACCAGCCGGTACCCACCCGGCTCGATCATCTGACCGTTCCCGTGCACGTACAACGAGCAGACCAGCACCGCCATGCCGCCTCCCGGCTTCGGACCGACGCCCCGTACACAGCTTTCCCCTTTACCCGGCCGCGGACTCGCCCCGGACGCACGGTGCTTCAGCTCGCCGCCCCGACGAGGGAGAGGGCCGCGAGCATGAGGAGGACGACCAGGACGGGGGCCAGGGCGGCGAGGGCCGGGCGCAGGCCGGCGGACCGGCGGCGGGGCGGGAGGAGCCATGAGGCGACGAGCAGGGCGGCGGGCAGCAGCAGTCCCCACTGGTAGACGGCGTGGGCGAGTTCGAGGGAGTCGTGGAAACGGGCGGCCTCCGCATCGCCGCACGAGGCGCAGCCCATCGAGGCGATCGCCAGGACGATGAAGCAGATGTAGGCCAGCGGGAACGTCACCACGGTGGCGAGGACGCGGCCGAGGAGGGCGTCGCCGCGCGACTGCGGGTTTCGGGCCACCTGCGCCGCTCCGCCGACCTCGCCGGGCGGAACGGGCGCGTCGGACGAGCCGGCGTCGGGGGACGTGGTGGGCTCGACGGACGAAGAGTCGTCGGGGGACGAGGCGTCCTCGGCTGCGGTGGCGGGCGCTGCGTCACGGATCGTCGTCATGTCCCCAGTCCACCGCGGCATCCACGTCGGCACATGAGTACGCGTGCTCAGTGTGCCGCTGTGTGTGCCCGGGCTCCCGGCGCGGCCGGTCCTCACCGCCCGGCGGCGCGCGGCGACGTGCCGAAGCCACTGCGGTGGGCCGTAACGCGGCGGGACGCGGGGCGGCGCCGTGCGTGCCTGGCGCCGCCCCGCGGACGGGAGCGTCAGGCTCCTAACAGGGGAAGCCGACTCCCCGGGCGGCCATGTAGTCGTGCGGGTTGTCGCCGAACCCGAAGCCGCCGTCGATGTGCACCTCGAAGTGGAGGTGCGGCCCGGTGGACTGACCCTCGCTGCCCATGGAGGCGATCCGCTGGCCGGAGGTGACCGTGTCGCCGACGGCGACGAAGCGCTCGTACATGTGGCCGTATTCGGTCACCGAGCCGTCCGCGTGGCGAATGCGGATCCACTGGCCGTAGCCGCTGGCCGTGCCGGAGTGCGTCACGGTACCGGCGTCCGCCGCGTAGAGGGGCGTACCGCGGCTGTTGGCGATGTCGAGGCCGTCATGACCGCTGTGGTAGTCCTGGCTGATGACGCCGGCGGCGGGGCAGGCGCCGGTGAAGGCCGGGCCGTGGGGCTGTGCGACCGCCGGTGTGGCGGTGAGCGCGGTCAGCAGTGCGCCACCGGCCAGCGCCACGGCTGCCGTGCTGCGGGCGGTTCGGATTCCGCGGGGAAACAGGGGCATGTGCTCTCCTCCGGCAAGATCGTGGGGGGTGCGCCGTCCCGTGCGCGCGGCGCCGGGACGGCGGAAGATCGTGCACACGACGAGGCGCGGCGCGGGGAGCCGCGGCCCTCCCCGTGAGGAGAGGACCCCGGCGCCCGCGGCGGCGCTCGCCGGTCAGGTGGCCGCAGCCTCGGCGATCAGCTGATGGGCGATGCCCTCGGCCTGGTCGTAGCGCTCGGGGTACGCGGAGCGCTGGACGCTCTGGGCGAGCTGACCGGCGGTGTAGCCCGGGTTGTTCGCGTCGTTGGGTATGGCCTGGTCCAGGAACGCGTTCGTGGCGTGGACCGGGTCCATGCACTGCTCGGGGGTTCCCCAGCCCTGGCTCGGGCGCTGCTGGAAGACACCCAGCGAGTCACGGTCGCCGCAGTTGAGGTTGTGCATGTGCGACTCGACCCAGCCCGCCTCGAAGGCGGCGAGCATGACCTTCGGGGTCACGGCCCGCTGGGTGGCGATGTCATGGACGATGTTGATGATCGCCGGGTCGTGAGTGGGGGGAACGGTGCAGGCCGCGTCGAGGATCTCGGCGTTCGCCCGTGTGTCACCGGCGCGCGGCGCCGGGGGGACGTCCGAGCCCGCGGCCGAGGCGGTGGCGGAGAAGCCGGTGAGGACCAGGACGCCGGCGGCGAGGCCGACGGCGCTGCGGGAGAGGAGGCGGCCTCTGCCGCTCTTCGCGAAGCGTGTCATGAGGTTGTGGCCTTCCATGTGGGGGGTCGGGAACGCGCGTAGAACGAGCAGTCCCGTGGAAAAGGCGTGCACACCTGCTGCTCACGGCCGAGGTGACTGTGGGGGGAACGCAAACCGTGGGCAAGCAATTTCGAAAAGGGAACGTACAAGCCTGCCAATGGGCCGTCAACAGGTGCGCGGAAACCGGCCTCGACGCACGCGAAGGGCGCGAACAAGCCTGATGGGGCGCGCTTTTGCCCGGGGTGAGCACCACCGCACCACAGCGGATCACCAACGGACCGCGACCGTTTCAGTGGTGGCACCACTGGCGCTTTGTGCGCGCAAACGTCGCTCTCCGGATTGCGCACAGGAAAGGGACGCCACAAAGTGACACGACGTTGCTTTCACGCGCGTGCACGTCCTGCATTCCGCCCCGGCTCCACGCAGCGGCCGACACCCTTACGCCGAACGCACCGAACGGCGGGACGGAACGACCGGAACGGGGCCTCGTCGAGGGCGCGGGGCGTGGCGGCAGGGAAAGGGGGTGGTGCCCGGAGCCGGGCTCGAACCGGCACGGCCCTGAGGGCCAACGAGGTTTAAGCTCGTCGTGTCTGCATTCCACCATCCGGGCACTGGCTCCACGCCCGCACCCCGCACGGAGCTGGCACAACGCCGGAGCGTGAGCGACGGCCCACGCGGGGTACGGAGAGAGACTATCCAGGACCGCGCCCGAGCTGGGGATCGAGTCCTCGAAGTTGTCTTATTTTAAGGCTACCTGACGACACGTCAGAGCAGGTCGGAGGGCGTTCCCCGCTCTGCCTCGCGGCAGGGGAAGAGGGCCGGAATTGACGCAAACCGTCCGGTCTGCACAACCGCGGGGAAGGCGCCCGCACCGGACCGCGTCTCAGGGGCGCCGTCCTCCCCAGGTAGGAGCGGGCCTCCCGGACGTACCTCCCAAGGCTCCCCCGGAAACCGGTTCCCGGACGGATCCCGGCGTCGCGGAAGGCCGGGACGATGGACACGTCATCCGGTAGTCCACCCCGACAGGAGCTCAGCCTCGTGACCACCACCTTCACCGGCGCCCCCGCCGCCGCCACCGCGCACACCGGCGTCGCCGCCGCCCGTGCCACGGACCTGTCCAAGGTCTACGGACAGGGCGAGACCAAGGTGGTTGCCCTGGACAGCGTCTCCGTCGAGTTCCGGCAGGCGCAGTTCACCGCGATCATGGGCCCCTCCGGCTCCGGCAAGTCGACCCTGATGCACTGCATGGCCGGGCTCGACTCCGTCACCAGCGGCAGCGCCCGCATCGGCGACACCGAACTCACCACGCTCAAGGACAAGAAGCTCACCCAACTGCGCCGGGACCGCGTCGGCTTCATCTTCCAGGCGTTCAACCTGCTCCCGACGCTGAACGCGATGGAGAACATCACCCTTCCGATGGACATCGCCGGCACCCGGCCCGACCGGCAGTGGCTGGACCGCGTGGTGGACACCGTCGGCCTCGCCGACCGGCTCAAGCACCGGCCCAACCAGCTCTCCGGCGGCCAGCAGCAGCGCGTCGCCGTCGCCCGCGCGCTGGCCTCCAAGCCGGAGATCATCTTCGGTGACGAACCGACCGGCAACCTGGACTCCCGCTCCGGCGCGGAGGTCCTCGGCTTCCTGCGCAACTCCGTGCGCGAGCTGGGCCGGACCGTCGTCATGGTCACCCACGACCCGGTCGCCGCGGCGTACGCCGACCGCGTCGTCTTCCTCGCCGACGGCCGCATCGTCGACGACATCACCGGCCCCACCGCCGACTCGGTGCTGGACCGCATGAAGTCCCTCGACCCCCGCGCGTGAGCCAGGGGGTGCCTGACACCCCTCAGGCCGTTCACCGGACCGCGTCCGGCCGGCGGCGAGCCCACCCGAGACCCCACAGCCTCCGTCCTGCGCCCGCCGCGGGACGCTCACCCAGGACTTCACACATGCTCCGAACAGCCCTGCGCAACGTGCTCGCGCACAAGGGCCGGCTGCTGATGACCGTGCTCGCCGTCATGCTCGGCGTGGCCTTCGTCTCCGGCACTCTGGTCTTCACGTCCACCGTCTCCGAGGCGTTCCAGAAGAGTTCCGAGAAGGGCTACGGCCACGTCGACGTGGCCGTCGAGCCCGGCGACGGCAAAGACGCGGAGGACGCGGCGCCCGGCCCGCCCCCGAACCTCACCCAGCAGACCCTGGACGAGGCGGAGAAGCTGCCCGGTGCCGCGTCGGCGACCGGCGTCGTCTCCGGCTTCACCGCAGTCGCCGACAAGAAGGGCGACCTGGTCGGGGACGGCTGGGGCACCCGCGGCGCGAACTACTACGGCGGACCGGACGGCGCGGACCCGCGCTACCCGATGCGTGACGGCCGGGCTCCGCAGCAGCGCGGCGAGATCGCCCTCGACGCCCGCACCGCCGAACGCACCGGCTACCGGGTCGGCGACACCGCCCGGATGTCCGTGAGCGGCCCGGTGCGCGAGGAGAAGGTCGTCGGCGTCTTCACCACCGACGACGGCAACGTCGCCGCAGGCGGCACCCTGGTGCTCTTCGACAACGCCACCGCGCAGCAACTGTTCGCGAAGCCCGGCGAGTACACCGAGATCCAGCTCGAGGCCGCCGCCGGGACCTCGCAGCAGCAGCTGAAGAAGCAGGCCGCCGGCATCCTGCCCGAGCGGGCCGAGGCCGTCACCGGGCAGAAGCTCGCCGACGAGCAGTCGAAGATGATCGAAGAGCAGATGTCGGGCATGCAGACCACCATGCTCGCCTTCGCCGGCATCTCCCTCTTCGTCGGCGTCTTCATCATCGCCAACACCTTCACCATGCTCGTCGCCCAGCGCACCCGCGAGCTTGCGCTGCTGCGCGCGGTCGGTGCCAGCCGCCGCCAGGTGACCCGTTCGGTGCTGATCGAGGCCGTCAGCGTGGGCCTGGTCGCGGCCGTCGCCGGGCTCGGTGCGGGGGTCGGCATCGCGGTCGGCCTGCGGGCCCTCGTCGGCCGGCTCGGCGCGATGCCCGACGGTCCGCTGGTCGTCACTCCGACGACCGGCGCCGCAGCCCTGGTGGTCGGCGTCCTCGTCACCGTGCTCGCCGCCTGGCTGCCCGCGCGGCGTGCGGCGAAGATCCCGCCGGTCGCCGCCATGGGCAGCGTGCATGCCCCGGCCACCACGCGTTCGCTGGTGCTGCGCAACACCCTCGGCGCGCTGCTCGCCGGCGGGGGCGCCGCGCTGGTGCTGTACGCGACGGGCATGGACGACGGCAAGCTCCCGATGGGCGCGGGCGCGGCACTCCTGCTGGTCGGCGTCTTCGTGCTGACGCCGCTGCTGTCCCGCCCGCTGATCGCCGCCGCCGCGCCGGTGCTGCGGCTGTTCAAGGTGAGCGGCAGGCTCGCCCGGCAGAACGCGGTGCGCAACCCGCGCCGGACCGCCGCCACCGCGTCCGCGCTGATGATCGGCCTGACGCTGATCACCGGACTGACCGTCGTCGCCGGCGGCGTGCAGCAGGCCATCGGGAAGATGGCCGCCGACTCCCTCAAGGCCGACTACCAGGTCTCCATGGCGAACTTCTCGCCCCTCTCCCCCGACGTGGAGAAGAAGCTCTCCGCGCTGGACGCGGTCGAGGCCAGCTCGCCGCTGCGCAACTCCGCCTCCCGTATCGACGGCGAGACCGAGTACCTGACCGGCGTCGACGGCGCGTCCATCGGCCAGCTGCTGACGCTCGACTTCACGCAGGGCTCCTGGGCCGGCGTCGCCGACGGGGACAAGGTCGTCGTCGACACCACCACCGCGCGGCAGCACGACTGGAAGATCGGCTCCGACTTCCGTGTCACCTACGCCGACGGCAAGCGGGGCACGCTCACCGTCAGCGGCCTGTACGAGAGCAACCAGCTCGTCCGCGGCATCATGCTGGACACCGGCACCCTCACCCCGCACATGGCCAAGGTGACGGACATGCAGGTGATGGTGAAGACCCAGGACGGCGCGAGCGCCCAGGTGAAGGACGCACTGGAGAAGGCCCTCGGGAACAACCCGGCCGTCCTCGTCCAGGACCAGCAGGACATCTCCGAGGACATCGCGAAGATGATCAGCCTGCTGCTGAACATCCTCTACGGTCTGCTGGCCATGGCCGTCGTCGTGGCCGTGCTGGGCGTCGTGAACACCCTGGCGATGTCGGTCTTCGAACGCGGGCAGGAGATCGGCATGCTGCGCGCGATCGGCCTCGACCGGCGCGGCGTGAAGCGGATGGTGCGGCTGGAGTCGCTGGTGATCTCGCTGTTCGGCGGGGTGCTGGGCATCGGCCTCGGCGTCTTCCTCGGCTGGGCCGTCGGCGAGCTGATCGCCGCGGCGGGCCTGACGACGTACGCGCTGGTACTGCCCTGGGACCGGCTGGCCGTGTTCCTGGGGCTGGCGGCGCTGGTCGGGGTCCTGGCGGCGCTGTGGCCCGCGCGGCGCGCCGCGCGGCTCAACATGCTGGCGGCCATCAAGACCGAATGACCCCCCTTCCCCGACGGCGGGGCGGCGCCCTTCCGGGGGTGCCGCCCCGCGGTGCGCGGAGCGGTACTCCGCGCGCCTTCCCGCGCCGGGAAGGCGTCAGCCGCCCCAGAGGCGGGGGCGGAGGGGAAGGCGGGAGTCCCCGTCAGGCGTGGTCCGGACGGCCAGCACCTGGTTGACGCCGATGCGGTTGCGCTCGAAGGCCAGCGCCGACGCGGCCATGTAGAGGCGCCACACACGCGCCCGCCCCGGCGACACGAGCCGCACGGCGTCCGCCCAGCCGCGCTCCAGGTTCCGCACCCATGCGCGCAGTGTCAGCGCGTAGTGCTCCCGCAGCACGTCGACGTCACGCACCTCCAGGCCCGCCTCCTCCAGCAGCGCCACCGTGCGGCCGAGCGGCGCGAGCTCCCCGTCGGGGAAGACGTATGCGTCGATGAAGTCGTCCACGGCGTACGCCGCCTCGTCCGCGACCGGGCGCCGCGCGATCTGGTGGTTGAGCAGCCGCCCGCCGGGCGGCAGCAACCGGTGCAGCACCTCGGCGTACTCGCGGTAGCGCTCCGCGCCGACGTGCTCGGCCATGCCGACCGAGGCGATGGCGTCGTAGGGGCCGTCGGGGATCTCGCGGTAGTCCTGCACACGGATCTCGACGCGGTCGGTCAGGCCCTCCTCGGCGATCCGCTTCCGCGCGTAACCGGCCTGCTCGCGGGAGAGGGTGACGCCGACGACGTCCACGCCGTATGCGCGGGCGGCGTGCAGGGCCAGCGAGCCCCAGCCGCAGCCGACGTCGAGGAGGCGCATCCCGGGGCGCAGGCCGAGCTTGCGGCAGATCAGGTCGAGCTTGGCCCGCTGGGCGCCTTCGAGGGTCCCGCCGGGCTCCCAGTAGGCGCACGAATAGACCATCGACGGGCCGAGCACCAGCGCGTAGAAGTCGTTGCCGACGTCGTAGTGGTGGCTGACGGCCGCGCGGTCGCGGCGGCGGGTGTGCCGCAGGCCGCCGCGGCGGCGGGCCTCCTCCGGCGGGGGCGGCGGCGCGGGCCACGGACCGGCCAGCGCGACCAGTTCGCGGGCGGCGGTCCGTACGGCGGGGTCCCGCGCGAGGGCGAGCAGGCCCCGGCGGGAGGCGCCCTCGTCGCTTGCGCCGGAGTCGCCCCTCTCCCAGAGGAAGCCGGCGATCAGGTCGAGCAGCGCGTACAGGTCGCCGTCGACATCGATCTCGCCGGCCACCCAGGCGCGGGCCAGGCCGATTTCACCGGGCCGCCACAGCAGCCTGCGCAATGCTCGGCGGTGACGGATCACCAGGGCGGGCGCCCCGGGCGGACCGGCCTCGCTGCCGTCCCAGGCGCGAAGACGCACCGGGAGCGGAGTTCCGAGGACTCTTCCGGCGAGTGCGTGCAGCCGCGGTGCGGCACCGGCCATGGCACACCTCCGAGGGGAGAAGCGACGACTCGAGAGCGACGACTCCTCCCATAACACACCGGAGTCGTCCGGTATGCCTACCGTTTCCGGGAATCACCGGCACGCGGTACGCCGAAGGGGCGTGAGCCCCACGGATGGCTCACGCCCCTTCGGCGTACGGATGGTGGCGAGGTCAGCCGGCGTTGGCCTTCTCCTTGGCGGCCTCGGCCTTGACTGCGGTCTCGGCCTTGGCGGACGCGGCGGCGGTGACCGGCGCGGCGGCCTCGTAGAACTCCTCGCGCGGCTTCTCCATCGCGCCCAGCGAGACGACCTCGCGCTTGAGGAACATGCCGAGCGTCCAGTCGGCGAAGACCCGGATCTTGCGGTTCCAGGTCGGCACGGCCAGGCCGTGGTAGCCGCGGTGCATGTACCAGGCGAGGCGGCCGCGCAGCCTGATGCGCAGCTTGCCCAGGACGACCATGGCGACACCCTTGTGCAGGCCGAGGCCCGCGACGGCGCCCTTGTTGGCGTGCTTGTAGTCGCTCTGCGGGAAGCCGCGCATCCCGGAGATGACGTTGTCGCCGAGCACCTTGGCCTGCCGCAGCGCGTGCTGGGCGTTCGGCGGGCACCACGCGCCCTCGCCGGCGGCCAGGTCGGGGATCTGGGCGTTGTCGCCGGCGGCCCAGATGTAGTCGGTGCCCTGCACCTGGAGGGAGGGGCGGGTGTCGACGTGGCCGCGGGGACCGAGCGGCAGACCGAAGCGCTTCAGGGCCGGGTTCGGCTTGACGCCCGCGGTCCACACGATGGTGTTGGAGTCGACCTCGAGGCCGTTGGAGAGCACCACGTGGCCGTCGATGCAGGACTCCATGGAGGTCTTGAGGTAGACCTCGACACCGCGGTCCTGAAGGTGCTCCTTGCCCCACTCGCCGAGCTTGGGCCCGACCTCGGGGAGGATCTTGTCGGCAACGTCGACGAGCACGAAGCGCATGTCCTCGCGCTTGACGTTCGGGTAGTAGCCGGCGGCGTCGCGGGCCATGTCCTCGACCTCGCCGATGGTCTCCGCACCGGCGAAGCCGCCGCCGACGAAGACGAAGGTGAGTGCCCGGCGGCGAACGTCCTCGTCCTGGGTGGAGTCGGCCTTGTCGAGCTGCTCCAGCACATGGTTGCGCAGGCCGATGGCCTCCTCGACACCCTTCATGCCGATGCCGTTCTCGGCCAGGCCGGGGATCGGGAAGGTGCGGGAGACGGCGCCGAGGGCGACGACCAGGTAGTCGAAGGGCAGCTCGTACGCCTCGCCGACCAGCGGGGAGACGGTGGCGACCTTGCGGTCCTGGTCGATGGTGGTGACGCGACCGGTCAGCACCTCCGCCTTGGGCAGCACGCGCCGCAGCGGGACCACGACGTGGCGCGGGGAGATGGACCCGGCGGCCGCTTCGGGGAGGAAGGGCTGGTAGGTCATGTACGACCGGGGGTCGACGACGGTGACGGTGGCCTCGCCGTACCGCATCTTCTTGAGGATGCGGCGAGCCGCGTACAAGCCGACGTACCCGCCACCTACTACGAGGATTCGAGGACGCTCCGTGGTGCTCATGCCATCGAGTATCCAGCACCCGTGAGGGGGGTGCTCGTGAGGGCCTTCACAAGCACCCCGGGCACTTCTGTTACTATGCGCGGCCCACGCTCGCCGGGCACGCGCACGAGAGGTGTACCGCCGGGCCTCACGCCCCCTCCATCACCGCCGTGAGCTGCGGTGACGGAGATGTCACGAGTGGACCGGTGACGTCACCAGGCGCTCTCCGCGGCCGCCCCGCACGGGCGCCGGGCGGGCCCGCGGAGCGCCCTGCGGCGTCGTGCGGGCGCTTATCCGGCCTTCACATCGCCGTGGCGCGGGCGATCGGGGACTTTTCCTTGTGAAGAAGTTCACGAAGTTCGTCGCGCCCGGTCTCCACACGGCCCGCGAAGACCTCCGCAGGCCGCTCACCAGGGCGCGGCCACGCTCCGACGGGCTCCGGACTCCGGGCCACGACGCGACGACGCGACGACGCGACGGACGGCCCAGCCGGGCGCTCCCCCGGCGTGGGCCGTTGTCGGGTCACGTCACGAACAGCCCCGGGAAACGGTCAGAAGGTCGCGGTGAAGCGGTACGCGTGGTGGTCGGAACCGGACTTCGGGAGGCGCTTCACCTTGGAGTTGCGCACCGAACCGGTGGCGTACGCCTGGTCGATCGGCACGCCCTTCACACCCTCGACGCGGATGTAGTCGACGTTGGCCGGCAGCTTCAGCGCCTTGTGCCGGTTGAAGTCACCGACCACGAAGATCGGAAGATTGGGGTGCTTCTGGTGCAGGTTCCTGACCGACGTGCGGAGCTTCTCCGCGTGCTGCAGCCAGCGCGCCTGGCGGTTCGGGTGCTTGTGCCAGGCGCCGGAGATGAAGTGCGTGTTCATCGCGATCAGCCGCTTGCCCGTCTTCCGGTGCTTCAGGACGGCCCAGACGACGTAGCGGTTCGGCGTCACCTTGGCCTCGCCCTTGTGCGTCAGCTTGGCGTGGCCCTTGACGAACTTGAACGTGTCCTTGCGCCAGGAGATCGGCACCGCTCGCGCCGGCTTCTTGTCCGGCAGGAAGTGACGGTACGCGCCGAGTTTGTTCTTCAGCCGCTCCCGGTCCTGGGGGTCGTTCACCTCCTGCCAGCCGATGACGTCGGCGAACGGCTTGTACTCGGCGTTGCCGCGCAGCACGTTGTGCGTGCCGACCGTGAGAGTGACGGCGGCCTTCGTCCCGGACGACGCGCCGGCCTCCTGGGACGGTGCGGCGTGGGCGGACACGGCGGAGAGGGCGACCAGGGAAGCCATCGGGATCGCCACCGAGGCGACCAGCGTCTTCCTGCGCTGTTTCACGGGTAACTCCTCGCTGCTGAACGGTCTGTGCGGGCGACACTCTGCTCATCACCCGAGCCACGGGCAACGCGTCGGCCGGCGCATCGCTGCCTCCCGGTGAGCGGCGCACGGCCGATACGTGGTCACCCCTGCACGCTGACCGACCACAAGTACCGGCCGGACATACAACTGGCCTACAAACCCGGGCAGTCCGCGTTCACGACGAGCGGTGTCCGACGCCGGAGGCCGACACCCCGGGCCGTTCCGGGAAAGCGGAGCAGCGCCCCCGGCGATGACCGCCGAAGGCGCTGCTCCGGCGAGCACCGCCGGTCAGGGCCGTCGATCGGGTGCGGCGCAGCTGTGCGCGATGCCGTCGAGGATGTCGTGCTCGCTGACGACGACCTCCTCGGCACCCGTCCGCTCCATGACCGTGCGCAGCACCAGCGCCCCGGCCGCGATCACGTCCACCCGCCCCGGATGCATCACCGGGACCGCGGCCCGCTCGTCGTGCGTCGCGGCCAGCAACCAGGCCGTGACGCCATCGACCTGACTACGCGTCACCCGTGCGTGATGGATTGCGGCGGAGTCGTACGCGTCGAGTTCCAGCACCATGCCCGCGACGGTGGTGACCGTCCCGGCCAGCCCGACGAGCGTGCGCGCCTCGTCCAGCGGCACGACGTCCGCGGCCAGGTCCAGCGCGGCGTCGACGTCCGCACGGACGGCGGCGACCTGGTCGGCGGTGGCGGGGCCGCGCAGCCCGTGCCGCTCGGTGAGCCGGACGCAGCCGACGTCCACGGAGCGGGAGGCGCGCACCCGGTCGTCGCCGAGCACGAACTCGGTGGAGCCCCCGCCGATGTCCACCACGAGGTACGGGCCCGGGTGCGCGGAGCCGGCCAGCTCGCGGGTGGCGCCGGTGAAGGAGAACTCCGCCTCCTGCTCGCCGCTGATCACCTCGGGCTCCACGCCGAGGAGGTCCACCACGCCGCGCACGAAGTCGTCCCGGTTCTCCGCGTCCCGGGAAGCGGACGTGGCCACGAACCGCACCCGCTCGGCGCCCAGCGCGCGGACCCGGTCGGCGTAGTCGCGGCAGGCGGCGAAGGTGCGTTCCAGCGCCTCCGGCGCCAGCCGCCCCGTGCGGTCCACGCCCTGACCGAGCCGCACGATCTCCATCCGGCGGTCCAGTTCCTTCAGCTCGCCGGTCTCCGGGTGCAGGTCGGCGACCAGCAGCCGGATCGAGTTGGTGCCGCAGTCCACGGCCGCGACGCGCGTCATCGGGCGCCCTTCTCTCGGTCGTCCGCCCCGCCGTCCGCCGGTTCTTGGCCGCACAGCGCGACACACGGGCCCTTGCGCCACCACTCCGGCAGCATGGCGAGGGCCTCGTCGCCCAGCGGGTTCACCCCCGGCCCGGCGGCGAGGGAGTGCGCGACGAGCACGTGCAGGCATTTCACCCGGTCCGGCATGCCGCCCGCGCTGGGGAAGCCCTCCAGCACCTCGACGGCGTCCCGCCGCGCCAGGTAGTCCTCGTGCGCGGCCCGGTAGGCGGCGGCCAGCTCCTCGTCCTCCTGGAGGCGGGCCGTCATCTCCTTCATCACGCCGTCGGCCTCCAGCGTGCCGATCGCCGAGGCCGCACGGGGGCAGGTCAGGTAGTACGTGGTCGGGAACGGCGTGCCGTCCTCCAGCCGCGGCGCGGTCTCGACGACGTCGGGCAGGCCGCACGGGCAGCGGTGCGCGATGGCGCGCAGGCCGCGCGGAGGGCGGCCGAGCTGTTCCCGGAACGCGGCGACGTCCGCGTCGGTGGGGGGCGTGGAATCGGTCTGGGGCGGAGGGGTGTCCATCTCGGGGGTGTTCTCTTCGCTGCCGGTGTCGGGTGTGCGGACGTTCCGTGCCGTCACGCGGCGCGGCGGTCCGGTCGGCCGCGCCCGCGACGGCGGGGTACGCGGGAGAGCTTACGGGCCGGTCGGGGCGGCGGGGCCCCTACCGGGAGCCGGCCTCGTTCGGGCCGGCGGCGCCCCGTCGGGCGTCGTCACGGTCGGCTGCGTCGCCACGGTCGGCTGCGTCGAGGCCCTCCCACAGGTTGCGGTACCAGGGCCGGTCGGAGGCGTCGCCCTGCGGGCGCCGTTCGTCCTCGGCGCCGCGCTCCGTCAGGTAGCCGGTCTCGCCGGGGCGCAGCATGTGCAGCCGCTCGCGTGCGCGCTGCTCGACGAACGCGGGGTCCTGCCAGCGCGCCTTGAGCCGCCGCAGGTCCTCCACGCGCTCCTGGCGCCGTTCGGCCTCCTGGCGCAGCTCGTCGATCTCGGACTGCTGGGCGATGTACTGCCGCAGCGGATAGGCGAGGGCCACGACCAGCGAGCACAGGACGAGGGCGAGCAGGGCCGCACGGCCGGTGAGGCGGCTGCGGCGCGGGGCGCGTACGCGGCGGCTCTGGGCCCGGTAGACGCGCTCCGCGGCCTGGGAGCCGAGTGCCCGGAGTCTCGCGGTGGTCGAGAAGCGGTCCGCAGGCACGTTCCTCCCCGGCGTCGGACGTCACGGTCTCCTCGGCGCGCGTGCCGCACACGCGCCCGTCCCCGCCACCGTACGGGAACGATGGCGGGGACGGGCGCGGAGCGCGTCGCGGGTGGCACCGGTTTCGCCCGGTCGGCACGTTGCGGCGCCGCGGGCCGGCTCCGGTCTCAGCCCTTGAACCGCGGGAACGCCGAACGGCCCGCGTACACGGCGGCGTCGTCGAGGATCTCCTCGATGCGCAGCAGCTGGTTGTACTTGGCGACGCGGTCGGAACGGGCGGGGGCGCCGGCCTTGATCTGGCCGCAGTTCACCGCGACGGCCAGGTCCGCGATGGTGACGTCCTCGGTCTCGCCGGAGCGGTGGGACATCATGCACTTGAAGCCGTTGCGCTGGGCCAGTTCGACGGCGTCCAGGGTCTCGGTGAGCGAGCCGATCTGGTTCACCTTCACCAGCAGGGCGTTGGCGGCCTTCTCCTCGATGCCGCGGGAGAGGCGCTCGGGGTTGGTGACGAACAGGTCGTCGCCCACGAGCTGCACCTTGTCTCCGAGCTTGGCGGTCAGCGTCGTCCAGCCGGCCCAGTCGTCCTCGTACAGCGGGTCCTCGATGGAGACCATCGGGTACGCGTCGACGATCTCCTCGTAGTACGCGGCCATCTGGTCGGCGGTGCGGTTCTCGCCCTCGAAGACGTAGGAGCCGTCCTTGTAGAACTCGGAGGCGGCGACGTCCAGGGCGAGGGCGATGTCCTGGCCGGGGGTGTAGCCGGCCTTCTGGATCGCCTCGACGATGAGGTCGAGCGCCTCGCGGTTGGAGCCGAGATTCGGCGCGAAGCCACCCTCGTCGCCCAGGCCGGTGTTCAGGCCGCGCTCCTTCAGCACGGACTTCAGCGCGTGGTACACCTCGGCGCCCCAGCGGACGGCCTCGGAGAACGACTCGGCGCCGACCGGCGCGATCATGAACTCCTGGACGTCCACGTTGGAGTCGGCGTGCGAGCCGCCGTTGAGGATGTTCATCATCGGCACCGGGAGCTGGTGCGCGTTCGGGCCGCCAAGGTAGCGGAACAGCGGCAGGTCGGAGGCCTCGGAGGCGGCGTGCGCGACGGCGAGGGAGACGCCGAGGATGGCGTTGGCGCCCAGCGAGGACTTGTCCGCGGTGGCGTCCAGGTCGAACATCGCCTGGTCGATCAGGCGCTGCTCGGTGGCGTCGTAGCCGACCAGCTCCGGGCCGATCTGCTCGATGACGGCGAGGACGGCCTTCTCGACGCCCTTGCCGCCGTAGCGGCCGGTGTCGCCGTCGCGCAGCTCCAGGGCCTCGAAAGCTCCGGTGGAGGCGCCGGACGGGACCGCAGCACGGCCGGTGCTGCCGTCGTCGAGGCCGACCTCGACCTCGACCGTGGGGTTGCCTCGCGAATCGAGGATCTCGCGGGCCACTACGACGTCGATGGACGGCACGTGGGTCTCCTTCGTGTGTGTCTGGTTCCTGCCCCCGCAGCCTAACCGCACGGGCCTCCCGGGTCGTTTGTTCCGGTGGTAAAGAAAACACTCCGTTACGGAACCGAGCCATAACGGAGTGCTCAGGAAGCGGTCACCGAGCGGAGGGAACCGGTCGGCTAGCGGCGCGTCCGCGCAGCGGCGGAGCACCGCTCGCCCGGACGGCCGGTGCGGGTTCGCCGCGGGTCAGCGCAGCTCGCCGCCGGTCAGCAGGTCGAGGCGCTGGCCGGGAAGGATCAGGTCGGGGTCGTCGCCGACCGTCTTCCGGTTGCCGTCGTAGAGCGCCGTCCAGCCGCCCGTCAGGTCGTGCTCGGCGGCGATGGCCGACAACGAGTCACCCGGACGCACCAGGTAACCGTCCTCGGCACTGCCGGGCTTGCCGTGCTTGCCGCGCGAGGAGCGGTCTTCGTCAGCACGCTCGTCGCCCGGGTCACCGCGGTGACGGCCGCCGCCCTCCCCGTCCCCGCGCCCCTCGGACTCGGAGGGGTCCAGGCCGGAGCCGGTGCCGCTGGCGCCGTCGGAGGACTCCCCGGGCGCGGGTTCGGTCTCGCCGGACGGGGGGTCGCCCGAGGGGTCCTCGCCGTTCGCGTCGTCACCCGTCGAACCACCGCTCGTGGAGCCACCCGTGGAGTCGTCGGGGTCGCCTCCGCCCTCGGACGATCCGCCCGAACCGTCGGTGCCACCCGAGCCCTCGGAGTCCTGCCCGCCGTCGGAATCGTCGGAGTCGTCGGAGCCACCCGGGGCGTCCGGGAGTTCGGGCGCGTCCGGGACCTCCGGGTCGGGAACGTCGGGGAGTTCGGCGTCCGGCAGCTCGGGCACCTCCGGCACCTCGACGTCCGGGAATCCCGATCCCTCCGGCAGCAGCCCGGCGCCACCCGAACAGCTGGGCCACGCGCGAGGGCCCTGGTCGGCGAGGATCTTCTCGGCGACCTCGATCTGCTGGCCGCGGCTGGCGAGGTCGGGGCGCGCGGCGAGCACCTTGCCGCCGTACTCCTCCCACATCTCCATGGTCAGCTGGAGCCCGCCGTAGTACCCGTTGCCGGAGTTGGCACTCCACAGGCCGCCGCTCTCGCACTCGGCGACGCGGTCCCACGTGGCGCCGTCGGCCGCCTGGGCGCCCCCCGCCGCGAACAGCGGCAGGGCGAGGCCGGCGCCGGTCACGCCCGCAGTGACGAACAGCGCCGGAGCCTGACGGGGTCGCCGGTGACGGCCGTTCCCGGAGCGCATGCGAACCCTCTCGTCGTTCCGTGCGAATCGATCGACGAACGTAGCCGCACGGCCAGGTCCATCACAAGCCAATGTCACCAGGATCACGTGAAGGTCACGGGCAAAGTGCGCAATCCGCGCATGATGAGGCCGCCACGCCAGCGCAAGTCGTCCGGATTGGACGCCAGTTGCAGATCCGGCAGACGTCCGAAAAGTGCGGACAGCGCGATCTGCCCTTCGAGCCGGGCGAGTGGCGCGCCGAGACAGTAATGGATGCCGTGCCCGTACCCCAGGTGCTGGTTGTCGGAGCGTGCCAGGTCGAGGACGTCCGGATCACCGAACCGATCCGGGTCGCGGTCGGCGGCCGCCAACACCACCAACACCGGCTCACCGGCGGCGATCTGCCGCCCCCCGATTTCCAGCGGCCGCGTCGCGAACCGCCAGGTCGCCATCTCCACCGGCCCGTCCCAGCGCAGCAGCTCCTCCACCGCGCCGGCCAGCCACGCCTCGTCCCCACGCTCCAGCGCCTCGTCCAGCCGGGCCCGTTGGGCGGGATGGCGCAGCAGCGCGTAGGTGCCGTTCCCGATGAGGTTGACGGTCGTCTCGAAGCCGGCGAAGAGCAGGATGAACGCCATCGCGGCGGCCTCGTTCTCGGTGAGGTGCTCGCCGTGGTCGGAGGCCCGGATGAGGCCGGAGATCAAGTCGTCCCCCAGGTCCTCGCGCTTGCGGTGAATGAGTTCGGCCAGGTAGCCGCGCATCTTCTTCACCGCCCGCCCCACACCGCCCCGGGGGGCGTTGCCGTGCCGCAGCATCATCGCCGCCCAGTCACGGAAGTCGTCCTGGTCCTCGGACGGCACTCCGAGCAGGTCGCAGATCGCGTAGATGGGCAGCGGGAACGCGAAGGCGTGGATCAGGTCGGCCTCGCCACGGTCGGCGTGGCGTTCCTTCGCCAGCATGGCGTCGATCAGCCCGTCCGCGAGCTCGCGCACCCGCGGCTCGAACGCGGCGACCCGGCGCGGCGTGAACGCCTTGGCCACCAGCCGCCGCAGCCGCGTGTGGTCCGGCGGGTCGATGTTCAGCAGATGCGTCATCAGGTTGGCGCTGCGTTCGCCGGGAATGCCGACCTTGCCCTTGCCGTGCGCGGCGCGCTCGGCGTGCGTCTCCGGGTTCTTGCTCAGCCTCGGGTCCGCGAGTGCTTGCCGGGCGTCCGCGTAGCGCGTGACCAGCCACGCCTCGACCCCGGACGGCAGCGTCGCCCGGTGCACGGGCGCGTGCGTGCGCAGCCACGCGTACGCGGGGTACGGGTCGGCGGCGAACCGCCAGTCGAACAACGGCGGCATGTCGGGCGGCGGAGCAGGTCTGTCGTCGTGCACGCCCCGACCGTATCCGCCGCAGCCTACGACGGCGGGCGGCCGGTCAGGCCTGCGGGAAGTCCTTCGTCGCCAGGGACAGGGCGAATCCCAGGGGAGCCAGATCCAGGTCGTCGCCCCCATGGCCGGTCACGCCCCGCTCCCGGCCTCCGCGGTGCGGAGGGTGTCGCGGTAGGTGCGGGCGGCGGCGCGGAGCGCGGTCTCCGGGTCGGTGCCCTCGGCCTCCGCGCGGGCGGCCAGCGCGAGGAGTTCGTACCCGACGCCAGGGGCGTCGGCGGGCGGCGCCGGGAGACCGGCCGACCGGGCGCGGCTCGACAGCTTCGCGGCCAGAGCCAGCGCGGGCTGCCCCAGCGGGACGCCGTCGGTGACGGACTCCCGCCGCTTCTCCACGGCCTTGGTCCGCATCCAGTGCGCCTTGACGTCCTCGGGCGTCTGCGCGCTCTCGTCGCCGAAGACGTGCGGGTGCCGGTGGATCAGCTTCGTCACGATGCCGGCGGCGACGTCGTCGACCGAGAAGGGCTCGTCCGGGTCGTCCTGCGCGATGCGCGCGTGGAAGACGACTTGGAGCAGCACGTCGCCCAGCTCCTCGCGCAGTTCGTCCCGGTCCCCGGCCTCGATCGCCTCGACGAGTTCGTACGCCTCCTCGATGCCGTACTTGGCCAGGTCCTCGTGGGTGCGCACGCTGCTCCACGGGCAGTCGCGGCGGATGCGGTCCATCACCTGCACCAGGTCCAGCAGCCGCGCGCCCGGCAGGTCGTAGGCGCCGGGGAGCAGTTCCAGCGCGGGCATCTCCTCCCGGCCGGAGCCGGCCAGCCGGGCCAGGCCGTCGGTCAGCCGCGGCTCGCCCTCGGCCGTGGCGAGCACCACGACCGTACGGCCGCCGTCGCGGCACGCGTCGACCAGCTCGCGCGCTGTGGGCTCCCCGACCTCGACCGCGACGCCCGCCTCCCGCACGTACGGAAGCTGTGGGTGGCCGGAGTCGGCGCACACCACGCGGTCCGCGCCGCGCAGCGCCTGCCAGGCGGGCCAGGACAGCAGGCCGGGCGCGACGCGGTGGCTGGTGGTCAGCAGAATGATGCGGCCGGACGCGGGTGCGGGCTGGGGAGCGGGTGAAGGGGACACATCTGCAACCTAACCCAGCTCCCCCGCACGCCGGGGCCCGGCCGGCGGCGGCCTCAGGCGCGCTGCTGCTCCAGCGCCTTCTCCCCGGTGACGTCGTTGAGCCACGGCATCTTCTCGGTGGTCAGCGCGCTGCTCTTGGCGTCCCAGGTGCCGTACCGGGGGTTCACGACGATGTCCATCTCGCCGGACAGCTCGGAGAAGCGCTTGTTGAGCTCCTGGTTGCCCTGTGGGGAGGCGGGGTCGATGTCCCAGGCCTTGGCGACCTTCTGCACGGCGACGTTCAGCCAGACCCAGTCGTCGGCGGCGGACGGGGCGATGCCCTGCTGCTCCAGCAGAGCCTGCCGGAAGCCCTTCGCGCCGCCGGTCTGCTGCTCGTACACCTCGCGCTGCCGCTGCAGCTCGCTGCGGGAGACGCCGACCCCGGCGTCCTTGAGGGCCTGCTCGACGACGCGGTGGCGGATCATGCCGTCCAGGGTCGAGCGGGTGAGCTGCCCGGTGCGGCGGATCATCTGCTCGCCCTGCGGCATCTTCCGCTGCGCCGCGCGGGCCTCGCCGACCCGGGACTGGAGCTGGGCGAGGGAGATGCGCTCGCCGTCCACGACGGCCGCGGACCCGGGATGCGTCTCGCCGCAGCCCGTCAGCAGCGGCGCCGCCAGCAGCAGTGCGGCGGCGGTGGAGACGGTGACGGCGGACCTACGGCGGTGCATGGAAGCCTCCCGGGCGGCGGCGAAAGCGGTTGTGCGCTGTTTCACAACCTGGCGATGATCGATGGTAGGGAGTCCGCGCGGCTGTGACCACCGCTTCGACACACCCGCCGCGTATCGGCCCCGCCGCCGGAACGGATGCGTATTCGCGGTGTCACTCTCCGCAGCTGCGGAGCATCGAGGTCAGCGCGGTCTTCTCGGCCTCGGTGACCGACAGCGCGTAGTGGTGTTTCACCGCCACCCAGTGGCCCGCGTAGGTGCACCAGTAGGAACGGCGCTCGGGCTTCCACTCGTCCGGAGGCTCGTCGCCCTTGGACTGGTTGACGTTGTCGGTCACCGCCCACAACTGCGGGCGTTCCAGGTCGTTGGCGAAGGCTTCGCGCCGCTCGTCGTCCCAGGCGCGGGCGCCGCTGCGCCACGCCTCGGCCAGCGGCACCATGTGGTCGACGTCCACGTCGGAGGCGTCCGTCCACACCCCGGCGTCGTACGGGCTGTGCCAGGTGCCGGAGACGGCGGAGCAGTCGGCGTCGGTGCGTACGTCCTTCCCGTCCCGCTTCAGCACGACCTCGCGGGTGTCGCACGCGCCCTCCTGGTCCGACCAGTGGGCGAACCGGTCGCGGGAGTAGCCGTCCATGGTGCCGGGCTGCCGCACGTCCAGCTCCGCGAGGAGGCGCCGGGCCTCGCCGTCGCCGGGGGCCGCGGTGGACGCCGGCGGCTTCGGCGCGGCGTCCTCAAGATCCTCCACGCCCTCCCGGACCGTGCCGCACGCCGTGCACACCGCCGCGAGCGACACGGCCAGCGACACCGCCGACAACGTTCTCGTCCACCGCCGTGCTCGCGACGCCCGCCCCATCACTGCCACGCTGCCTCCTCGGCTCCCCTGCTCCCCGCCGCTGCCACTGCCACTGCCACTGCCACTGCCTCCTGTGCGGGCGGCCTCATCCTGACAGCCCGGACCCGCCGGCGGGAGGGCGCCCGCCGGATCCGACGCGACGTCAGCCGCCGGTGGCTCCCGCGCCGTCGTCGCCGCCGAGCAGCGCGGCGGCCTCCTCGGCCAGCGCGCCGAGCACCCGGCGGTGGGGGAACGGGCCGTACGAGACGCGGGCCACGCCGAGTTCCGCGAGCCGCTCGGGAGACGGAGCGCCGGGGGTGCCGAGGAGGCTCAGGCGACCGGGACCGAAGCGTTCGGCGAGCGCGACGACGGCGTCCTCGGCTGCCCCGACGGTGAGCAGATCCCCGCCGACGTCATGCTGGACACCGTGGAACGGATCGCGGCGCCATTCTCGGCCTCCAGGGGCGGGGCTGGGTGAGCGCACGGGCTCGGGCGGCGGCTGCGGCACCCCACCCGCGGGTTCGGGCTGCGGGTGCCGCGCCGACGCGCATGCCGTGCGCCGGGGGCCCGGGCCAGCGGTTTCCCGTGACCTACGTCCGGCCCGTCTCTGCATCCCGGACGCCACCCGGGCCGCCCGTCACACCCGGAGCGGACGGGCTCGGCGTCGCGGTGGGGGCGGGGCGGCGGAGCGGGCCGTCAGGTGCCCGGGACGGAGGTCAGGAACTCGCCGACCCAGGCGAGCAGGTCGCGGCCGACGACGGGCTTGCCGCCGATCCCGCCGCCCGACTTGGGCCGCGGCACCAGCACCTGCCGCGTCGTCTGCTTGATCACCGACCGCGGGTACAGCCGCTTCAGCCGCAGCTCCTGCGACTCCCGCAGCTCCACCGGGGAGAAACGGATGTTGGAGCCCTGGAGCGTGATGTCGGTGACGCCGCACGAGCGGGCCAGCATCCGCAGCCCCGCCACCAGCAGCAGGTTCTCCACCGGCTCGGGCAACGGGCCGTACCGGTCGGCGAGTTCCTCCCGGACGGCCGTGATGTCTGCCTCGGAGTTCGCCGACGCGATCGCCCGGTACGCCTGAAGCCGCAGCCGCTCGCCCGGCGCGTAGTCGTGCGGGACGTGCGCGTCGACCGGCAGCTCGATCTTGACCTCCAGCGGGGCCTCCTCGACCTCGCCTCCGGACTCCAGCGCGGACCGGTAGTCGGCGACGGCCTCGCCCACCATCCGCACGTACAGGTCGAAGCCGACGCCGGCGATGTGCCCGGACTGCTCGCCGCCCAGCAGGTTGCCCGCGCCGCGGATCTCCAGGTCCTTCATGGCGACGTACATGCCCGCGCCCATCTCGGTGTGCTGCGCGATGGTCGCCAGCCGCTCGTGCGCGGTCTCCGTCAGCGGCTTCTCCGGCGGGTACAGGAAGTACGCGTAGCCGCGCTCCCGGCCGCGCCCGACCCGGCCGCGCAGCTGGTGCAGCTGCGACAGGCCGAAGTTGTCGCCGCGCTCCACGACGAGCGTGTTGGCGTTGGAGATGTCGATGCCGTTCTCCACGATCGTCGTGGACACCAACACGTCGAACTTCTTCTCCCAGAAGTCGACGACGACCTGCTCCAGTGCCGACTCCGACATCTGCCCGTGTGCGGTGGCGATGCGGGCCTCCGGCACGATCTGCCGCAGCCGCGCCGCCGCCCGGTCAATCGACTCCACCCGGTTGTGGATGTAGAACACCTGGCCCTCGCGCAGCAGTTCACGCCGCACGGCCGCGCCGATCTGCCGCTCCTCGTACGGGCCGACGAACGTCAGCACAGGGTGCCGCTCCTCCGGCGGTGTCGTGATGGTCGACATCTCGCGGATGCCGGTCACCGCCATCTCCAGGGTGCGCGGGATCGGTGTCGCCGACATGGTCAGCACGTCCACGTTGGCCCGCAGCTTCTTCAGCTGCTCCTTGTGCTCGACGCCGAACCGCTGCTCCTCGTCGACGACGACCAGGCCCAGCTCCTTGAACTTCACCTCCGAGGAGAACAGCCGGTGCGTGCCGATGACCACGTCGACCGTGCCGTCCCGCAGGCCGTCCAGCACGGCGCCCGCCTCGGTGTCGGTCTGGAAGCGGGACAGCGCCCGCACCTTCACCGGGAACTGCCCGTACCGCTCGGTGAACGTGCCGAAGTGCTGCTGCACCAGCAGCGTCGTCGGCACGAGCACCGCGACCTGCTTGCCGTCCTGCACCGCCTTGAACGCGGCCCGCACGGCGATCTCCGTCTTGCCGTAGCCGACGTCGCCGCAGATCAGCCGGTCCATCGGGACCGACTTCTCCATGTCCTCCTTGACCTCGGCGATCGTGCTGAGCTGGTCCGCGGTCTCCACGTACGGGAACGCGTCCTCCAGCTCGCGCTGCCACGGCGAGTCGGGGGCGAACGCGTGCCCAGGGGCGGCCATCCGCGCCGAGTACAGCTTGATGAGGTCCGCGGCGATCTCCTTGACCGCCTTCTTCGCACGCGCCTTGGTCTTCGTCCAGTCCGCGCCGCCCAGCCGGTGAAGCGACGGCTGCTCCCCACCGACGTACTTGGTGACCTGCTCCAGCTGGTCGGTGGGCACGAACAGGCGGTCGCCGGGCTGCCCGCGCTTCGCCGGCGCGTACTCCACCAGCAGGTACTCGCGGGTGGCGCCCTGCACGGTGCGCTGGACCATCTCGATGTAGCGGCCCACGCCGTGCTGTTCGTGCACGATGAAGTCGCCGGCCTGCAGCGTCAGCGGGTCGATGGTCTTGCGGCGCCGCGCGGGCATGCGGGCGCCCTCCCGCCCGGCCGCCTTCTGCCCGGACAGGTCCGTCTCGGTCAGCACCGCCAGCTTCAGCGCCGGGTCGACCAGGCCGTTGTCGATCGAGCCGCAGGCCACGTGCACGACGGACGGCTCGATGCCGCCCAGGTCGCCCTCCAGCCGGGCCGCGATGCCCTCGCTGCCCAGCACCTCGACCGTGCGGGCCGCGGGACCGTGGCCCTCGGTGACGTACACGCAGCGCCAGCCGTCGGCGAGCCAGCCCTTGGTGTCGGCGAGCGCGCGGGCGGTGTCCCCGCGGTAGGTCTCCGGGGCGCGCATGCCGAGCTGGAGCACGTCGTCCTCGTCGCCGGCCACGGAGGTGTCCGGCGCGAAGGGGCTCACCGACCACCACAGCATGCCCAGCTCGCGGGCCCGCTCCCGCACGTCCGCGATACCCCACAGCGAGGCCGCCCCGAGGTCGACCGGCGCCTCGCCTCCCCCGGCGGAGGCGGCCCACGACGCCTCCAGGAACTCCCGGCTGGTCGCCACCAGGTCCGCGGCCCGGGTACGGACCCGCTCCGGGTCGCACACCACGCCCATCGCCCCGGACGGCAGCACGTCCAGCAGCAGCTCCATGTCGTCCACCAGCACCGGCGCCAGGGACTCCATGCCCTCCACCGCGATGCCCTCGGCGATCTTCCCGAGCAGTTCCTCCAGCTCCGGGTGCTGCTGCGCCAGCTCGGCCGCACGCCGCCGCACGTCGTCAGTCAGCAGCAGCTCCCGGCACGGCGGCGCCCACAGGCCGTGCTCGGCGATCTCCAGGGACCGCTGGTCGGCGACCTTGAAGTACCGGATCTCCTCGACCTCGTCGCCCCAGAACTCGACCCGCAGCGGGTGCTCCTCGGTGGGCGGGAACACGTCCAGGATGCCGCCGCGCACCGCGAACTCGCCGCGCTTCTCCACCAGCTCCACCCGCGCGTACGCGGCGGCCGCCAGGCCCTCGGTGATCTCCCCCAGGTCCGCCTCCCGACCCTGGCGCAGCGCGACAGGCTCCAGGTCACCCAGGCCCTTGACCTGCGGCTGGAGCACGGACCGTACGGGCGCGACCACGACGGAGACCGGACCGGTGGTGGCGTCCGAGGGGTCCGGGTGGGCGAGGCGGCGCAGCACCGCGAGGCGACGGCCGACGGTGTCGCTGCGCGGCGACAGCCGCTCGTGCGGCAGCGTCTCCCAGGACGGGTACTCCACGACGCCGTCCGGCGGCAGCAGGCTGCGCAGCGCCGCCGCCAGGTCCTCGGCCTCGCGGCCGGTGGCCGTCACGGCCAGCACGGGGCGGCCGGCCTCGCGCGCGAGCGCGGCGATCGCCAGCGGCCGGGCGGAGGCGGGGCCGACCAGGTCGACGTGGTGGCGGTGGCCGTCGGCCGCGGCCCCGACCGCCTCGTCGAGGGCGGGGTCGCGCAGGACCGCGTCGAGCAGACCGTGCAGGCTCATGGGGGCATCCGTCCGGGGTGGCGGACCGGGGGCGTCCGGTCGGGTGGGCAACACGAAGAGCCCGACATGCGTCCGCAGGCCGGGGTCTCCAGCGTACGACCACCCGCCGACAGCCGTCCGCCGACCGGACCGGCTATGCTTGGTCCAGCAGTTAGTCCACCTTTCGTCCCGGCCCTGCGAGGCACTCATGGACGCAGCCCACCAGTACAACGTGCACGAGGCCAAGACCCACTTCTCCCGGATACTGGAGCAGGTCGCCACCGGCGAGGACGTCGTGATCAGCAAGGCCGGCACCCCGGTCGCCAAGGTGGTCCCTCTGCGGCCGACGGTGCGCCGCACCGGCAGGGGGTCGCTGCGCGGGCAGATCCACCTCCACGACGACTTCGACGAGCTCCCCGACGACCTCGCGGAAGCCTTCGGGATGCGCTGATGCGACTGCTCCTCGACACGCACGTGGTGCTCTGGTGGCTGGACGACTCGCCGGAGCTGAGCGACGAGACGAAGCATCTGATCGACACGGAACCGGCCATCTATGTCAGCGCCGTGACACCGTGGGAGATCGCGATCAAGCAGTCGCTCGGCAAGCTCGACGGTCCTGCCGACCTGCCGGAACGCGTCCGGGACAGCCAGTTCAGCCCGCTGCCGATCGGCGCGGGGCACGGCGTCCGTGCCGGACGCCTGCCCGCCCACCACCGCGATCCGTTCGACCGCGTCCTGGTGGCCCAGGCCCAGACCGAGGGCATGACGGTGGTGACACGGGACAAGTGGATCCCGCAGTACGACGTACCGGTCATGCCGGTGTGAGACGGCGAGGGCGCCCGGAGCCGGACTCCCGGCCCCCGGACCCCCTCGCCGTTCCCGTCACTCCGTGGCGATGGCCGCCAGCACGTTCATGCGACCCGCGCGGAACGCGGGGATCAGCGCGGCGACCAGGCCGACCAGGGCGGACCCGGCGAAGACCCAGCCGATCGTCGCCCACGGGATCTCCAGCACCTTCATCCCCTCCAGGGCGAGCAGCTGCTGCGCGGTCGCGCCCCAGCCCATGCCCAGGCCCAGCCCGAGCAGCGCGCCGAACAGGGCGATGACCACCGACTCCAGACGGATCATGCGCCGCAGCTGCCGCCGCGACAGGCCGATCGCCCGCATCAGGCCGATCTCCCGGGTGCGCTCCACCACCGACAGCGCCAGCGTGTTCACCACGCCCAGCACCGCAACGACGATCGCCAGCGCCAGCAGCCCGTACACCATGTTGAGCAGCTGCCCGACCTGATCCTGGAGGGTCTGCTTGTAGTCGGCCTGGTCGCGCACCGTGTACTGCGGGTACGGCTCCAGCGCCTTCTGCAGCGCGGCATACGCGGCGTCCTCCTCCCCGTCCACGGCGCTGCCGAACATCAGCGCGTTCAGCGGCATGTCCTTCTGCGCCACGTACCGCTCCGCGGTGGCGATGCTCGCGTACATCGCGCCCTTGTCGATCACGGCCTCGTCGGAGGTGACCGCCCGCACCGTCAGCTCGGCCGTACGCCCCTGCGCGAAGTCGACCCGCAGCGTGTCGCCGGTCCGCAGGCCGTGCTTCTTCGCGAAACCCGCGAACACCGACATGCTGTCCTTCGCGTACGCGTCCGCCAGTTCGCCCTGCGTCGTCTCCACCCGCAGCACCTCGGCGTACGAGGGGGTGGCCGCGTTGAGCGTCTCGCCCTTCAGCGTCGTCCCGTCCGGGGTGGTGATCGCGATGTCCAGCACCCTGTACTCGGTGACGTCGGCCAGCCCCTCGGCGCTCCGCACCTTCTCCGCGGCCTGCGGGGTGATCGGCTGACCGGTGTCGGAGCCGACGATGAAGTCGGCGCCCACCGACTTGTCCAGCTCCTCCGTCGCCGAGGCCACCATGGAGGAGCCCACCACCGACAGCGACGCGACCAGCGCCAGACCGATCATCAGCGCCGCCCCGGTGGCTCCGGTGCGGCGCGGGTTGCGCAGCGCGTTGCGCTCCGCGAGCCGTCCGACCGGGCCGAACAGCCGCAGCACCACCAGGCTCAGCGCCCGCACCACCACACCGGCCAGCAGCGGGCCGACCACGATGAAGCCGACCAGCGTCAGGACCACGCCCAGCGCCAGCATCCCGGCACCCGCCGACGCCTCCTCGGCACGCGACGCCACGTACAGTGCCGCCGCGCCGACCGCCGTGAGCAGCACGCCCAGCACAGCCCGTACGGCGCCCGCCCGGCCGTCGGCCGGAGTACCCGCGTCGCGCAGCGCCGCCATCGGCGACACCCGGCCCGCGCGGCGGGCCGGCAGCCACGCGGCGAGCACCGTCACCACGACGCCCAGCGCCACACCGATCACGGGGGTGGTCGCCTTGACCGTCAGCTCCGAGGTGCTGAGGTTCATGCCCATCGCGCCCATCAGCTCCATCAGGCCGACGGCCAGGCCCACCCCGGCACCGATGCCGACGACCGACCCCACCACGCCCAGCAGCAGCGCCTCGGTCAGCACCGACCGGTTGACCTGCCGACGGCTGGACCCGATGGCGCGCATCAGCCCGATCTCCCGGGTCCGCTGGGCGACCAGCATGGAGAAGGTGTTGACGATCAGGAACACCCCGACCAGCAGCGCGATCCCGGCGAAGCCGAGCATCGCGTACTTCATCACGTCCATGAACTCCGCGACGTCCTGCCGGCTGTCGTCCGCGGTCTCCGCCTGCGTGCGGTAGGTGTACGCGTCGGAGCCGACCGCCGCGACGACGTTCTCCTTCAACTGCTCGTGCGTCACGCCCTCCTCGGCCGTGACGACGACGCCGGTGTACGCACCTCGGTCGCCGAGCAGTACCCGCTGCGCGGTGGCGGTGTCGAAGTAGACGACCGCCGCACCGGGGTTGGTGACCTCGAAGGCCGCGATGCCGGAGATGCGGGCCGTGTGGTCGCCGGTCACGGCGAGGGTGCTCAACTCGTCGCCGACCTTCAGGCCGTGCTTGTCCGCCGTGTCGGCGTCGACCATCACCTCGGTCGGTCCGCGCGGCGGGTGGCCGGCGGTGACCTCCATCGAACGCCGGTCGGCGCCCGTCCAGTTGGAGGCGATCGTCGGCGCGCCCGTGGTGGAGCCCATGTTCTCGTTCTCGGCGTTCACCACCGTCACGCTCATGCTGACGACGACGCCCTCGGCGGACCGCGCGCCCTCCGCCCGCTCCGCCTTCGCCAGCGCTCCGGCCGGCAGGGACGCGGGGCGTCCGGTGGCGGACACCTCCTCGTCCTCACCGGTCTCCTTCGGCGACACCGTCACGTCCCCCGAGGTGGCGGCGAACAGCTTGTCGAAAGTGGCGTTCATGGTGTCGGTGAACACCAGCGTGCCGCTGACGAACGCCACCGACAGCACCACGGCGACCGCGCTCAGCGCCATCCGGCCCTTGTGCGCGAGCAGGTTTCTCAGCGAGGTCTTCCACACGGTCACGACGCACTCCCCGCCACCGCGCCGGCCGCCCGCTCCCCGCGCACCCGGAGCGGCTCGCCCGCGGGCGCGAACATCCGCATCCGGTCCAGCACCTTCTCCGCGGTGGGGCGGTGCATCTCGTCCACGATGCGCCCGTCCGCCAGGTACAGCACCCGGTCCGCGTACGCGGCGGCGACCGGGTCGTGCGTCACCATCACCATCGTCTGGCCGAGTTCGTCCACCGAACGCCGCAGGAACTCCAGCACCTCCGCGCCGGAGCGCGAGTCCAGGTTGCCGGTCGGCTCGTCACCGAACACGATCTCCGGACGCGCCGCCAGCGCTCGCGCCACCGCGACGCGCTGCTGCTGGCCACCGGACAGCTGGTTCGGGCGGTGCTTCAGCCGCCCGCGCAGTCCCACGGTGTCCACCACGCGACCCAGCCAGGCCCGGTCCACCTTCCGGCCCGCGATGTCCATGGGCAGCGTGATGTTCTCCGCCGCGTTCAGCGTGGGCAGCAGGTTGTACGCCTGGAAGATGAAGCCGATCCGGTCGCGGCGCAGCCGCGTCAGCTTCTTGTCCTTCAGCCCGGTGATCTCCTGGTCACCGACCCGGATGCTGCCCGAGGTCACCGTGTCCAGACCCGCCAGGCAGTGCATCAGGGTCGACTTGCCGGACCCCGAGGGTCCCATGATCGCGGTGAACGCGCCGCGTTCGATGTCCACGTCAACACGGTCCAGCGCCACCACCCGGGTCTCCCCCGAGCCGTACGCCTTCACCACCTGCCGCGCCGCGGCCGCAACGGCCGCACGGCCCCCGTCGCCCCCGGTCCAGGTCTCCGCTACCGCCGTCGTCACGTGTCCTTCTCCTCCACCGAAACCGTTCGGTCGCCTCGTGCCGGGACGGTTCTCCCGGCCAGTGTTCAGCCTCCTGGAGCGGCGGCGGCGCCACGATGGTGCCCGTCGCCGTTCCCGTGCGGGGGTTTGCCCCACCCCGCACGCCCGGCGGCCCGTAGCAACACGGTAGGAACGCCCACCCGGCTCCTCGTCCTGCCCAGGGACGAGGAGCCACCGATCCCCCGGTGGGTGCCACCCCTAGGGGGTCGCGGCGACGGTCCCCGACACCCCTGCGGCGACGCGGGCCGCCCGCTACACGACGACGGGCACGCCCCGGCCCGACCCGGTGCACCCGGCCGAGGCCGCCGGCCAGCAGGTCGGCATGGGCGTCGTGGTCGAACACCTCGACCGCGCCGCCCGGAGCCGCGCCCATCCCGTCCATCGGCGACACCGGCCGGCGTAAAGCGTCGTGCCGGAGAACTCTGCGGGGGCGAGAGACGCCCATGCCACGCAACCTACCGACGGGCACCGACAGGTCAGGTCCGCACTTCAGGTCCGCGCGAGCCGGGCGGGCAGCAGGCCGGCGAGGAGGGTGGCGAAGGCCGCGTCGGCGTCCTGGCCCAGGAACCAGTCGCCGGTGTGGTCCAGGCAGTAGACCCGGCCCTCGGCGTCGACGGCGAGGAGACCGGTCGCGTCGTCCGGGTCGCCGCCGACCGGAACCTCCGCGCCCAGTGGCGCCACCGCCGAGTCCAGCGCCCGCCCCAGGTCGGCGAGCGTGCGCGCCGCGTACAGACCGTGCAGCGGGTCGAGGTGCAGCCCGGTGGGCGCCAGGTCGCGGCCCGGGCCGCGCGGCACCAAGTGCAACCCCCCGAACTCGGCCCACGCCTCGACCGCCGCCGGGAACACGGCGTGCTCGTGCCCACCGGGCGCCACGTGCGCCCGGAGGGTGTCCGCCCACACCTCCGCCTCCCGCATCTCCCACCGGCCCGGACGCCAGCCCGCCTCTCGCAGCACCGCATCGACGGCGACGGGGAACCGGGTGGCGGAGCTGCGCGCGTGCGGAACGCTCACGACCCCTCCGCCTCCCGCTCGCCCGCACCCGCCTCGGCGTAGGCGCCGGGGTCGACGGCCGCGACCCCGAAGTGGTCCAGCAGACGGGCGCACGACCGGCACGGCGGCGCGTAGGCACCGTGCCGCGGATCGCCGTCCTCCCGCACGTGCCGGGCCGTCAGCCGCGCCTGCTTCAGTGCCTTGCGGGCCTCACCCTCACTCATGGGCCACTCCGCCTTCCGGCCACTGCGCGCCGCGTCCGCCGAGTTCAGGAAGCGCGACAGCAGCACGGCTTCGGAGCAGCGCCCGGGGCTCCGCCCGCGGTCGGCCGTCGGCAGGCCGGCGAGGAAGTCCGCGACAAGCGGGTGGAGTCCGGGCGGGGTGTCGGACCGGCTGCCGGTGCCGGTCAGGGTGCCGCCGCGGACCGAGAGAGCCCCCGCGACGGCGGGAAGGATGCCGTCGCGGCGGTGGTGGAGAAACGGCGCCGCGGCGAACGCGGCGGCGGGCCCGCCGGACCCAGCCGCCGCGCCGTCCCGCATCAGGCCGAGCCGCGGGTCGTCCGCCCGCGGCCCGGAGGGCGGGGCCGGCGGCGACCCGGCCTGCCGTGGAGCGATGTTCATGGTCGTGCTGTCCTTCCGCGACCCCCTGGCGTGGAGATCCGCGCTCAGTATGCCGGGAGACGCCCCCTCCGGACCGCGGGTTCCGCCGCCGAGCGGCGATGACCGGGCCCGTACCGAACGCATAGGCTGTGCGGGTCAGCCAGACGCAGCAGGGGAGCTTCCAGCCATGACGACAGGTCGGCGAGGGACGACGACCGCGCCTCCGAACGCGGCCTACGCCGGGCAGGTCGTGCGGTTTCCCGATCCGGTGCGCGCCGCACGCCACCCGGACGGGGTACGGATGGACGGAGCGGGCCACCCGGACTTCTCCCGCTACGCGCGTGCCGCCGCCGAGATCGCCGAACCCCCGGAGGGCTTCGGCGGCGACGAACTGCGCCTGACCGACGTCGTCTCGGCCAACGCCGCCCTGCACGCCGCGGGCCACGAACTGTGGGCCGGGCTGCCGCCGGTCGCCACCCCGCACGGCTGGGTCTGGCACCACGTCGCCCACTCCCGCCGGATGGAACTCGTCCCGGCCGAGGTCAAGGCGCTGCTGCGGCACCACGCCGGACTGGCCACCGCTGCCGTCGACCACGACAAGCTCGGCACCCGGCCCCTCCAGGAGACCCGGCCCGTCCACGTCGCCGTCCCCCAGCCGGTCGCCGTCACCGAACGGCAGGTGGTGGAGGCGGAGGAACATCTCGGCTACCGGCTCCCCGCCGCCTACCGCAGCTTCCTCAAGGCCGCCGGCGGCAGCGCACCGCGCGGCGTCGCCCTCGATCCCGACCTCGGGCTCCTCCTCGACCAGCCGTTCTTCACCCTGCGCGACGAGGCCGCCGTCAACGACCTCGTCTACGTCAACAAGTGCCTGCGCGACCACCTCACCAAGGACTACCTGGGCGTCGTGTTCGCGCAGGGCGGCATCGTCGCGGTCAAGGTGCGGGGCGAGGCGATCGGCAGTGTCTGGTTCTGCCCCCACGACGACGCCCGCGACCGCGACGGCCTCGACGTGCGGCAGCGCACCGAGACCCTCCTGCGGCCCTGCGGCGACGACTTCGACGACTTCCTGCTCCGGCTCGCGGGCAACCCTCCGGAGCTGGAGACCGTGGCGAAACTGATGGTCGACGGCGGCTTCGCGCGCGCCGTACCGGTGGAGGGGTGAACGCAGTGGTGACCTTCGCAGAGGCACAGGACCGCGCCGAGCGCTGGATCAACGCGGACGTACCCGGCTACCAGCGCCGCGCCGTGCAGCTCCGCGAGTTCGACCTCGGGTTTGTCGTCTGGGCAGAGGACCGGGAGGACGGCCCCACGTCCGAGGGCGCCCGCGCCCGCCTGGTAATCGCCCGCGACGGCGGCGAGGCCACGCTGTGGCCGGGGCTGCCCGTGGACGAGGTCGTCCGCCGGTACACCGAGGAGTACGGCGACGCCGGCCCCGCGCCCGCCCCGGTCCCGCCGCAGCGGGTCGACCTGGAGGCCACGTCCTTCCTACTCACGCCACCGGAGTGGCTCCAGGAGACCGCGGACCGGATGGGCATCCCCGCCCGGCGCCGGCCCGACGACGAGTCGGCCCCGGGCGCGGCCGCGCCCGCCGGTACGAGCAGCGGTACGGGCGCCGGGTCCGACCGGACCGGCGCCGGGCCCGCCACACCCGGCGGCGCTTCCGGCGCGTGGCCGGCGGCCGGCAGCAGCGGCGGAAGCGCCAGCCCCTGGGAAGCCGCCGACACCAGCAGCTCCGGCGAGGGATTCGGCCAGGAGCCGCCCGCCACCGTGTTCGCACCGCCGCTGAGCGGCAGCGACGACGAGGACACCGCGCCGCCCGCCGCACACGGCGAAGAGACGCCGACCGCCTTCCTCACCGAGCGCGGCGCCCCGGCCAGGACCACCACCGCGCCCGCCGTCGAGGACGACCGGGCCGGCGCCGTCGACGAGCCCACCGCCACCGGCGAGCACCGCACGGGCGGCACCTCCCCCGGCCCGTCCGGCACCCACGGCAGGTCCCAGGGCGCCGGCACCCCGCCGCCTCCGCCGGTAGCACCCCCACCGGCCCCCGCACCCGGCGCCGGCCTCACCGACTTCGACACCGACCGCCGCCCGTCCTCCCCGCCCAAGTCCTCCCGCGGCCCGTCCGTGCCGCCCCCGCCCGGCCCACCACCGGCACCCGGCACCCCGAGCGGCGCCGGAAGCACCGGCGGCGGCAGCACCGGCGGCTACGTGCCGACCCAGATGGTCTCCGCCGACGACATCGCTTCGCAGGGCAGCGACGCCCCGGAAGGCGGCTCAGCCCCGGACGGGCCCGCCGACGGCCCCGGCAGTCTCCACCACGCCGCGACCATGCTGGCCGGCCCCCTCCCCGGCGGTCCCGGCGCCGCCCCGACGCCCCCATCCCCCGCCGCACCGCAGCCGCCGCACACTCCCGGCACACCCCCACCGGGCGTCCCCGCCCCGCACCCGGGCCCGCCCCCACACGCCGCGGCCCCGATGCCCCACGGCACGCCCCCGCCGCACGCCGGCGCGGCACCCCCCGCCTACGGCCGGCCCCAGCAGCCCGGCGGCGCCCCCACCGTCGGCCCCGGCTACATGGCCGTCCTGCGCTACCGCGCACCCGACGGCTCCGAACAGCAGCTCATCCGGCGCTCCGCACCCGGCACCCCGCACCCCGAGTGGCAGATCCTGCACGAACTCCGCGCGATGAACGTGCCGCCGCAGCAGGTCCTGGAACTGCACACCGAGCTCGAGTCCTGCGACCTGCCCGGCGGCTACTGCGCCCGCATGATCCGCGAGACCTGGCCCCAGGTGCGCGTCAGCCACACCGCCGCCTACGGCACCGACCACGCCTCCCGCCAGCAGGGCATGCGGCACCTCGTCGAGCACCAGGGCGAACTGCACCAGGTCGCCGACGCGCCGCCGCGCCCCGCACCCCACCGCGTACCGCTGCCCCCGCCGCACCAGATCCAGCTCGCGCCGCCCATCCCGCCGGACGCCATCGGCCACGAACTGGCCCAGGCGTTCGGCCCGCAGGGCGTCTTCCGCTTCGACCAGCGGGCCGTCTCCCGGCACGGCATCCCCGACATCGTCGGCCAGGTACTGGTCTGGGCCGGCGTACCCGTCGACGTGGGCCCCTTCTTCTGGGGCCAGGCCCAGCCCGGCCGCCCCGTGCCCACCCTCGCCGAACTCGCCCAGGAACGCGGCGCCCGGCCCGCGCCCGACGCCGGCTCGTACCTCGTCATGGGCAACGACTTCGGCCGCCAGCTCTGCGTCCAGTACGGCACCGCGCACATCGTCGCCGTCCCGCTGGACGCGGAGGCCGACGGCAGCTCCGCCACCCCGCAGTTCGTCAACACCGGGCTGCCCGAGTTCATCCGCTGCCTCGCCCTGCTCGGCCGCATGTGGCGCCTGCGCTACGGCCTCACGCCGGAACAGGCCGGCCGCTGGACCGTCGATTTCCAGATGCAGCTCGCCATGCTCGACCCCGCCGCCCTCTCCACTCCGGAGAACTGGTGGTCGGTGCTGCTTGAACAGATGTGGGACGGCCTCTTCTGAGGCGTGCCCGCCGGCACTGCCGGGTCACCCGACAGGGTGGCCCGGCAGAACGACGCGCTGACGCACCGCCACCACCCGCCGAAGCCCCACCCCACGGCGAAAGCACCGGTCACACCGCCCACCACGGCTCTCAGGGTCGCCCAGACACCCGCCTGAATCCGCTCACTTGCGACAGGATGTGCCGATTACGGCCCGACGGGAGGCATGACGCATGCTGGAACGCGGGTACGGGCGAGGCGGGCACACCCGACCGCGTCGCCACCCCCTCGCGGCACCCGCCGCGCGAGGACACGCAGCAGCTCGAGACAAGGGGCATCCATGAGTGCGTCGTCGCCGCACGGCTTCGTCGTCGTACGTCGCGGCTACCGGCCCGACCAGGTCGACGGCCGCGTAGCCGACCTCACCCGGGAACGCGACGAGGCCGGCGAGCGCGCCGCCCGGCTCACCCTGCTCGCCAAGGAACTCACCGAAGAAGCCGAACGCCTCCACCACCTCGTCGCCACCCTCCCCCCGCAGACCTACGAAAGCCTCGGCGCCCGGGCCCAGGAACTCCTCGCCGAAGTGGAAGCGGAAGCCGCCGAAGTCCACAACACCGCGCAAACGGAAGCCCGGCACCGCACCGAACAGGCCGAACGCGACGCCACCGCCACCCGGGACGCCGCACGCGAGCGGGCCTCCCGCACCCGCGACGCCGCCGAAGCCGCCGCCCGCCGCACCCGCGACGCCGCCCAGACCACGGCCGACGAACTCCGCACCGCCGCCCGCGAAGCCGCCTCCGAGATCCGCGGCGAAGCCGCCGACGCCCACGAGGAGATGACCCGGCGCTGCCAGTCCCTCCTCGCCGACCAGCGCAAGGAACACACCGCCGGCAGCGATGCCCTCGACCGCGAACTCGGCGAACACCAGGCCGCCACCGCGGCACGCCTCGCCGGCCTCGACGACCACGGTCGCACCGTCCTCGGCGAAGCAGAACGCGCCTACGCCGAGGCCGAAGAGGCAGCCCGCCACCGACAGGAGGACGCCGAGGCCCAGGCCGCCGACCTGCTCGCCCAGGCCCGCGCACAGCAGGACCGCATCGAACGCGACACCGACCGCATCCTGCGCGACCACGACGAACAGGCCGAGGAACTCCGCTCCCACATGGCCCACGTCCGCAGCAGCCTCGCCACCCTCACCGGCCGCGGCAACACCGTCGACGACGCACACGACACCGACGGCGGCGGCGGCAATGCCCCCGCGGACCGCGCCGAACCCCCTGCCGGCGGCGCCGAAACGGAACCCGGCCGCAACGACACCGCCACCGAAACGGAACCCCACCTGCCGGAGCAGACGAAACGCTCCGACGGCTGACCCGGCCACGCCGCGAGGCGGCGCCGCTCAGGCCGCGCCGCCCTCCGGAATCACCGCCGACACCCGGAAACCCCCCGCATCCGTCGGCCCGGACACGAACACCCCGCCCAGTGCCGACACCCGCTCCCGCATACCCACCAGACCGTTCCCCCCGCTCGGCAGACCCGCGTCCGCCACCCCCGCCGACGGCGGCTCGTTCTCCACCTGCAACGCGACCTCCCCCTCGCGATGCGCCAGCCGCACCCGCGTCCGCGCACCAGCCGCGTGCTTGTGGACGTTCGTCAGCGCCTCCTGCACCACCCGGTAGGCCGTACGCTCCACCCGCGCCGCGTAGCCCGCCGCCGGAGACTCCCCGGACACCGACAGCTCCACCGCCATCCCCGCCTGCCGCGACTGCCCCACCAGCACCTCCAGCTCGCCCAACGACGGTCCTGCCGCCCCGTCCTCCTCCGGAGGCCCGTACGCCGCTCCCGGCCCCACACCCGACGGCACCCGCGCGCCCTCCCCGGAAGACGGCACCGACGGCACCTCCGGCCCTGCCCCGGACGCCCCCTCAGGCGCCGCCCCGGACGCCGCAGCCGCGAGATCCGCCAGCCGCGAAGGCCGCGCCCCCTCCGCACGCTCCCGCTGCCCCGCCGGCGCCGCCCGCCCCCCACCGTCCGCCGTGCGCAGCACACCCAGCATCGTCCGCAGCTCCGTCAGCGCCTGCCGCCCCATGTCCCCCACCAGAGCCGCGTTCTTCGACGCCTTCTCCGGATCCTTCAACGCCACCGCCTGCAACGCCGCCGCATGCACCACCATCAGGCTCACCCGATGCGCCACCACGTCGTGCATCTCCCGCGCGATCCGCGTGCGCTCCTCGTTCCGCGCCCACTCCGCACGCTCCTCGGCCCGGTCCGCCAGCAGCGACAGCTCCCGCTCCAGACCGTCCGCCCGCTCCCGCAGGCTCTCCACCAGCCGGCGCCGTGCCCCCGCGTACATCCCCAGCAGCAACGGCGGCACCGTCACCCCGACCGACGCCGCCAGCGACACCGTCGGCACGAACCACCCCGGCGGGTCGAACCCCGACTCCTGACTCACACTCTGATGCACCCGGACGAACGTGATGATCACACCGCCGACCACCATCATCCCGGCCAGCCACACCGTGATCCGTCGTGGCACATCCGACGCCGCCAGCGTGTACAGGCCCACCGTGCTCAGCAGAAAACCCATCTCGGCAGGCGTCACCGCGATCGCCACCAACACCACGACGATCGGCCACCGGCGCCGCAGCACCAGCACCGAACCCGCCACCACCCCCAGCAGCACCCCGAACGCCACCGGCACATCGGCCGTGCCGGAGAACTTCACCCCCTCCACCGCACACTCCGCGGCCGACAGCGCCCCCAGCACCACGTCCAGCACCATGCCCCGGCGGCGCTCCCACCACCACGGACCGCCACCGCCCTCCGGCGCACCCGACCGTCCGCCCTGGTCCTGGGCTCGAGCAACTTCCCCCGACTCGGTCATACCGCCCACCCTAAGACCGTCCCGGCCCGCTCTCCCGACCCCGTGCACCACTCGAACTGGTGAATGCGACGCCCTTTCGCGCCGTGCGACCGCATGTGCGACGAGAGTGAGCACATGACCGGTACACACGGGGCATCTCAGGAGGGACCGCTCATCCCGCAGCGGCGCCGACGCGACGGCGACGACACGGGCGGCATCCTGCGCGGCGCCGCCACCTACGAGGAGCTGCGCGCAGGGCGGTCGCCCTCCGGCGCCGGGGCCTCAGCCGCCGCCAGATCCGCGACGCGCTCAAGGAGTGCCGGCCTGTACCGCCGCATCGAGGGGTGGTGGCAGGGAAGCGTGGACGGCGCCCGGTCGACAGCCGCTACACTGCCCGTTGACAGCGATCCGCCGTAGTGTAATTGGCAGCACGGGGCTTTTTGGTGGCCTTCGGTCCGGGTTCGAATCCTGGCGGCGGAGCAAGCAGCGCAGCTCACGGCGCAGCCAGGTCGCCTACACCGGCACCGGTATCCTGCGGGGGTCATCTTCACCCGAAGCCGAAGGGCACACCGTGAGCGCCAACCGCCCGGCAGCCGTCGTCGTTCTCGCAGCGGGTGAGGGCACCCGCATGAAGTCGGCGACCCCGAAGGTCCTCCACGAGATCTGCGGCCGTTCTCTCGTCGGCCATGTCGTCCACGCCTCCCGCAGCCTCGCTCCCGAGCATCTGGTCGTCGTCGTCGGCCATGCGCGGGAGCAGGTCACCGCGCACCTGGCGGAGGTGGACGGCGGCGTCCGTACCGCCGTGCAGCAGGAGCAGAACGGGACCGGCCACGCCGTGCGGAAGGCGCTGGAGGAGCTGTCGGCCGCCGGTGTCGCGCTGGACGGGACCGTACTCGTGACGTGCGGCGACACTCCGCTGCTGACGGCCGGGACACTGCAGGCGCTCGCCGACGCGCACGCGGCGGAGGGGAACGCCGTGACCGTGTTGTCGGCGGAGGTGCCGGACGCGACCGGTTACGGCCGGATCATCCGGGACGAGGCGAACGGCGCGGTGTCCGCGATCGTGGAGCACAAGGACGCCTCGGACGCGCAGCGCGCGGTGCGGGAGATCAACTCGGGGGTGTTCGCGTTCGACGCGAAGCTGCTGATCGACGCGCTGGGGAAGCTCCGGACGGACAACAGTCAGGGCGAGGAGTACCTGACGGACGTGCTGGGGATCGCGCGGGAGGCCGGGCACCGGGTGGGTGCGTCGGTCGCGGTCGATCACCGGGAGATCGTGGGGATCAACAACCGGGTGCAGCTGGCGCAGGCGCGGCGGATGCTGAACGACCGGCTGCTGGAGCGGGCGATGCTCGCGGGGGTGACGGTCGTCGATCCGGCGTCGACGTGGCTGGACGTGACGGTGTCGTTCGGTCCGGACGCGGTGGTGGAGCCGGGGACGCAGTTGCTGGGGGCGACGCATGTGGCGGCGCGGGCGGAGGTGGGTCCGGGTTCACGGCTGACGGACACCTCGGTAGGCGAGGGCGCTTCGGTGGTGCACACGGTGGCGCTGGGGGCGGAGATCGGCGCGGGTGCGTCGGTGGGTCCGTACACGTATCTGCGGCCGGGTACGCGGTTGGGCGGGGGTGTGAAGGCGGGCAGTTTCGTGGAGATGAAGAACGCGGAGCTGGGCGAGGGGACGAAGGTGCCGCACCTGTCGTACGTGGGCGACGCGTCGATCGGTGAGCACACCAACATCGGTGCGGCGAGCGTGTTCGTGAACTATGACGGTGTGCACAAGCACCGGACGTCGATCGGCTCGCATTGCCGGACGGGTGCGGACAACATGTTCGTGGCTCCGGTGACGGTCGGGGACGGCGCGTATACGGCCGCGGGTTCGGTGATCACGAAGGACGTGCCGGCGGGGTCGTTGGCTGTTGCACGGGGGCAGCAGCGGAATATCGCGGGCTGGGTGGCGCGGAAGCGGCCGGGCAGCGCGGCGGCGCAGGCGGCGCAGCGTGTGGAGGATGGATCTTCGGAGGGTTCGGAGGGGGTGTGAGCTGCGCCCCGGTGTGCGGTGTGGGGTACGCGGGGCAGGTCGGCGGGGTTTACGGTTAAGGGGCACTCACGCCCAGCGGAACGCAAGGAGACTGTGCTGTGACCGGGATCAAGACGACCGGCGAGAAGAAGTTGATGCTCTTCTCCGGCCGCGCTCACCCCGAGCTTGCGGAGGAGGTCGCTCAGCAGCTGGGTATCAGCGTGGTCCCGACGAAGGCTTTCGACTTCGCCAACGGTGAGATCTACGTCCGCTTCCAGGAGTCCGCTCGGGGGGCGGACTGTTTTCTGATGCAGAGCCACACTGCTCCGATCAACAAATGGATCATGGAACAGTTGATCATGATCGATGCGTTGAAGCGGGCTTCGGCGCGGAGCATCACGGTGATCGTGCCGTTCTACGGCTATGCGCGTCAGGACAAGAAGCACCGTGGGCGGGAGCCGATTTCGGCGCGAATGATCGCGGATCTTCTGCGGTCGGCGGGTGCGGACCGGATTCTCACGGTGGATCTGCACACGGATCAGATCCAGGGTTTCTTCGACGGTCCGGTGGATCATCTGTTCGCGCTGCCGATTCTGGCGGATTACGTGGGCGAGAAGGTGGACCGGTCGAAGCTGACGGTCGTCTCGCCGGACGCGGGCCGGGTGCGGGTGGCGGATCGTTGGGCGGACCGGCTGGGTGCGCCGCTGGCGATCGTGCACAAGCGGCGTGATCCGGATGTGGCGAACCGGGTGACGGTGCACGAGGTGGTCGGCAGCGTCGAGGGCCGGGTCTGTGTGCTGGTGGACGACATGATCGACACCGGTGGCACCATCTGCGCGGCGGCGGACGCGTTGTTCGCGAACGGCGCGGAGGACGTGATGGTGACGGCGACGCACGGAGTGCTGTCGGGCCCGGCGGCGGACCGGCTGAAGAATTCCAAGGTGAGCGAGTTCGTGTTCACGAACACGTTGCCGACGCCGGGTGAGCTGGATCTGGACAAGATCACGGTGCTGTCGATGGCGCCGACGATCGCGCGTGCGGTGCGTGAGGTGTTCGAGGACGGTTCGGTGACTTCTCTCTTCGAGGAGCAGGCCTGACCTGCTGTCCCGGCTCCGGCCGGGAGTGATCGATTTTCGTGCGGCCTTCCGCGCCGGGTAGACTCCTGGGGTTGCTCGGCGAGGGAGGCCGTTCGCGTGTCGTCGCAAGGACGCGCGGGTGGGGTCTCCGTTATCGACGCGCTCTTCGTAGCAGGCCTGTCGTGGGCCGGGTGACTCCCTGTCCAACGGAATGTCCATACGAGGAGCGCAGTCATGGCTGACGTCAACCTTTCCGCGAAGATCCGCAGCGAGTTCGGCAAGGGTGCCGCGCGCCGTCTGCGCCGCGAGGAGAAGGTCCCCGCCGTCATCTACGGTCACGGGGCCGAGCCGGTGCACGTCGAGATGCCCAGCTACGACATGATGATGGCCCTGAAGACCCCGAACGTCCTGATCAACCTGGACGTCGAGGGCAAGAAGGAGCTGGTGATCCCGAAGGCCGTGCAGCGTGAGGCCATTCGCGGCTTCCTGGTGCACGTCGACCTGCTCACCGTGAAGAAGGGCGAGAAGGTCCACGTCGAGGTCCCGATCCACATCGAGGGTGAGCTGGCCCCGGGGCAGCACGTGCTGGAGCACGGCCTGAACTCGCTGCCGGTCGAGGCCGAGGCGACGCACATCCCGGAGTCGGTGACGGTGTCGGTCGAGGGTCTGGCCGCGGGCGACTCGGTGCAGGCCAAGGACATCAAGCTGCCGGCCAACACCTCGCTGGCCGTCGAGGACGACGTCATCGTCATCCAGGTCCTGGCGCCGCAGATCGAGGAGCCCGCCGACGAGGAGGCCGAGGGCGAGGAGCCCGCGGCGGAGGCGGAGACCACGGAGGCCGCCGCGGAGTAGTCCGCGGCTTCGCCGGACGTCGGGTGGCCGCCGTCCCGGGTGCCTCGGGCACACGGGGCGGCGGTCGCCGTACTGGAGTTCTTACACGGCCGCGGAGGGCCTTCGATGACGACGAACACCGGTGGTGGCGGTCCCGTGCCGGAAGGGCCGTGGCTGATCGTGGGGCTGGGGAATCCGGGTCCGCAGTATGCGGGGAACCGGCACAACGTGGGTTTCCTGGTCGCGGATCTGCTCGCGGAGCGGATGGGCGGCCGGTTCAAGGCGCACCGGTCGCGTGCGGAGGTGTGCGAGGGTCGGGTCGGCACGCCGGGGGTGTCGAGCCGGCGGGTGGTGCTGGCGAAGCCGATGTCGTTCATGAACGTCTCGGGTGGGCCGGTGACGGCGCTGCGGGATTTCTTCAAGGTGCCCGTGGCGCAAATCGTCGTGGTGCACGACGAGTTGGACATCGGTTATGGCGCCCTGCGGTTGAAGCTGGGGGGCGGGGACAACGGCCACAACGGGCTGAAGTCGATCACGAAGTCGCTGGGTCCGGACTATCACCGGGTGCGTTTCGGGGTGGGGCGTCCGCCGGGACGTATGGCGGTGGCGGATTTCGTTCTGCGTGATTTCTCTGCCGCGGAGCGCAAGGAACTGGACTATTTCGTGGACCGGGCGGCCGACTCGGTCGAGTCGTTGATCGCGGATGGTCTGGAACGGGCGCAGAGTACCTACAATTCGTGAGCACAATTCCTCGATAAGCGCACCTTTCGGGCAGTCGGTTGACCTGGGGGGCGGAATGGCTGAGTATCGCGCCATGCCCCACAGCACCGTGAGACGCAGCCGCGTCCGCCGCGCCGGTGAGAGCGCGTACGGGCTCCTGCTGGTGCTCAAGAACACCTTCATGGCGCTGTTGGCGCTGCTGCTGGTGGTGGCGGGCGCGTGGGCCTCGTGGGACTCGGCGCAGCCGGCGATGCGTGCGGGCGTGGCCGAGCGGGGGACGCTGGTCGTCGAGCGGTGTGGCGAGGATCGCTGCCCGGGTGTGTTCACGCCGGAGGGCGGGGGTGCTCGGCGCGACGGGGTGTGGGTGGCCGCGCAGGTTGCGGACGGCGGCGGTGAGCGGCTGGAGGTCGCGCTGCTTGCGGAGGGTGAGGCGGTGCGTACGGATGCCGCCGGCGTGCTGTTCGCGTGGGTGCCGTTGGCGGGCGGACTGCTGCTGGCGTCGCTGGTACTGGCGGGCGGGCTGCGGATGCGGCGTACGGGGTGGGTGGCCGGGCTGCTGGGCGCGGCCGTGATGGTGGGGGCGTTCGTGCTGTTGTGACGTGACCTCGCGGCTGTCCGTGAGGTCACGTCAGGGGAGCGTGCGGCGGGGGGTGTTGGCGGTGTGGCGGCGTTGACCGGCGGCGCCGGCGGGCTCGACACTGGATCGTTATGCCTCGCCAATGGTGCAGCGGTGACGTAAGCGGACCAGTGGGACAGTTCCCGCTTGACCGGACTCCGGGCGGAGCCGGAAGCTGTGCCGGTCACGTATCTCGCGCATCCCCCTCGCGAGCCCCCTCTTCTTCACCCGAAGTTGGTATGCCCATGCGCGCCCTTTCTTCGGCGTCCGCGGTGACGGTTGCCGCAGCGGCTTCGCTGCTGTGGGTTCCCGCCGCGTTCGCGTCCCCGCACGGTTCCGGCACGGTGCGGATGCACGACGCCGCCTCGGGTCGGCAGTTGGCGGGAGAGGACCGTCGGGTCTGTTCGTTCTTCCTGGCCGCGGTGGGTTTCGACGGACGGCAGCAGGTCGGCTGGAAGGTCGTGGAGCGGGCTACCGGCACGGTGGCCGAGACGGGTGAGCTGCTGCTGGACGGAGCGGGCTCCGGGCGGAGCGGTGATCTGGCGCTGGATGAAGGCCGCTACCGGCTGGTGTGGGACCAGCGGGGGGCCGACGGCGAGGGCAGCGGCCGCCGGGCGTTCGAGGTGGACTGCGACGGTGTGCCGGAGGAGGAGACCGCGGACGGGCCGCAGGCGTCCGTTCCTCCGTCTCCGTCCGCGTCGGCGGAGCCGGGCGCGGGTGGAGAGGACGCGGAGACCGCGGACGGCGACTCGGGCTCGGCGACCACCTCGACGCCCACCGCCACCGAACCCGCCGCGGACGGGGGCGCGGGGCCCACGCCGAACGGTTCGGACGAGCGTTCCGGGGATCTGGCGGAGACGGGCTCGGAGGTTCCGGCCGGCGCGTTGGCGGCGGCCGGGGCGTCGCTGCTGGGCGCAGGCACGTATCTCGTGCTGCGCCGCCGGGAAGGGCGTGCGCGGCGGCGCTGAGCGCGGCAGGCCATGGCATGAGTCAGGGCGCCGCTCCCCCGTGGAGCGGCGCCCTGACCGGTGTGCCGGCGCGGTGTGCGCGGCGGGGTGTGGTGTGCGCCCGTCAGCGCCTGGTGCGCTGGGCGGGGATGAAGGGCAGCGCGCCGGGCGTACCGGCGGTGCCGGGCGGGAGCATGATGCCGCCGCTGCGGTGCGGTGCGGGTTGGCCGCTCGCGCTGTCGCCGTCGGTTCGGCTGCGTTCGGTTCGGCTGCGTTCGGCCGCGGCGACGAGGTCGTCGAGGAGCGGGCCGGTCGTGGTGGCCGGGCGGGTGCGACCGCCGGCGAGGACGAGGGTCACCAGGGGTGAGGCGAGCGCGGCGACGCCGCACAGACCTATGCCGACTCCGGTGAGTGCCAGAGCTTTCACAGCTACCTCCATGACGCCCCGGCGGAGGGCGGTTCGCGAGGTGTGTCGGGGGATGGGGGTTCGTGGGGTGGGAGGGGGACGGGGGTGTGGTTGCTCCGCCCGTCCGGGCGTTGGTCGGCGTCCGGACGGGCGGAGCGTGAGGGGGAGGCCGCCGCTCAGGGTGGTCGGCCCTGGGCGGCGGCCTTCGGGGCGCCACGCGGTTCGGTCTACCGCACCGGTTCCTGTGTGGTCCCGGCAGTACAGGACCCTGCCACCCCAGGCCGCCCTAGTGAACTGTTAAGCATGGCAGGTCCCTGCCACCGAGGGCTTTCTCAAGGCCCGTGGAGTTGCAGCACGTTGCCACTTTCGAACGGTTCGCGCACGTCGCCGCGGGTGTGGTGGGGCCCGTCCCTGGTCCGCCCGCACGGCGAGGCGCCGCCCATCCCGGGGGTGAACGGCGCCTCGGTACGGACCTGTTGGGTACCCGTTAACCAGTGTTGCGCAGCCCGGCCGCGACACCGTTGACGGTGAGCAGCAGGGCTCGGCTCAGGTCGGGGTCGGGCTCCTCCTCCCGTTCGGCGGCCTGCCGTTGACGGTCCAGCAGGGCGACCTGGAGGTAGGAGATCGGGTCGAGGTAGGCGTCGCGGATCTGGAAGGTCTGCCGGAGTACGGGATTGGCGTCGAGCAGCTTGTCCTCGCCGGTGATGCGGAGCACCTCGGTGACGGTGAGGGCGTGTTCGGCCTCGATGGTGGCGAAGACGTGCCGCAGCTCGCCGGGGACGAGGGTGTCGACGTAGTGGCGGGCGATCCGCAGGTCGGTCTTGGCGAGCGTCATCTCGACATTGGAGAGGAAGTTGCGGAAGAAGTGCCAGTGCGCGTAGGCCTCGTCGAGCACGGCGTCGAGGCCGGCCTCCCGGGCGGCGCGCAGGCCGGTGCCGACGCCGTACCAGCCGGGCACGATCTGCCGGGACTGCGTCCAGCCGAAGACCCACGGGATGGCACGGAGACCCTCGAGTCCCTTGCCGCTGTCGGGGCGGCGCGAGGGGCGGGAGCCGAGGTGGAGTTCGGCGAGCTGGTCGACGGGGGTGGACGCGAAGAAGTACGCGGGCAGGTCGGGGTCCTGCACCAGCGCGCGGTACGCGGTGTGAGCGGCGTCGGAGACGGTGTCCATGGCGGCGTCCCAGCGGGCCAGGGCCTCGTCGGACTGGCGCGGCGCGGTGTGCAGCGCGGAGGCCTGGAGGGTGGCCGCGACGGTCAGTTCGAGGTTCTCGCGGGCCAGGGACGGCACCAGGTACTTGTCGGAGATGACCTCGCCCTGTTCGGTGACCTTGATCTCGCCCTCGAGGGTGCCCCAGGGCTGGGCGAGGATCGCGTCGTGGGTGGGACCGCCGCCGCGGCCGACGGTGCCGCCACGGCCGTGGAAGAGGCGGAGGCGCACACCGTGGCGGTGTGCGACGTCGCGGAGTCGGCGCTGTGCGCGGTGGATCTCCCACTGGGAGGTGGTGATGCCGCCGAACTTGGAGGAGTCGGAATAGCCGAGCATGACCTCCTGCCGGTCGCCCCGCAGGGCGACGAGCCGCCGGTAGGAGGGGTCGGACAGCAGGGCGTCGAGCAGTTCGTCGGCGATCTTCAGCTCGTCCGTGGTCTCCAGCAGCGGGACGATGCCGATGCGGGCCCAGCCGGCGTGCAGGTCGATCAGCCCGGCCTCGCGGGCGAGGACGGCGGCGGCGAAGACGTCGTCGGCGCCCTGGCACATGGAGAGGATGTAGGACTCGACGACCTCGGGCCCGAAGGTGTCCAGGGCGCGGCGGACGGTCTGGAAGACGCCGAGGGTGCGGGCGCCCGCGTCGTCCAGCGGGGCGGGGCTGGGGGCCAGGGGGCGACGTGAGCGGAGCTCCTTGGCGAGCAGCTTCTGCCGGTAGTCGCGAGGCATGTCGAGGTAGCGCCAGGACTCCTCGCCGAGCCGGTCGAAGAGCTGGCCGAGTGCGTGGTGGTGGGCTTCTGCGTGCTCGCGGACGTCCATGGTGGCGAGCTGGAGGCCGAACGCGGCGAGGGTGCGCAGCAGCCGTTCGAGGTGTCCGTCGGCGACGAGGCCGCCCTTGTGTGCACGCAGCGAGGTCTGGAGCAGGGTGAGGTCGGCGAGGAGTTCGCCGGTGCCCAGGTAGTCGCGGCCGGGGGCGTGCGGGGCGTCGGCGGCGAGCCGGTCGCGGGTGTTGAGGAGCTTCTGCCGGATGCAGGTGGCCTTGAGCCGGTAGGGCTCCTCGGCGTTGAGCCGCTTGTAGCGGGGGCTGATCTCGGGGAGCCGTTCGAGGTCGGCCTCCAGGGAGTCGAGCAGTTCGGCGGTGGCGCCGCTGTTGCGGACCGAGTTGGAGAGCGCACCGCGGAGTTCGTCGACGTGCTGCAGGGCGTCGGTGATGCCGTGTTCGTGCTGGAGCAGCAGCACGTCCCAAGTGACCTGGGGGGTGACGTTGGGGTTGCCGTCGCGGTCGCCGCCGATCCAGGTGCCGAAGGTCAGCGGGCGGCTTCCGGGCGGCAGCGGCGCGCCGGCCCGTTCGAGTTCTGCGGACAGGTCCTCAAGGACGTCGCCAACGGCGCCGGAGTGCAGTTCGTCGAGGTAGTAGACGGCGTTGCGGGCCTCGTCGGCGGGCTCGGGGCGGGCGACGCGCAGCTCGTCGGTCTGCCAGACCAGGTCGATGTTCTCGGCGAGGCGCAGGTCGGTGCGGCGGCGGTCGTTCTCGTCGGCGTCGAGCAGTTCGGCGATCTTGCGGAGCTTGGTGAGGACGGACCGGCGGGCGGCTTCGGTGGGGTGGGCGGTGAAGACGGGCCGGACACCGAGGTTGCGGGCGGTCTCCCGCAGGTGCTCCGCGTCGGCGTCCTTGAGCATGTCGGCGGTGCGGGAGAGCAGGCCGCCCTCCGCCGCGCGGCGGACCCGCAGCTCCCGGCCTCGGTGCACCTGCTCGGTGACGTTGGCGAGGTGGAAGTAGATGGAGAAGGCGCGCACGAGCTTGGTGGCGGTCTCCAGGTCGGTGCGGCCCAGGAGGGCAGCGGCGGCCTCGCCGTCACTGCGGGTGAGGGCGCGGACCCGCTCGACGAGATCGAGCAGCTCGGCCCCTTCCTGGCGTACGAGGGTCTCGCCGAGCAGGTCGCCGAGGCGCCGGATGTCGGCACGCAGGGCTGTGTTGTCGGCGTTGTCGGCGTTGTCGGCGAGGTCGGCGAGGTCGGCGCGGTCGGGGCTGCCGGGGTTGTCAGTCTCCTCCGGCCGGCTGGTGGTGTCGCCGGCGGTATCGCTGTCGGCACTGCTCACGGGTGCGGGCTCCTTGGCAAGCGGATGGGCTTTCCGGTGTGCTTCCGGCTGGTCACGGACCGCGCTGTCCGACGCCGTACAGGATAGGCCGCCGCCTCCGGGGCCGTGGCAGGTGTCCGGGTGCCGGTCACGCTGAGTGGGCACACCGGCCCTGTTGCCCCGTCGCTGAGGGCTGCCATACTTACGACGCCGTAGGTTACGGTTCCGTAGCCTGCTGGGGCGTGTGGTGAAGACGGCGTCGTCCCCCCGCCGGGGCCCCGGACCGCCACTCCCCGCACGCTCTGACCCCCCGCCCCCGCTCCCCGAGGGACAGCACCATGACTCCTGGCCCGAACGTACTCGAAAAGGATCCGAGCTCCCGAACGGCTTCCCCCACCGCGCCCGCCGAGCTCGCCACGCTGGGCGGCGAGCAGCGGCGGTCGATCGAGCAGGTCGCCCTGCTGGCCTTCATCGTCCTCCCCTTCCTCGCACTGCTCGCGGCGGTCCCGCTGGCCTGGGGCTGGGGCGTGAGCTGGCTGGATCTGGGGCTGCTCGTGGCCATGTACTACATCGGCTGCCACGGCATCACGATCGGTTTCCACCGCTACTTCACGCACGGCTCGTTCAAGGCGAAGCGGCCCCTGCGGATCGCGCTCGCGGTGATGGGCTCGCTCGCCGTGGAGGGCCCGCTGGTGCGCTGGGTGGCCGACCACCGCAAGCACCACAAGTTCTCCGACGCCGAGGGCGACCCGCACTCCCCTTGGCGGTACGGCGAGACCGTGCCGGCGCTGATGAAGGGCCTGTGGTGGGCCCACGTGGGCTGGATGTTCGACGAGGAGCAGACGTCCCAGCAGAAGTACGCCCCGGACCTGGTCAGGGACCCCGCCATCCGGGCGGTCTCGCGGCAGTTCGTGCTGTGGACGGCGGTGTCGCTGCTGCTGCCGCCGCTGATCGGGGGCCTGGCCACGTGGTCCTGGCAGGGCGCGCTGACCGCTTTCTTCTGGGGTTCACTCGTACGAGTGGCGCTGCTGCACCACGTCACGTGGTCGATCAACTCGATCTGCCACGCAGTCGGCAAGCGGCCGTTCAAGTCCCGGGACAAGTCGGGCAACGTGTGGTGGCTGGCGGTCCTCTCGTGCGGCGAGTCGTGGCACAACCTGCACCACGCCGACCCGACGTGCGCACGTCACGGCGTGCTGCGCGGGCAGTTGGACTCCAGCGCGCGGATCATCCGCTGGTTCGAAAAGCTGGGCTGGGCGTACGACGTGCGCTGGCCCAAGCGGGACCGAATCGACTCCCGCCGCCAGGAGCGTGCCGCCGAAGCGGCATGATGGTGTCCGTGCCGACCGACGACCGCGCGAACCACGTCAGCCCGCAGGACATATCCCCCAAGCCGGGCGCGGCTCCGACCTCCCGACGGGCCCGCAGACGCATGACGGGCAAGGAGCGCCGGGAGCAGTTGCTCGACATCGGCCGCTCACTGTTCGCCGAGCGCGGGTTCGAAGCGACGTCGGTGGAGGAGATCGCGCACAAGGCGGGGGTGTCCAAGCCTGTCGTCTACGAGCACTTCGGCGGCAAGGAGGGCCTGTACGCGGTGGTCGTGGACCGCGAGATGCGGCAGCTCCTCGACATGGTGACGGGCGCGCTGACCGGCGGCCACCCGCGGGAGCTGCTGGAGCAGGCGGCGTTCGCGCTGCTGGACTACATCGAGCAGTACACCGACGGCTTCCGCATCCTGGTACGCGACTCGCCCGTCACGCAGTCCACCGGCACCTTCGCCTCGCTGATCAGCGACATCGCCACACAGGTCGAGGACATCCTGGGCCGCGAGTTCAAGATGCGCGGCTTCGACCCGAAGCTGTCGCCGCTGTACGCGCAGGCACTGGTGGGCATGGTGGCGCTCACCGGGCAGTGGTGGCTGAACGTCCGCAAGCCGAAGAAGGCCGAGGTCGCCGCCCACCTGGTCAACCTCGCCTGGCACGGCCTGCACGGCATGGAGCAGAAACCCCGCCTCATCGGCCACCGCAAGTCCTGACCGCCCTCCGCCCGGCGGAGCCCGCCGGGCGGAGGGCGCGCGGGGGTCAGGCGCCTGCGGCGTGCGGCGTCATCTCGACGCGCAGGTCGAGTTGCAGCGCCCCGGCCAGCCGGTCCAGGACCGGCAGACTGGGCACCGTCCCACCGGCTTCGAACCGGGCCACCGCCGACTGCGTCATGTGAGCGCGCCGCCCGACCTCCTCCTGCGACAGACCGAGTTCGATCCGACGCGTGCGCACGGCGAATCCGAGCTCGTGGCGCAGCCGGGTTGCGGCGTACTCATCCCTGACCTCGGCCGCGACCGGACGCGTTCGCCGCGCCTTCGCCAGCCCCGCACGTCGTGTCTCTCCGGTCACCGGACCTCCTCCTCGGCCGTGTGCTGCTCAGCCTGGCAGCGCTTGAGCGCCTGCCGCGCCCGCTCGATCCCGGCGAACTCACGCATCCGGGCCTTGGGGAACACCGTGAGTATCACGATGCGTCGGTGAGGGGCGATCCAGTACGTGATACGCACCCGCCGACCGCGGCAGTAGAAGCGCAGTTCGCGGTGCTTCCCGTCGAGCTGCCGGGTGTACGGCTCGCCCAGGTGCACGCCGCGCTCTCCAGCAGATCCAGGTGGAACAACGCCTGAGCCCAACGCTTGTCGTCCAGCCGTCCAGCCACGCTTCGGCCTCCGGATCGAGTTCGACGGTACCCCCTTCCATAGCACAAACGCTATGGGAGGCGCCCGCCCCGGAGAGCGCTTCCGGGGCTCTTGTCACTCTTTCGAGGTCTCGGCGGACGCGTCGAAGGTTCGGCGGTCAGGTGTCCTCGAGGAATTCGAGGCGGTTGCCGAAGGGGTCCGTGGTGTGGAAGCGGCGGCGGCCGGGGATCGCGTCGTCCCAGGTCACCGGGGCGCCGTACGCCGTCAGTCGCGCGGCGAGGGCATCGAGGCCGCGGATCTGGATGCCGGGGTGGGCCGTGCGGGCGGGGAGGAAGCCCTGCTCGACGCCGAGGTGCAGTTCGACGGCGCCGCTCCGGAACCAGCAGCCGCCCCGCGCGGCGAGGGCGGCGGGCTTGGGCTTCTCCGTCATACCGAGGACGCCGGCGTAGTACGCGCGTGCCGCCTCCTCGCCGCCCGGCGGCAGGGCGAGCTGCACGTGGTCGAGTGCGTCCAGGGCGAAGCCGGTCATCGGCGGACCGCCACGACGAAGACGCGGCGGAAGGGGAAGAGGGTGCCGTGCGGGGTGGGCGGGTAGGCGGCGCGGAGCGCGGCGGCGTACTCGGCGAGGAAGGCGTCGTACGCCTGCGGGTCGTCGGCGAGCCTGCCGAGCACCGGCCGCAGTGCGGTGCCCTTCGTCCATTCCAGCACCGCGTCCTCGCCGTGCAGGATCTGCACGTAGGTGGTCTCCCAGGCGTCGACGTCGCAGCCGAGCGGCGCCAGGGCGGCAGCGTATGCGGCGGGCTGCAGGACCGCGTCCGTGCGTGCGGGAGCGCCGAGGCGGTCGCGCCAGCGCGGGGTGTTGCGCAGTTCGTGCAGCAGGACGTGACTGGGGGCGTCGAAGTTGCCGGGGACCTGGAAGGCCAGCGTGCCGCCGGGGACGAGGGCGTCGACGTAGGCGGGGAGGGCTTCGGGGTGGCCCGGCCACCACTGGAGGGCGGCGTTGGAGAAGAGCACGTCGTGCGGCTGGACGGGGCGCCAGTCGGCGAGGTCGGCGTGGACGAAGCCGAGCGTGCCGCCGCCCGCGGTCGGACCGGCGTAGGCCGCCGCCCGCGCCAGCATGGCCGGCGAGCTGTCGTAGCCGGTGATGTGCGCGGCGGGCCACCGCTCTGCGAGGAGAGCGGTCGGCGCGCCCGGGCCGCAGCCGAGGTCGGCCACGCGCGGCGCGTCGGCGCGCCCCGGCGGAGGGTCGGGCACACGGGCGAGGAGGTCCCGCAGCGGGCGGGTGCGGTGGTCCGCATAGCGGGCGTACTGTGCGGGGTCCCAGTCCGGGGCGGCTCGGGCTTCCTGGGCGTCCGGCGTCTCCATGAGGCGATCATCCACCCCAACTATCTCGACGTCAAGAGACTTCATGTCGACAGAACTATTACACTGATCTCCATGGAGGACGAGGTCGACCGACTGGTTTCAGCATGGCGCCGGGAGCGCCCGGACCTCGACGTGGAACCGCTGGAGGTGCTCAGCCGCGTCAGCAGGCTCGCCCGGCACCTGGACCGGGCACGGCGGATCGCGTTCGCGGAACACGGCCTGGAGCCGTGGGAGTTTGACGTACTGACGGCACTGCGCCGCGCGGGCACGCCCTACCAGCTGTCCCCCGGCCAGCTACTCACCCAGACGCTGGTCACGTCCGGCACCATGACCAACCGCATCGACCGGCTCGCCAAGAAGGGCCTCGTCGAGCGGCTGCCCGACCCCAGCGACCGGCGCGGGGTCCTGGTGCGCCTGACCGCCGACGGCCGCCACCGCGCGGACAGCGCCCTGGCCGGCCTGCTGGACCAGGAGCGGGCGATCCTGGCGGAGCTGTCCCACACTCAGCGCGGCGAACTCGCCGACCTCCTCCGCCAGCTCACCGCCCCCTTCGACAACACGCCGATCTGAGCCGTCCTCCGCGACAGCGGCCCGGCAGACACCGCGCCGCCGGGTGCCGTCAGGAATCCGCCGCGTCCGGGCCGGCCGGCGGCACGCCGGCGCGGCGTGCCAGAGCGACGGCGGCGAGAGTGGAGTGGACGCCCAGCTTGCCCAACACGTTCTGCATGTGGGTGCGCACCGTGCGCGGGGAGAGGTAGAGCCGTTCGGCCACGGCCTTGCGGCCCAGCCCGGCCACCATGCACCGCAGCACCTCGTACTCACGGGGCGTCAGCGCATGGACCAGCCGTTCGCTCTCCGAGCGGTGCTCGCGCGACGCGGTCAGCTCCTCCAGCACACCGGTGAGGAGCAGCGGCGGCAGATGCGTCTCCCCCTTGAGCACGCCGCGCACCACGTGCAGCAGGCGGCTCAGCGAACTGTCCTTGGCCACCCAGCCGCAGGCGCCCGCCTGGAGGGCGGCGGCGGCCACGGCGGGATCGTCGCGTTCGGCGAGGACGACCGCGCGCAGCCCGGGGTGCGCGGTGCACATCCGGGCCAGCAGCGTCAGGCCGCCCGGGCCCGCGGCGGCGGAGCCCTGTCCGGCGCCGGGCGACCCGTCCCGGCCGCCGGCGAGCTGACCGGGCGTGAGTTCGCTGCGCGGCGACGGGATCGCCAGCGGCGCGGCCCCGGAGGGTCCGGGCGGTGGCGGGGCGGCGGACGACGACTCGTCCGCGGGCGGGGCGGGTCCGGGGCCGCTCAGGTGCGCGTCGACCAGCAGCACGGCGAAACGGCGCCCTTCGGCCGCGCCGCGCTCAAGTGTGTGTACGGCTGCCGCGCCGCTGCCCACAGCGGTGACCTCGACGTCCTGCTCGGCGGCCAGCGCCGCGGCCAAGGACTCGGCGAATATCCGGTGATCGTCGACCACCAGGACACGGATCCGTTGCATGTGTCGCCCCCATGACGGTGCGGACGCGTCACCCGGTACGAGGACACAACGACACCCCGGCCGCCGCCGGTCTCACGTACCGCCGCTCTCCCGTGTCCGGGTGACGCCCCCGGTTGTCTCGCCCCCTGACGAACGCACCCGCAGACCCCCATCGGCGCGGTGCACAAGGGTCCACCCTACGGCGGGGAGCCGGAGAGGGAAGGCAAACCGCGAAACTGACCGGTTCCCCACACTCTGCCGCGACCAGCCCGCCCGCCGGGCCCGGCACCGCGCGCGCCCCGCCCCTCACACGACGCCGGGGCACGCCACGCGCCTCACGCCACCCCTTCGCGCGCCCTTGCGCCGGCCCCTTCGCTCGCCTCACACGAAGCCGCGCACCCGGTGCTGCATCACCCGGTACGGCCAGCCCTGCGCGGTGTTCCACTGGCTGACGGCCAGGTGGAGGTCGGTGAGCGTCGAGCCGGGGATGACGTAGCCGCCGTAGAGCTGGGCCACGTGCGCGTCGTCCTCCTGGCCCCACTGACCGCCCCACACCAGGGTGCGGCGGTGCGCGGTGTGGAGGTTGGAGGTCGGGTAGTCCATGAGGATGCCGTCGATGCGGTAGTCGCCGGCGTTGAACCAGGTGAGCAGCCACTTGCCGCCCAGCGGACGCAGGCACAGCTCGCCGAACCGGCCCTCCAGCACCGGCGTCGGCGCGTGGCCCCACGCCCACACGCCGTCCCGCCAGCCCCACGGCTCGTACGCCGCGAGGTCAGGGAGGCGATCCTCCCGCACCCGGTGGAGGATCAGCGGCTTGTCGCGCTGGAAACCCGTCGAGAAGACGTACACGTAGCCGTCGTTCCCCCGGCCCCAGGTCAGCAGCTGGAACAGTCCCCCGGCGTGGTTCGCGGGGAACTTCGCACCGGTGTGCTGCCAGCTCGTGCCGGAGTCGTCGGAGCGCCAGATCTCCGTCCACACGACGTTGCCGAGGCCTTTGTTGACCATGGCGTGCAGGTACATGGTGCCGCCGATGGTGATCACGTCGGAGGGCAGCACCGTGGAGAACACCGGGTTGTTGTGCTCGTAGAACCACAACTGTTCGGCGGCGGCGCCTCCGTGGGCGCCGGACCAGGTCACCCCGGCGTCGAGGTCGGTGGTCTCCGACCACAGCGCGACGGGCGAGCGCCACCAGCCGCCGCCGACGCTGGCCTGCTCGAAGGTGTCACCGAAGACGAACAGCGTCCGTCCGTCGGGCGTCCGCGCCGGGATGCCGAGGTCGGTGGCCTCCATCCGGAAGCGGGTGGTCAGCCCGGGGCCGGTCAGGTCCTTGATCTTCGTGACCTGCAACGCCTGGATGTCGGCGGCGTGTGCGCCGCCCGCCGTGCCGAGTGCCGCCGCGCCGCCGAGGGCCGCCCCGGCGGTCGCGCGGAGGAACGCCTTGCGGCTCAGCCCGCGCCGTCCGTCCGTGCCGTCGCCTCTGCCGCCGGTACTCCGTCGCGCCGAACCGTCGCTCACCATGTGTCCTCCCGTGTGGGGCCGGTCGTCCCCGGGAGCTTCCAGCGGAGCCCGGACGCCGTCAACGGCCCGCGCACGCCGACACCTTCGCCCGAGGGACCCCCGGCCGGCCGCACGCCCCGGCTACGGCGGCACGCGGTGGGCGCCCGGGGACGGGACCGCGTCGAAGAGGCGGGGCGAGCGGTGGCCCGCGGCGGCGAACGCCTCCGTCACCGCGTCGCCGACCTTGGCGGTCAGCGCCTCGTCGAGCAGCACGATCGCGGAGCCGCCGAAGCCGCCGCCGGTCATCCGTGCGCCCAGCGCGCCCGCCTCCAGGGCGGTGTCGACGGCCAGGTCGAGTTCGGGGCAGGAGACGGCGAAGTCGTCCCGCAGCGAGGCGTGTCCGGCGGTGAGGACCGGTCCGACGGCGCGGACGTCCCGTGCGTCGAGCAGCGCGATCGTCTCCTGGACCCGCCGGTTCTCGGTGACGACGTGCCGCACCAGGCGCCACAGGGTGGGCTCGTCGTCCAGGCGGGCCGACGCCACGCCCAGCTCCTCGACGGTCACGTCGCGCAGCGCGGACACGCCGAGCCGGCGGGCGCCCTCCTCGCAGCCGGACCGGCGTTCGGCGTAGGCGCCGTCTCCGAGGGAGTGCTGCACCCGGGTGTCGACGACCAGCAGCCGCAGCCGGTGTGCGGCCAGGTCGAGAGGGACCTGGCGGCCGGTGAGGTCGCGGGTGTCCAGGTACAGGGCGTGGCCCCCGGTGCAGCAGGCCGAGGCCATCTGGTCCATGATCCCGCAGGGCACGCCCACGTAGGCGTTCTCCGCGCGGCGGCAGAATCCGGCGAGCCGCGCGGGGTCGAGCCCGAGGCCGTACAGGTCGTTCAGCGCGAGGCCGGTGGCGACCTCCAGGGCGGCGGAGGAGGACAGCCCGGCGCCGGTCGGCACGGTGGAGTCGACGTGCAGGTCGGCTCCACCCACCGGGTGGCCGGCCTCGCGCAGCGCCCAGACGACCCCGGCCGGGTAGGCGGCCCAGCCGTCGGCGGCGGCCGGGTCGAGCATGTCGAGGCGCAGTTCGACCGGAGCCGCAGCGCCGCCCGTCTGCGCGGAGTGCAGCCGCAGCACGCCGTCGTTCCGCCGTGCCGCGGCGACCCGCGTGGTGTGGGGGAGGGCCAGCGGCAGCACGAAGCCGTCGTTGTAGTCGGTGTGTTCACCGATCAGGTTGACCCGGCCGGGCGCCGCCCACACGCCGTCCGGCGCGCCCCCGTATACCTCGCGGAAGGTCATCCCTCTCCCCGGCTCAGTCGGTCCCGGCGGTGTGCCGGGTGAAGTCCCAGGCGTCCTGGACGATGCCGGCCAGGTCGGCGCGCGAGGGCTGCCAGCCGAGCAGGCGACGGGCGCGTTCGGCGGAGGCGACGAGGACGGCCGGGTCGCCGCCGCGTCGGTCCGCGACGACCTCCGGCACGGGGTGGCCGGTGACCTTGCGGACGGTCTCGATCACCTCGCGGACCGAGAAGCCGTTGCCGTTGCCGAGGTTGCAGACCAGGTGCTCGCCGGGGGCGGCCTTCGACAGCGCGAGCAGGTGGGCGTCGGCGAGGTCGGCGACGTGGATGTAGTCGCGGATGCAGGTGCCGTCGGGGGTGGGGTAGTCGTCGCCGAAGACGTTGATGTGCTCGCGGCGGCCCTGGGCGACCTGGAGGACGAGCGGGATGAGGTGCGACTCGGGGTCGTGCCGTTCGCCGTAGACGTGCCCGTCGCGGGCGGCGTACGCGCCGGCGACGTTGAAGTAGCGCAGCGAGGCGGCGGCCAGGCCGTGCGCACGGCACTCGCCGGTGATCATGTGGTCGACGGCGAGCTTGGTGGCGCCGTACGGGCTGGTCGGCGCGGTGGGGTCGTCCTCGGTGATCGGGGAGCCGGCCGGCTCGCCGTAGGTGGCGGCCGTGGAGGAGAACACCAGGCGGCGGACGCCGTGCTCGCGCATGGCGGCGAGGAGTTCGATGCTGCCGCCGAGGTTGTTGCGCCAGTACTTCTCGGGGTCCGCGACGGACTCGCCGACCTGCGAGCAGGCGGCGAAGTGCAGCACGCCGTCGTAGGAGGGGTCGAGGTGGCGGGCGGCGTCCTGCACGCGCCCCTCGACGAAGTCGGCGCCCTGCGGGACGCCGGCCCGGAAGCCGGTGGAGAGGTCGTCCAGCACGGTGACCGTGTGGCCCGCTTCCAGCAGGTGTGCGGCGACGACGCTGCCGACGTATCCCGCGCCGCCTGTCACCAGGTACTTCACTCGTTCCCTACCTCTCGCAGTCGCTGAGCCGCGGTCTCCGGCGGCACATCGTTGATGAACACGTTCATGCCGGATTCGGAACCCGCGAGGAACTTCAGCTTGCCCGAAGTACGGCGAATGGTGAAAAGCTCGAGGTGGAGAGCGAAGTCGTGGCGCCCGGGAGCGGTGCGCGGGGCCTGGTGCCAGGCGGAGATGTACGGGGTGGGCGGCTCGCCGCGACCGAAGATCCGGTCGAAGCGGCGCAGCACGTCGAGGTAGAGGTGCGGGAACTCGGCGCGGGCCCCTTCGTCCAGCGCGGTCAGGTCGGCGACCCGGCACCGTGGGTAGAGGTGCACCTCGTACGGCCAGTGGGCGGCGTGCGGGACGAAGGCCGTCCAGTGCTCGCCCTCGGCGACGACGCGGCTCTTGTCGGCGCGTTCGGAGGCGACCACGTCGTCGAAGAGGTTGCGGCCGGTGCGTTCGCGGTGGGCGGTGGCCGTCTGCAGCATGCGGGCGGTGCGCGGGGTGGTGAACGGATAGGCGTAGATCTGCCCGTGGGGGTGGCCGAGGGTGACGCCGATCTCGCGGCCGCGGTTCTCGAAGCAGAAGACCTGTTCGACGCCGGGCAGGCGGGAGAGCGCGGCGGTGCGGTCGGTCCAGGCGTCGAGGACGAGGCGGGCCCGTGCGGGTGTGAGGTCGGCGAAGGACGCGTCGTGGTCGGCGGTGAAGCAGACGACCTCGCAGCGTCCGGCACCGGGGCGGTGACCGAAGAGGCCGTCCGGCTCCTGGGCGGAGAGGGGGCCGGGGCCGCCGGCGAAGGAGGGGAAGCGGTTCTCGAAGACGGCGACCTGGTAGTCCGCATCGGGGATCTCGGTACGGCGGCCCTCGCGGGAGGGGCACAGTGGACACTCGTCGGCCGGCGGGTGGTACGTGCGCCCCTGGCGGTGGGCGGTGACGGCGACCCACTCGTCGAGCAGCGGGTCGTGCCGGATCTCGGAGGCCGTGGCGGTGGGTTCGAGGGGGCGCCGGTCGACGGCGTCGTGGCGCATGCCGTCCCCCGTGTCGAAGTAGAGGATCTCCCGGCCGTCGGCGAGCCGCCTGGTGGTCTTCTGCACGGGGCCCCTCACTCCGGAGATCAACAAAATCGAACAATAACCATCATAGCCAGGGTCCTCGGCGAACGGAAGCGCTGACGTGTATCGCGACACCTATCCCCGCACATACCGCACACGACACACCGCGCGCGCCGACCGTCCACCGCGAGCGCTCATCATTTTTGAACAAAATTGCCCACCAGATCCCTTCAAGCACGGACGGAATCCGAGTACGTTCACGACGCAACCATCACGACGGAAGCGAGTGACCCCCCATGGAACATCTCGCCGAAGGACATCTCCTCCTGCAACACCGTCTTCACGGGTGACATCTGGGGCGCGTACCTGGAGAAGGACCGGCCGGACGAGCACTACGTCTCCGTGGCCCGCTGGGTGGCCGTCGTCGGGGTGCTGATCGGCATGGGCCCGGCGAAGCGGACCCCGCAGCTCCGGACCCCGGCGCTCCGCGGAGCTGACCCCTGCGGCGGTGGACCGGCCGCGGAGGGGCGGGTCCCGTCGGGGGTCACTCCCCGGCGGGGAGTGACCCCTTCGCGGCCCGGTCCAGCAGCCCGGTACGTGCCGCCAGCGCGGCCGCCTCCAAGCGGGAGGTCACGGCCAGCTTCCGCAGCACCCGCTGCACGTGGGTGCGTGCGGTACTGGGGGCGATCCCCATGCCCGCGGCGATCAGCCGGGTGTCCTCGCCCTCGGCCACGCGCACCAGTACCGCCACCTCGCGCGGGGTGAGGAGGCGCAGCAGCCGCGCCGCCTCGTCGTCCGCCTCCGCCGGCGGGTGCAGCAGTTCGGCGAACGCCCGCTGGAGCAGCTGCGGCGCCACGGCCGCCTCGCCGGCCCGGGCCTTGGCCATGGCCCGTTCGACGCCCTCGATCCGCTCGTCCTGCCGGACGTAGCCGGACGCGCCCGCGGCGAACGCCGCAGCGATGCCGCGCGGGCAGCGCACCGGCCCGAGCACCACCACGCCGATCTGCGGCCGCGCGGAGCGGATACGTTTCACCGGATCGAACGCCCCCGGTGCGGACGGCGTCGCCGTGCCCAGCAGGCACACCTCCGGCGCCCGCGCGACGACCAGCTCGACCGTCCCGGCGCCGGGCGCCGCCGCGGCGAGCACCCGGTGCCCGCGCAGACGCAGCGCCGTGGCCAGCGCTTCCGCCAGCAGCCGCTTCTCGTCCACCACGACGACCCGCACACCCATCGAGCTCCCCCGTCACCACCCCGGTGCCGTGCTCATGGACACGCGCCGGCCCCGGACACATGTGCACGAAAGCTACACGGTCCGGGGCCGGTTCGCCCGATCCTGCGGGAAATCGGGCCTGGGGAGGATCAGTCGACGCCGAAGACCGCCGCCAGCGGCTTGTCGCCGTCGTCACGCTCGGAGAGCAGGTCGGTCTGCAGGTGCAGCCGGCCGTACGCGAACAGCGCCCGGTCCAGCAGCCGGTAGGCGACGAACTGCTCCTCCATGTGCGTCTGCTGGAGCTTGAGCCAGCTCGTCTGCTTGCCGTTCTCCGGGTCGATCGCGACGATCTCCCCGCCCTGCTCGTAGCTGGGCAGGCGGTAGCCGATCAGCTTGCCCTCGTCGTAGCGCAGCGGCGTCATGGCGCGCTTCTCGCCCGCGGCCGACTTCCACTTGGTCGTGCCGGTCTTGATGTCGAACTTCATGATCTCGTTCGTCCGGCCGTACTCCGCGCTCGACTCGTGCATCTGCGTGCGCATGTACACGGCGTCGTCGGTCGCGACGATGCCGCGGCAGCCCTCGGCAGACAGGTCGCAGTCGACCTCGTAGCGGCTGCCGAGGGAGATCTTCGCCATCAGCTTCATGTCGTCGGAGACGGTCATGATGTCGGTCGGCGACGGGCCGCCGGCGCCGACCACGAGGACCAGCGGGTCGGTGGAGGCCACCGACACCGTGCGGACGCTGCCCGGAACCTTGAACTCGCTCTGCGCCTTGCCGGTCTTCGGGTCCAGCGTCTGCACGAGGTACTGCGGCTTGGTGTAGCTGCCGCACTCGACCAGCGCGATCAGCTTCGCGCCGCCCGCGTAGCCGTCGTCACGGCACTCGCCGCCGAACTCGCCGGCCCAGACGGGTTCGCCGCCCGCCAGCGGGTAGCCGACGGAGCCGCCGATCCAGGCCGCCGCCACGGTGCCCTGGCTGATGGTGACGCTGCCACCGAGGCTGTTGACATTGGCTTCGTTGGGCATGGTCTTCTGCCACACCTTCTTGCCCGCGGCCAGATCGAGGACGGCCATCTGGTTGCAGCGCGCCTTGCTGGAGCGGGTCTCGCGGGTGACGACGGCGGTCTTGCCGTCCTCGGTCTGCTGGAGCGCGGCCGCACACACCTGTCCGTCGAGGGGGATCTTCCACGCCTCGGAGCCGTCGGAGGCGTTGAGGCCGAGGATGGCGTTGACCGAGGTCTTGACGAAGATGTCCTCGGTCGCCCACATGCCCGGGACCGAGGTGATGTCGCCGACCTTCGGGGCGTCCACGCTGAACAGCAGCTCGCCCTCGGTGCCGGACGGCTGGTGACCGTCGCCGACGTTGCCGTCGCCACCGGTGGACCCGCCGCTGTCGCCGCCGGTGGTGCCCTGCGTGGTGCCGCGGGTGTCCCCCTGGGGGTCGGGGTCGCCGCCGGAGCCCTTGGTGAGGAACCAGACACCGACACCCACGATCAGCAGCGTGGCCACGGCCGCCGCGATGATCGCGACGGTCTTGTTGCTGTCACGGCCGGGCGCGGGACCGCCCGGCGCCGCGCCGGGCGGCAGGGTCTGGGCCATGCCGGGGTGCCCGTACGGGCCGGGCTGACCGGGCTGGCCGTACGGGCCGGGCTGACCGTAGGGTCCGGGCCCGGCGTACGGGCCGGGCTGACCGTACGGGCCGGGCTGGCCGAAGCCGCCGGGCTGCGGGCCGTACCCAGCGGGAGCACCGGGGGAACCCGGGGCACCGGGAGCGGCGCCGGGCGCGCCGGGGTAGCCGTAGCCCTGTGTCGGCTGCTGCGACACGTCGCCCGGAGCGGCCGGCCCCGGGTAGCCGTAGCCGCCGCCCTGCGGGGGCTGCTGCGGGTAGCCGTAGCCCCCGGCGTCGGGCTGCTGCGGCGACTCCTTGTCGAGGGAGGGCTTGTCCGCGGCCGGGCTCTCTGCGGGCGGGTCCTTCGACTCACCGGACCCGTCACCGGGCTGGGGCGGCTGGCTGGGGGGAGGAGGGGGCGGCTGAGACATGCGGTGTCCTCGCGGAACGGGCAGACCGTCGTGCCCGGCATCCCGAACCCCCCGTAGGGCCGAGCGAATCGGACATCGAGCCCGCCATGACTGACTGGGTGAGTGAGGTTCTTTCTACCACCGGACACCGCGCGGGAGCGTTCCGGTTCCGTCACGGCCACGGGACGGGACTGTCAAGCGCGGCGCGCCGTCCCCCGGTGACCGGCCGCTCCGGTCCTACTCGCCTTCGGCGAGTTCCAGCCAGCGGGTCTCCAAGTCGTCGCGTTCGGAGGCCAGTTCGCGCAACCGGGCGTCCAGGCCGGCGACGCGCTCGAAGTCCGTGGCGTGCTCGGCGATCTCGCCGTGCAGCGTGGACTCCTCGGCGCCGACCTTGTCCAGCCGCCGCTCGATGCGCTGGAGTTCCTTCTGTGCGGCACGGGACAGCGCGGCCGGTTTCGCGGCGGCCTGCCCTACCTGCCCGGACTGCACCGATTGCCCGTTCCGTCCGGCCGGATGGGTCGCCGCCTGCGCGGCGGGCGTCTGCGCGCGTACCCGGGCCCGCCGCTCCAGGTACTCGTCGACGCCGCGCGGCAGCATCCGCAACGTCCCGTCGCCCAGCAGCGCGTGGACGCGGTCGGTGGTGCGTTCCAGGAAGTAGCGGTCGTGGGAGATGACGACGAGGGAGCCTGCCCAGCCGTCGAGCAGATCCTCGAGCTGGGTCAGCGTCTCGATGTCCAGATCGTTGGTGGGCTCGTCGAGGAAGAGGACGTTGGGCTCGTCCATCAGCAGCCGCAGGATCTGCAGCCGACGGCGCTCGCCGCCGGACAGGTCACCTACCGGCGTCCACTGCTTCTCCTTCACGAAGCCGAACTTCTCGCAGAGCTGCGAAGCGGTCATCTCCCGGCCCTTGCCCAGCTCCACGCGGGAGCGCACCCGCTCCACCGCCTCCAGCACGCGCCAGTTCGGGTCGACCTCGGCCACCTCCTGCGAGAGGTAGGCCAGTTTGACCGTTCTGCCGACCTTGACGCGTCCTGCGGCGGGCTGCTTCTCGCCGCCGCTGCGCGCGGCCTCCTCCATCGCCCGCAGCAGCGAGGTCTTGCCGGCGCCGTTGACGCCGACCAGCCCGATGCGATCGCCCGGCCCCAGCTGCCAGGTCAGGTGCCGCAGCAGCACCTTCGGTCCGGCCTGCACGGTCACGTCCTCCAGGTCCAGGACGGTCTTCCCGAGCCGGGAGTTGGCGAACCGCATCAGCTCCGCGTCGTTCCGGGGCGGCGGCACGTCGGCGATCAGCGCGTTCGCCGCCTCGATGCGGAACCGCGGCTTGCTGGTACGGGCGGGGGCACCGCGCCGGAGCCAGGCCAGTTCCTTCCGCATCAGGTTCTGCCGCTTGGCCTCCTCGGTCGCGGCGATGCGTTCCCGCTCGGCGCGGGCGAACACGTAGTCGCTGTACCCGCCGTCGTACTCGTGCACGCTGCCGCGCTGCACGTCCCACATGCGGGTGCACACCTGGTCCAGGAACCAGCGGTCGTGGGTGACGCACACCAGCGCCGAGCGCCGCGCCCGCAGGTGCCCGGCCAGCCAGGAGATGCCCTCGACGTCCAGGTGGTTGGTCGGCTCGTCGAGCACGATCAGGTCCTGCTCGGAGATCAGCAGCTGCGCGAGCGCGATGCGACGGCGCTCTCCGCCGGAGAGCGGGCCGATCACCGTTTCCAGCCCGTCCGGGAAGCCCGGCAGGTCCAGCCCGCCGAACAGGCCGGTGAGCACGTCGCGGATCTTCGCGTTCCCGGCCCACTCGTGGTCGGCCATGTCGCCCAGCACCTCGTGGCGGACGGTGGCCGCCGGGTCGAGGGAGTCGTGCTGGGTGAGCACCCCGATGCGCAGCCCGCCCGCGTGCGTGACGCGCCCGCCGTCGGGGGACTCCTGCCGGGCGAGGATGCGAATGAGGGTGGTCTTGCCGTCCCCGTTCCGCCCGACGACGCCGATGCGATCGCCCTCGCTGACGCCGAGCGAGAGGCCGTCCAGCAGGGCACGCGTGCCGTACACCTTGCTGACGGCTTCCAGGTTGACGAGGTTGACTGCCATCTCACTCCTGCAACGCGTTCCGGGCCGGCGTCCCAGCCTAGATGCCCGGCTGCCGTGCCCCTGCCGCCCCCCGTGACCGGGAGATCAGTCAGGCGGGGGTCTGCCGGGTCTCGGCGACGTCGGCGAGGTCGGCCCCGGCGTGGGCGATCAGCGCCTCCGGTCCGATCGGGAAGACGGTGTGCGGCGTCCCCGCCGCAGCCCACACGATGGTGTGCGCGAGCAGCCCGCGGTCGGCGAGCACGCGCAGCGGCGTGACGTGGCCGAACGGCGGCACCCCGCCGATGGCGTAGCCGGTGGCCCGGCGGACGGCGGCGGCGTTCGCCCGGCCGACCGTGCCCGCGCCGAGCCGTTCCCGCACCCGGGCGAGGTCGACGCGGGTCGCGCCGTCCATCAGCACGAGCACGGGTGCGCCGTCGGCCTCGAAGACGAGCGACTTCACGATCTGGCTCAGCTCGCAGCCGACCGCCGCCGCTGCGTCGGCAGCGGTCCGGGTGCCGTCGGGAAAGGCGCGGACCTCGATGGCGTCGAGGCCCAGTGCGGCGAGTGCGGCGGCGAAGCGCGGGTGCGCGGCGGACGGAGCGGTCATCCGTCCACGCTAACGCGGCACGGGCCGGGAACCGGCACGGCACCGGTCGGGCCCGCCGCACGCTGCGGGGGCGTGCGGCGGGCCCGGAGGAGGGGTGGGCCTCAGCCGCCGTAGGCGTCGAGGACCTTGCGGACCACCGGGCCCGCGTATTCGCCGCCGTGGCCGACAGCGGGTACGACCGCCGCAGCCGCGATGTCTCCGGAGTACGCCGTGAACCACGCGTCCGGCTTCTTCTGGCCCATCACCTCGGCCGAGCCGGTCTTCGCTCCGAAGTCGCCGCTCATGCCGGCCATGGGCGCCGCCGCGGTGCCGCTCACCGCGGTGAGGTTCATCATCTGCCGCAGGCCGCTCGCGGTCTCCGGTTTCATCGTCTGCGGGGCGCCGGTCAGCGTGCGGCCGTCGATCTGGGGGGAGACGATGTACGGCTGCTTGAAGACGCCGGTCTTCACAGTCGCCGAGACGGACGCCATGTTGAGCGGGTTCATCCGCACGCCGCCCTGCCCGATGAGGGAGGCGCCCATCTGCGCGGCGCTCTGCACCGGGACGCGGCCGTCCATGGTGGAGGTGCCGACCTGCCAGGTGAGGCCGAGCCCGAAGACGTCGCGGGCGTAGTTCGTCAGCGAGTCGTTCTGCAGTTCCGGGGCCTGGCTGATGAAGGCGGTGTTGCAGGAGCGGGCGAAGCTCTGCGCGAAGGTGCCGCCCTTGATCTCGAAGTGGTCGTCGTTGTGGAAGGGCCAGTCGCCGTACTCGAACTCCTTCGGGCACGGGTGCGCCGCGTTCGGCGAGGCGAGACCCTTGTCCATGAGCATGGCCGCGGTGACGACCTTCATCGTGGAGCCGGGGGCGTAGAGGCCCTGGAAGGCGATGTTGAAGCCGGGCGCGGGGGTGTGGGCGACGGCCAAAATCTCGCCGGTGCTGGGCTTCACGGCGACGACGGCTGCCTTGTTCTTGCCGGCGATCGCGGACTCGGCGGCCTGCTGCACGCCGAGGTCGATCGTGGTCCGGAGGGTGCCCTCCTCCCCTTCGGAGAGGGTGAGGAGGGTGGTGCCGGTCTCCTCGCCCTTCGCGTCGAGGATGCGGGTCTCGATGCCGGGCTCCCCGCCCGCCTTGTCTCCGTAGCGCTTGCGCAGGTCGGCGAGGATGCCGCCCAGCGCCGGGTGGTCGTCCTTGGTGAGTTCGGTGCCGTTGCGGTCGACGGCCTTGATCGGCGGGGTGCCCGCCTCGCCGGTCTCGATGCTCTGGCCGTCCTTCAACTCGGGGTGCAGGACGGACGGTTCCCAGTGGACGAGTGCGTCGCCGGTCTTCTTGTCCCGTACGACGCTCACGGCACCGTCGTAGGACCAGTCGGCGGTGGTCTCCTCGTGGACGATCTTCGTCTCGGCCGCGAAGGCGACCTCGCGCTGCTTCGGCTTCTGCGGGGTGAACGCGATCTCGTCGATGGCGGCGTCCTCGCGGAACGCGGTGAGCGCCTTCAGCGCGGTGGTCTGGTCGTCGGTGAGGGCGGCGGCCTGCCGCTCCTTGCCGGCGGCCCAGGCGTCGAGGAAGTCGCCCGCCACCGTGCGGACTTCCTCCGCGGTCGGCGGCCCGGTCTCGACGGTCTCCGGCTGCTTCCCGTCGGCGGTCGTCGTTCCCACGCCGCCGCGGCCCGCCTCGTCGTCGCCCACCAGCGCGTACACGCCGAAGCCGGTGGCGCCTATGACGACGGCGGCCACGGAACCGATGACCGCCATGCGCTGCCTGTCCCGCGCCTGTTCCCTGTGACCCATCCGGAAAGTGCCCCTCCACCCCGCCCCGGCCGACGCGGACGGGGACCTTGTCCGAGGCACCCTACGGCACGAACCTTGACGGACCGGGCGCCCACATCACTCTTTCGCGTATCGAATCGGTGTATCGACGCGGCGGTTCGCGACGGTCAGATCCAGGTGTCCAGCCACATGCGCTGCCGCCAGGCGTCGAGCGGGATCGTCTCGCCGGTGTACACGGGCCAGAAGTAGACGAAGTTCCACACGACGAGCAGTACCAGCACTCCGGAGGCGACGACGCCGACCAGGCGGCGGCGTTCGGTGACACCGGGCGGACCGGCGAGCGCCCCGAGCATCATGGTGACCGCGAGGCAGAGGAACGGCACGAAGACGACGGCGTAGAAGTAGAAGATGGTGCGTTCCTGGTACTGGAACCACGGCAGGTAGCCGGCGGCGATGCCGCACAGGATGGCGCCGGCGCGCCAGTCGCGGCGCAGCAGCCAGCGGTAGAGCACGTACAGCACGGCGGCGCAGCCGGCCCACCACAGCAACGGTGTGCCCAGGGCGAGCACTTCGCGGGCGCAGCCGTCCGCCGCCGTGCACCCGGCCTCGCCCTTGTCGGGCGACTCGTAGAAGTAGGAGACCGGGCGCCCCAGGACCAGCCAGCTCCACGGGTTGGACTCGTAGGTGTGGCCGTCGGTGAGACCTACGTGGAAGTCATAGACCTGCGTCTCGTAGTGCCACAGGCTCCGCACCGCGTCGGGCAGCCAGGTCGCTCCCTGGCCTGCGCCCTCGGTGCGCGCCCAGTCGCGGTGGTAGCCGCGGTCGGTGGCGAACCAGCCGGTCCACGAGACGACGTAGGTGAGCAGGGCGACCGGCACGGTGGAGAGGAAGGCGGGCAGGGCGTCGCGGCGGAGCATCGCGGCGAACGGCCGTCCGGCGCCGGCCGCGCGGCGGGAGCCCATGTCCCACAGCACGGCGAGCACGCCGAACGCGGCGAGCACCACCAGGCCGTTCCACTTGGTGGCGAAGGCCAGTCCGAGGCACACCCCGGCGGCGATGCGCCACGGCCGCACGCCGAGTTTCACGCCCTCCGCGACGTACGCGTCCGGGGACGCCCCGCCCTCCCGGTCGGGGTCGGGCGGGAGGGCGGCCGCCAGCCGTGCGCGCGCCGTGTCCCGGTCCACGAGCAGGCAGCCGAACGCGGCGAGGACCCAGAACATCAGCACCAGGTCCAGCAGGGCGGTGCGGCTCATCACGAAGTGCAGGCCGTCCACGGCCAGCAGGCCCCCGGCCAGACAGCCCAGCGCCGTGGAGCGGAACAGCCGGCGGCCGATGCGGCAGAGCATCAGCACCGAGAGGGTGCCGAGCACGGCGGTCATGAACCGCCAGCCGAACGGGTTCAGCCCCCACATCACCTCGCCGAGCCCGATGATCCACTTCCCGACCGGGGGGTGGACGACGTAGGAGGGGTCCAAGGAGAGCCCGACGTCGCCGGCTCCGGAGAGGATGCGCTCGTTGGCGCCGTCCTCCCAGGTGCCCTCGTAGCCGAACTGCCAGAGGGACCAGGCGTCCTTGGCGTAGTAGGTCTCGTCGAATATCACCGCGTGCGGCGACCCGAGCTGCCAGAACCTCAGCAGGCCGGCGACCAGGGCGACGAGCAGCGGCCCGCCCCAGGCCGACCAGGCGGCCAGCCGCTCCGCCGCACGCGGGGAGAAGCCGAAGAGGGCCGCCGGCCTCCGAGAGGGACGGGGGTAGGGCGGTACGAGCCGCTCGCGCAGCCCGGCGCGCGGCGCGGGGCGGTAGCCGAAGCGGCGCAGCCGCGCCTGCCGCCCGGGCGGCGCGGGGGGCGGGGCGGTCTCGTGCGCTGCCTCGGTGGCGGTCTCCTGGGTCGTCACAGCGCTCATCGTAAGGAACGCGCCCCCGCCCCTGCGGCGCGGCAAGCCGACACTCCCCCTTCCCCCTTCCGTCCGGCACCGCGTGGCGGGCAGGCCGCGAGTTGCCCGGGGCGCGGTCCGGCGGCGAGACTCGCGCGCATGACCTCCACCGGAACCCTCGTCCTCGCCGGCACGCCCATCGGCGACACCGCCGACGCCCCGCCGCGGCTGGCCGCCGAGCTCGCGGCCGCGGACGTCGTCGCGGCGGAGGACACCCGGCGGCTGCGCCGGCTCACGCAGGCGCTGGACGTGCAGGTCGGCGGCCGGGTGGTGTCCTACTTCGAGGGGAACGAGTCCGCCCGGACGCCGGAGCTGGTGGAGGCCCTGGCGGGCGGGGCGCGGGTGCTGCTGGTGACCGACGCGGGGATGCCGTCAGTGTCGGATCCGGGGTATCGGCTGGTGGCGGCCGCCGTGGAGCGGGGCGTGCGGGTCACCGCCGTGCCGGGGCCGTCGGCGGTACTGACGGCGCTCGCGCTGTCCGGCCTGCCGGTGGACCGTTTCTGCTTCGAGGGCTTCCTGCCCCGCAAGCGCGGAGAACGCCTGACCCGGCTGCGGGAGGCCGAGCGGGAACGGCGCACCCTGGTGTACTTCGAGGCCCCGCACCGCCTGCACGACGCGCTGGCGGCGATGGCGGAGGTCTTCGGAGGCGGCCGCCGGGCCGCGGTGTGCCGGGAGCTGACCAAGACCTACGAGGAGGTCCGGCGCGGTCCGCTCGCGGAGCTGACCGCGTGGGCGGCCGAGGGCGTGCGCGGCGAGGTCACCGTCGTCGTCGAGGGCGCGGCGCCGCCCGGACCGGAGGACCTGGACGGCGCGGAGCTGGCCCGCCGTGTGGCGGTGCGCGAGGAGGCCGGGGAGCGTCGCAAGGAGGCGATCGCGGCGGTCGCGCAGGCCGCGGGAGTGCCCAAGCGGGAGGTCTTCGACGCGGTGGTCGCGGCGAAGCAGGCCGGCCCCGGCGGGCACTGACCGCACACCCTCCGTACACCCCGCTCCTCATGTCACACCGCCCGGTAAAGCGTTAACCTGAAAAGCAAAGCCTCGCCCAGAAAAGAGGCGGTTTCTCCGCTCCGGGCCCAACTCCGGGCCAATTGCCCTCAACGCTTCCCACAAGACTGCTGCGTTTCTTCCGGCACGGGAGTCCACTGGCCGTGGGCTCTTTCGCCCGGGAAGAAGGGAGCTTCGATGACGGAGACGACGGTGCACGAGGCGTACAGCTTCGCCTGCATGAACTGCGGCTACGGCTGGGAGCAGACGTACGACATCGAGCACCGCACTGGGCCGGACGGCAAGCCGTTGATCACCTACTGGGCGGACGGCCGGCGCGTACCCTCCCCGCTCACCCACCCGACCTGCCCCAACTGCGAGGGCCACAAGCTCCGGATCATGCGTTCCGGGCGGGTGGCCACGGCCGTGGACGCCTGGCAGCACCACTGACGCCCCGGTCGGGGCGGGGACCTATCATCGCGGCATGCCCGCTCCCGCCCAGCCCGCACCGCCGCTGCCGGAACCGCTCCGCGTGCCGGTGGCCGACTCGCACACCCACCTCGACATGCAGGACGGCACCGTCGAGGAGGCCCTCGCCAAGGCCGCCTCGGTGGGGGTGACGACCGTCGTGCAGATCGGCTGCGACGTGGAGCGGGCGGGCTGGGCGGCCGAGGTCGCCGCGGCCCACCCGGCCGTGCACGCGGCGGTCGCGCTGCACCCCAACGAGGCGCCGCGGCTGGCCGAGGAGGGCGGCCCGCAGGCGCTGGACGCCGCACTGGCGGAGATCGAGAAGCTGGCGGCGCTGCCGCAGGTGCTCGCCGTGGGCGAGACGGGCCTGGACTACTTCCGCACCGGCGAGGCCGGCATCGCCGATCAGCAGCGTTCCTTCCGCGCGCACATCGCTCTCGCCAAGCGGCTGGACAAGGCCCTGGTCATCCACGACCGGGAGGCGCACGACGACGTCGTCCGCATCCTGCGCGAGGAGGGCGCACCGGAGCGCACCGTCTTCCACTGCTTCTCCGGCGGCCCCGACCTGGCCCGGACCTGCGCCGAGCACGGCTGGTTCCTCTCCTTCGCCGGCAACGTCACCTTCAAGAACGCCCAGCCGCTGCGGGACGCCCTGTCCGCCGCGCCGCCGGAACTGCTGCTGGTGGAGACCGACGCGCCGTTCCTCACCCCCGCGCCGTACCGGGGCCGCCCCAACGCGCCCTACCTCGTCCCGGTCACGCTCCGTGCGATGGCCGAGGTCAAGGACCTTCCCGAGGACGAGCTGGCCGGTCACGTGGCGGCGAACACGGCGCGCGCGTTCGGCTACGAACCGCGCCCGTAGACTGCTGCGGTGAGCTCCGCCCCCGATCCCCTCCTCTCCCCCGCCGACGTCCGCGAACTCGCCGCCGCCCTGGGGGTGCGTCCCACCAAGCAGCGCGGGCAGAACTTCGTCATCGACGCCAACACCGTCCGGCGGATCATCCGTACCGCGCAGGTCCTCCCGGACGACGTCGTGGTGGAGATCGGCCCCGGCCTCGGCTCGCTCACCCTGGGCCTGCTGGAGACCGCGAGCCGCGTCACGGCCGTCGAGATCGACGACGCGCTGGCCGCCGCCCTCCCCGCCACCGTCGACGCGCGCCTGCCGTCCCGCGCGGACCGCTTCACCCTCGTCCACTCCGACGCCCTCCACGTCACCGACCTGCCCGGCCCTCCGCCCACCGCGCTGGTCGCCAACCTGCCCTACAACGTGGCCGTGCCGGTCCTCCTGCACATGCTCGCGGGCTTCCCCAGCATCGAACGCACCCTGGTCATGGTGCAGTCCGAGGTCGCCGACCGGCTGGCGGCACCGCCCGGCTCCAAGGTGTACGGCGTGCCGTCGGTGAAGGCCGCCTGGTACTGCGAGGTGAAGCGCGCCGGGGCGATCGGCCGCAACGTCTTCTGGCCCGCGCCCAACGTCGACTCCGGGCTGGTCTCCCTCGTCCGCCGCGACCCGCCCGCCACCACCGCATCCCGCACCGAGGTCTTCACCGTGGTGGACGCCGCCTTCGCGCAGCGCCGCAAGACGCTGCGCGCCGCCCTCTCCGGCTGGGCCGGCTCCGGCGCGGCCGCCGAAGAGGCACTGACCGCGGCGGGCGTCTGCCCGAAGGCCCGCGGCGAGTCCCTGACCGTCGAGGAGTTCGCCGCCATCGCCGAACACCGGCCGTCACCCAACCAGGAGGAAGAGGCCGCGTGACCGTCACCGTCCGGGTCCCCGCCAAGGTCAACGTGCAGCTCGCGGTGGGCCCGCCCCGCGTCGACGGCTTCCACGACCTGGCCAACGTCTTCCTCGCCGTCGGCCTCCACGACGAGGTGACGGCGACGCCCGCCGACACGTTCCGCCTCACCTGCACCGGCCCCGACGCCGACGCCGTGCCCCTCGACCCGACGAACCTCGCCGCCCGCGCCGCCGACGCCCTCGCCACCCACCACGGCATCGCCACTCCCGGCGTCCACCTGCACATCGCCAAGGACATCCCGGTCGCCGGAGGCATGGCCGGCGGCAGCGCCGACGCCGCCGGCGCCCTGCTCGCCTGCGACACCCTGTGGAACCTCCACACCCCCCACCCGGACCTCCTCAGCCTCTGCGCCGACCTGGGCTCCGACGTCCCGTTCAGCCTGCTCGGCGGCGCCGCGCTGGGCCGCGGCCGCGGCGAACTGCTGACCCCCCTGGACGTCGGCGGCACCTTCCACTGGGTGTTCGCCGTGGCGGACGGCGGCCTGTCCACCCCCGCCGTCTACCGCGAGTGCGACCGCCTGCGCGGCACCGCGGACGTCCCCGAACCTCAGGCGTCCCCCGCCCTCCTCACCGCCCTCCGCAAGGGCGACCCGCACGCCCTCGCCGGCGCCCTGGCCAACGACCTCCAGGCCGCCGCCCTCTCCCTCCGGCCCTCCCTGGCGGACACCCTGAGGGCCGGAAAGAGCGCCGGAGCCCTCGCCGGCCTGGTCTCCGGCTCGGGCCCCACCTGCGCCTTCCTCACCGAGGACGCCGCCACGGCGGAGACCGTCGCCGACGCCCTGCGCCGCTCCGGCACCTGCCGCACCGCCCGCCCCACCACCTCCCCCACCCCCGGCGCCACCCTCCTCTGATCCCAAGGCACCGCGCACCCCTCGCACGTCCCTCCCCCAGGGGCACGGGGGTGGGCCGGGGGCGGCGGTGTGGGACGTGAGGGGGCGTGGGCGGAGGGCAGGGCCGATGCGCCCGGAAACACTTGCCCGTGATGTGTGGGCCGCGAAATACGAGTCGTGCCCTCTGTTCGCCGAGAACCCGGCCCGTAAATCATGGGTTTCCGGGTCGTCGGCCCGGACCGCAGCCCACGCCCCCGACCCGCACCCCCACACCAGCCACCGCCCCGCGCCCACACCGAGCCCCAACACCCCCCACCCCCGGCCTACAGAGCCTTCAGCTCCTCCGTCACCTCCGCCACCGACTTCTTCGCATCACCGAACAGCATCGACGTCCGTTCCGCGTAGAACAGCGGATTGTCGATCCCCGCGAACCCGCTGCTCATCGACCGCTTCAGCACGATGACGTTGCGCGACGCGTCCACGTTGAGGATCGGCATGCCGTGGATCGGACTCGTCGGGTCGGTGCGCGCCGCCGGGTTGGTAACGTCGTTGGCGCCGATGACGAGCGTCACGTCCGTACGTGCGAACTCGTCGTTGATCTCGTCCATCTCCTTCAGCGCGTCGTACGACACGTCGGCCTCCGCCAGCAGCACGTTCATGTGCCCCGGCATGCGTCCGGCCACCGGGTGAATCGCGTACTTCACCTCGACGCCCTTCGTCGCCAGCAGGTCCGCCATGTCCTTCACCGCGTGCTGGGCCTGCGCGACGGCCATGCCGTAGCCGGGGACGACGATGACCTGCGCGGCGTACGCCATCTGAATCGCCGCGTCCGCCGCGGACGTGGACTTCACCGTCCGCTCCACACCGTCGTCGCCACCGGCTCCGAGCGCGCCGCCGCCACCGCCGAACCCGCCCGCCACGATGGCCGGGATGGTGCGGTTCATCGCCACCGCCATCTGGTGGGTGAGGATCGAGCCGGACGCACCGACGATCATGCCCGCGACGATCATCGCCGTGTTGTCCAGCGCCAGACCTGCCGCGGCGGCCGAAAGCCCGGTCAGCGCATTGAGCAGCGAGATGACCACGGGCATGTCGGCGCCGCCGATGGGCAGCACGACCAGTATCCCGAGCACCGCCGCGAGGACGAGGACCAGTCCGATCCACAGCTCCGACGCACCGCCGAGTCCGGCCATCACGGCGCATCCGACGGCCGCTGCCAACAGCAGGCCGTTCACGACCTGTTGGGCGGCGCCCAGGCCGATCGGCCGTCCGGGAAGGGTCTCCTGCAGCTTGCCGAACGCGACCAACGACCCCCAGAACGACACCGATCCGACGATCGCGGCGAACATCGAGGTCACCGCGACGTACCCGGCGGTGTCGGCGAAGGCGCCCGAGGTACGGAACTCGGACCAGGCGATGAGCGCCACCGCGCCGCCGCCCACGCCGTTGAACAGCGCGACCATCTGCGGCATGGCCGTCATCTTCACCTGCCGGGCGGACGGCACCCCGAGCACGGTGCCGACGACCAGGCCGACGGCGACCAGCACCCAGTTGTGCTCGATGCGCAGCAGCGTGGCCACGACCGCGACGAGCATGCCGAGCGCCGCGATCTGGTTGCCGCGCACCGCCGTACGGGGGCCGGTCAGGCCGGAGAGCCCGTGGATGAACAGCCCGAACGCGACGATGTACAGGAAGTAGGTGAAGGTCTCCATCAGTCGCTCCCGCCCTTCTTCTCACCGTGCCCGGACTTGAACATGCCCAGCATCCGGTCGGTGACCAGGAATCCGCCGACCACGTTGATCATGCCGAAAGCGATGGCGACGGTGAGGACGACCGAGTCGACCACGGACGGGTTCTCCAGTTCGCCGAGCACGATCAGGCCGCCGAGCAGCACGATGCCGTGGATGGCGTTGGTGCCCGACATCAGCGGTGTGTGCAGGGTGTTGGGCACCTTGGAGATGACCGCGAATCCGACGAACCCGGCGAGCACCAGGATCGCGATGTTGGCGAGCAGACTTCCCGACTCCATCAGGACTCCCCCTTAGTGGCTTTCGTGGAACCCCCAGCGTCCCGGGAACCACCGGCGCCCTCGGACGTCCCGGAACGGGTGACGCACGACGCGGCGAGCACGTCGTCGGACCAGTCGGGCACCACGGCTCCGTTCTCGTCGAGCATCAGCTCCAGCAGCGCGGAGACATTGCGCGCGTACAGCTCGGAGGAGTGCTCGGGCATGCGGGCCGGCAGGTTGAGGGGCGAAGCGACGGTGACGTCGTACCGCACCACGACCTCCCCGGGCTCGGTGAGTTCGCAGTTCCCCCCTGCCTCCCCGGCGAGGTCGACGACCACGCTGCCGGGCCGCATGCCCTCCACCGCACGGGCGGTGACCAGTCTCGGCGCCTTGCGGCCGGGCACCAGCGCGGTGGTGATCACCACGTCGAAGCCGGTGATCGCCTCTTCCAGCCGCTTGAGCTGCTCGGCGCGTTCGGCCTCGGACAGTTCGCGGGCGTAGCCGCCCTCGCCGGCCGCGTCGATGCCCAGGTCCAGCCACTGCGCGCCGAGCGACCGCACCTGGTCCGCGACCTCCGGCCGCACGTCGTAGCCGGTGGTGCGGGCACCCAGGCGTTTGGCCGTGGCCAGCGCCTGGAGGCCCGCGACGCCGACGCCGAGCACCAGGGCGGTGGCGGGCTTCACCGTGCCTGCCGCGGTCGTCAGCATGGGGAAGAACCGGGTGCAGTGGTCGGCGGCCAGCAGCACGGCCTTGTAGCCGGACACGTTCGCCTGCGAGGACAGCGCGTCCATCGACTGCGCCCGCGAGATGCGCGGTACGGCCTCCATCGCGAATCCCGTCACGCCCGCGTCGCGCAGGGCCGTCACCGTCTCCGGGGAGGTCAGCGGCGCGAGGAATCCGATCAGCGCGCTCCCTCTGCCCAAGCGGGCGGTCTCCTCGGCGGTCGGTGGTGCGACCTTCACCACCACGTCGCACGCCCACGGGTCGCCGATCCTCGCCCCCGCGGCGGTGAAGTGGGCGTCGGGAATGAGCGCGCCGATCCCGGCGCCGCTCTCCACGACGACCTCCACGCCGGTGCGCCGCAGTTTCTCGATCACCTTCGGCACCAGGGCGACGCGCCGCTCCCCCTCTCCCCGCTCCCGGGGCACGCCCACCCTGGCCGCCCGTGCTCCCGGCGCATTCTCCTCGCCGGCGCTCATGGGCACATCCTCTCGATCGCCATCCCTACGCCTTCCGTGTCCGGATCCGATGCGAACCGTGCGAACTGTGCGAACAGACGGTCCATGCTCGCGCCTTTGTGACGTGAGGTGTAGGGGGCAACACGCCGGAAGACCGGGCCGGGTCGTCGGTGCGCGGGCCACGCACGGCGCACCCAGCCCACCGCAGGCTGTCGAGCAGGCCACCTCGTCCGGGCGGACGACCGACGCCGCGGCCGTCTGCCGGACAGACGACCGCGGCGTCGTGGTCGATACTGCTGCTGGTGATCGGACCGAAGGGGATCGGGACGTGGGCGGGCGGTGGGCTCGTCGGCGGCAGCGGCCGGAACCGCGTTCCGTCCCCTGCGGAGCTTCAGCCGCCGGGAGAGAAGCGGAGGATTCCGGCGACCCCGCCCGCCAGCCCGGTCCCGTGCGGCACGAGGGCGAAGCCGGCGCCGGAGCGCGCGGCGGCCCCGAGAATCCGCGCCTCCTGCCGGGCGGCCGTGCCGGCTTCCCTGAACAACATGTCCAGCGCACCGGATTCGGCGGCCTCGAGCACCTGGTCGCTCCCCTGCACGGTGTTCCGGTGACCCTGCGCCTCGTGGAACCGGGAGGCGTCGTCGCGCTGCTTGTGCTGAGCGTGCCTGGTGGCGAGCTGCAGCAGTTCCTCGTCCAGGACGTGCCGAGCACGGGAGTCGGTCACTCCTCCCCGGTCGGTCTCCACGAGTGGAACGGAGAGCGGGTCGGGCATCCGGCTGCGCAGCGTCGCGCGCCCCTGGACCTCGCCCGCGAGCACCACGAGGTCGGGCGAGGTGCGCCGCAGGGCGTCGGCCGCGGTGGTGTCGAAGTCCTCGGCGTTCTGGTCCACCACCGTGGCGGAGCGGTGCCGGACGCGCCGGTGGGGCGCCGACCCCCCTTCCTGCGGCGGAGTGGAGTCCTCCGCCGCATCGCCCTCGGTGGCGACGGTCACCGCACTGAACCTGGCCTCCTGCTGGTCCGCCACGACGAGCAGTACCCGGACGGCGTCGGCGGTGTGGCGCACGTAGGAGCCCAGCTCGGGAAACGGACCCCAGTGCGCCTGATCGCCCGCCCCCAGGGCGGCGTCCCAGGGCTGGTCGAGTGCGAGGCGGCCCTCGCCGGAGGCGACGAGTACCCGGCCGTCGGCCTGCTCCTCGCCGGCCTTTTCCTGGGACAGTGCCTCGTCGACGGAGCCGAGCGCCTCCTCCGAGGCGCCTTCCTTCGTGAGCCGTTCGCGGAGTTCGTGCCAGCGCAGCCGTACCTAATCCGCCGCGTCCTCACCGGGAGAGCGCCCCTCCAGGTAAACGGTGGCGAAGGATGCCTGCTCCGGCGTGTACAGGGAAGCGAGTCGGCTGAGTTGCATACGAATTGTCTCCTTGGGTGGTGAGCCGCGTCGCGCGTACCGGCCTGTGGGGGCCGTGGCGCACACGGCGCCGCCCCCGTCGCGGGGCACTGCCGGCGGAGGGTGGCGCGGAGGGGACGGCTCGCTGCCGACCGTGTGTCGGGCCGTTCGCGGGGCCCCGCCGTCACGCGGCCTGTCGGTTGAAGAGCGGCGCGAAGTCGTCGGGCAGCTGGGTGACCAGGTGCCGCACCGCTCCGGGTGAGATCGCCTGCGGCAAGGTGGAGAGCACCGCGGTGGCGTCCCACTCGGCGGTCCGGGAGCGGGGCCCGACGATCCCGTCCACCCGGCGGTAGAACTCGTCCAGGTCGAACCGTTCGCCGCCCGCGCCCGTGCGCAGCGGCTCGTCGAGGGGCGGCGGGAGTTGCGCGGCCACGTCTCCCGCCTCGTCGGCGGTGACGCGGGCGGCGAGCACGGTCAGAACCGCCTCCGTCACCGTGCGGGCTTCCTTCTGGTCCTCGTACTGCCCGTGGTCGCGGACGTGCGCCAGGAACTCGTCGTCACGCAAGGAAAACAACCTCACTCGTACGTCGTCGGCTGTGTGTGCTGATCCGGCCGTCTCTGCGACGGCTGTGGGGCCGGGTATCCCACGAGCGCGGATCGCATGCACGCATCCGCCCGGACGGGGTCCGGAACGCGCGTGCGCCCCGGCCCCCGGCCGCCGGGTCAGACCTCGTCGCCCCGCATGGCGCGCCGGAGGCCCTGGTTGCCGCTGAGGAGGCCGCCGTCGACGGGCAGGGTGACGCCGGTGATCCAGGCCGCGTCGCGGGAGGCGAGGAAGGCGACGGCGGACGCGATGTCGTCCGGGACGCCGACGCGCCCCAGCGGGTATTCGCGAGCGGCGCGTTCCAGCACGTCCTCCCGTCCTTCCCAGGCGGGGGTGTGGACGGTGCCCGGTGCGACCAGGTTGACGCGGACGCCGCGCGGGGCCGCGTCCCCGGCGAGGGTGCGAGTGAGGGAGCCGAGGCCGGCCTTCGCGGCGCTGTAGGCGTGGTTGCCGAAGTCGGCGATGCCGTTGACGGAGCCGATGCTCACGACGGCACCCCTGCCGTCCGCCGCGGCGAGGTGCGGCATCGCGGCGCGCATGCAGCGGAACGCCCCGGTCAGGGAGACGTCCAGGTCGCGCAGCCAGGGCTCGTCGTCCTGGTCCTCGATGCGGGCGGGTTCCGGATGGCAGGAGTAGGCGTTGTTGACCAGTACGTCGAGCCGCCCGAACCGTTCCACGGTCACGGCCACGGCGGCTGCGACCGACCGGCTGTCGGCGACGTCGCAGGCGACCGCCTCCGCGCCGTCGAGTGGGGCGGCCGCGCGCCGGGCGCGTTCACCGTCCACGTCGGCGAGCATCACCCGCGCGCCCTCGTCCGTGAGTCGCCGCGCGACCGCCTGGCCGATACCCCGTCCAGCTCCGGTGACCAGGGCCGCGTATCCCTCGAATCGTCGCATCGCCCGAGGTTAGCCGTGCCTTTCGTGCCGTGACGACCCCCACGGAACCGTCATCGCACCGTCACCGCCGCGGGCAGGACTTCACCGCGCGCAGCAGGGCCTGGGCGCGGGGGTCGGAGGTGACGGAAGGCTGCGTGCCGCGGGTGACGTAGGCGAAGGAGGTGCCGGACTCGGGGTCCGCCAGGGCCAGGGAGCCGCCGCGTCCGGGGTGGCCGAAGGAGCCGGTGCCGAGCATCGGCGAGGAGGGGCTGTGCAGCATGTAGCCGAGCCCGAAGCGGGTGCCGACGACGAGCACCCGGTCCGGGCCGTGCGACTCCTGGGAACGAGCCTGCATCAGCGTCGCGGCGGTGAACAGGGAGCGGACGGCGGGGAGTTCGTCCTCGGCCTCGACGTGGCCGATGAGTGCGGCGTAGAAGCGGGAGAGCGAGCGGGCGGTGGCGATGCCGCCGGAGGCGGCGAGTTCGGCGGCCCGGTAGGCGGAGTCGTTCTCGTCGGGCAGCGGGTCGATCGCGCCGAAGGCGCGCCGGGTGAGCGAATCCGGGTCGCGGTAGGCGTCGAGGACGGTGTTCTTCGCCCGGACCCGCAGGCCCGCGGCGGCGGGCGGCGGGGGCGCCGTGACGTCCCTGAGCGTGGCGACGCGGTGCCGCTCGCCGTCGGGGAGGCCCATCCACAGGTCCAGGCCGAGCGGCCGGGCGATCTCCTCGGCGAACCAGCGGCCGATGGACCGGCCGGTCATCCGCATCACCAGCTCGCCGAGGAGCCAGCTGTAGGTCTGCGCGTGGTAGCCGTGCGCGGTGCCGGGTTCCCACACGGGACGCTGGGCGGCGAGCGCGGCGGGGCCGCTGACGCCGTCGAGGGCCTCGGCGGGGGTGAGCGGCGTGTCCAGGACCGGCAGCCCGGCGCGGTGCGACAGCAGGTGCCGCACCAGGACGCCCTCCTTTCCGTGCGCCTTGAACTCCGGCCAGTAGGTGCCGACGGGGGCGTCCAGGTCCAGGCGTCCGCGCTGGTGCAGCAGGTGCAGCACGGTCGCGGCGACGCCCTTCGTGGCGGACCGTACGACGGTGGCTGTGCCGGCCTCCCACGGGTCGCCCGCACCGTGAGCGGGCTCCGCCCCGGGGGCCCGGGCGCCGTCCGCAGAATCGTTTCGGGTGCCGCCCCAGAGGTCCACGACCCGGCGCCCGTCCACGTGCACGGCCACCGCCGCACCCGGGTCGCCACGCTCGGTGAGGTTCCGTGCGAACGCCTCCCGGACCGGCTCGAATCCGTCCGCCACCGCGCCCTGGACGTCCACCACGGCTCCGTCTCGCTCCCATAGGCCCTGTTCGTGCACGGCACGCGCCCGCGTGCCGCAGGTTCCATGGTGCACCGCGACACGCGCGCCCTGGTCCCCAGGACCCCGCACCCACCCCTTTGTCGGTAATGTCCGCACGCGGAGCGGTGTCGCGCGGCGCGCAGCGTGGTACCCACCCGCTGGGACCGTAACCGGAGCGCCCCGCTGGAGGCGGCACATGGAACACCGGATCACCCTTCGGGTGGACGGCAGCGAAAGGTCCGTGACGGTCGACGCGCGCACCACGCTGCTGGACGCGCTGCGCGAGCGGCTAGGGGTGACCTCCCCCAAGAAGGGCTGCGACCACGGCCAGTGCGGCGCCTGCACCGTGCTGCTCGACGGGCGACGGCAGCTGAGCTGCCTGACCTTCGCCCTCGCGCACGACGGCGACCAGGTCATCACCGCCGAGGGCGTGGGCGAGGCGCTCGGGGACGGCGGCCTGCACCCGGTGCAGCAGGCGTTCATCGAGCAGGACGCCTTCCAGTGCGGCTACTGCACGCCCGGCCAGGTCTGCTCGGCCGTCGGCATGCTCGACGAGGCGGCGGCAGGCCATCCCAGCCACGTCACCGACGACCTCGTGCCGCCGGAGACGCCCGGCGTGCCCGTGCCACTGGACGACGACGAGATCCGCGAGCGGATGAGCGGCAACCTGTGCCGCTGTGGCGCCTACGTCAACATCGTCGCTGCCCTGCGCGGCACCGCCGTGGCCCCCCGGGAGGCGTCGTGATCCCCTTCGAGTACCACCGGGCCACCGACGCCGAGGAGGCCGTGGCCACCGTCGCGGCTCACCCGCACGCCGTGTTCCTGGCGGGCGGCACCAACCTGGTCGACCACATGAAACTGGGCGTCGCCGCACCGCACATGCTGGTGGACGTCTCCCGGCTGCCGCTGGACGGGATCGAGGAGACCCCGGAGGGCGGTCTGCGCGTCGGCACGGCGGTGCGCAACAGCGACCTGGCCGCGCATCCGCTCGTACGGGAGCGGTATCCGGCGCTGTCCCGGGCGCTGCTCTCCGGCGCCTCCGGCCAGCTCCGCAACGCCGCGACCACCGGCGGCAACCTGCTCCAGCGCACCCGTTGCCGCTACTTCCAGGACGTCACCACGCCGTGCAACAAGCGGGAGCCCGGCTCCGGCTGCTCCGCGATCGGCGGCTGGGACCGGAACCACGCCGTGCTGGGCGCTTCCGACCAGTGCATCGCCGTGCACCCCTCCGACATGGCCGTCGGCCTGCTCGCGCTGGACGCCACAGTGCACGTACTCGGCCCCGACGGCGCGCGCACGCTGCCGCTGGCCGGTCTGCACCGGCTGCCCGGCGACGCGCCGGAGCGGGACACCGAACTGGCGCACGGCGAGCTGATCACCGCCGTGGAGCTGCCGTCCGCGAATGCGCTGACCCGCCGCTCCACCTACCGCAAGGTGCGCGAACGGGCCAGCTACGCCTTCGCGCTGGTGTCGGTCGCCGCGGCGCTGGACCTGGACGAGGCCGCCGGCACCGTGCGGGACGTGCGGATCGCGCTGGGCGGCGTCGCCCACAAGCCCTGGCGCGCCGAACGGGCGGAGGAGGCGCTGCGCGGCGCACCCGCCCGCGAGGAGGCGTTCCGCCGCGCCGCCGAGACCGAACTGGCCGCCGCGCAGCCGCGCGAGGGGAACGCGTACAAGGTGCCGCTGGCGCGGAACACCATGGTGGCGACCCTGCGGAACCTCACGGAGGGAAGGCGATGACGACACTCCGCCCCCGTGCCGTCGGCACGCCGATGGAGCGCCTGGACGGCCCGGCCAAGGTGACCGGAACCGCTCGCTACGCCTTCGAGCAGCCCGTCGAGAACCCGCTGTACGTGCACCCGTTGCAGTCCACGATCGCCCGCGGCCGGGTCAGCGCCGTGGACACCGAGGACGCCGAGGCGTGCCCCGGCGTCGCGTGCGTGCTCACCCACCACGACGCGCCGCGGCTCGCGGACACCGGCGACCGGGAGCTGGCGGTCCTCCAGTCCGGACGGGTCGCCTTCCGCGGCCAGTTCGTCGGCGCGGTGGTCGCCAAGACGCCGGAGACCGCACGGCACGCCGCCTCCCTGGTACGCATCGCGTACGAGGTGGAGCCGCACGACGTCGAACTGCGCGCCGACCGCGACGACCTGTACGCACCGGACTCCGTGAACCCGTCCTACGCCACGGACAGCGACGAGGGCGACGTGGACGGTGCGATGGCCGGCGCCCCGGTGACCGTCGACGCCGTGTACACGACGCCGATGGAGCACAACAACCCGATGGAGCCGCACACCACGGTCGCGGTGTGGCAGCCCGAGGGGGACGTGCGGTTGCTGCTGTACGCGTCCACCCAGTCCGTGCACGGCGTGCGCACCACGCTCGCGCCGCTGTTCGGGCTGGAGAAGGACCAGGTACGGGTGGTCTCGCCCCACGTCGGCGGTGGTTTCGGCTCGAAGGGCATGCCGCACGCGCACGACGTGCTGGCCGGACTGTGCGCGAAGGCCGTGCCGGGCCGGGCGGTGAAGCTGGCCCTGACCCGGCGGCAGATGTTCACCCTGGCCGGGCACCGCACGCCGACCATCCAGCGGCTGCGGCTCGGGGCCGACGCCGACGGGCGGTTGTCCGCGATCGCGCACGAGGTGGTGGAACGCACCTCCACCGTCAAGGAGTTCGCGGAGCAGACGGCCACCGGGACGCGGATGATGTACGCCGCCCCGAACCGCCGGACCTCGCACCGGCTGGCTTCGCTGGACGTGCCGGTGCCGTCCTGGATGCGGGCGCCCGGGGAGTGCCCGGGCTTCTTCGCGCTGGAGTGCGCGATGGACGAGCTGGCCGTCGCCTGCGGCCTGGACCCGATCGAGCTGCGGGCGCGCAACGACCCGCCCGAGGACCCGGAGACGGGTCGGCCGTGGTCCGGGCGGCGGCTGGTGGAGTGCCTGCGGGAGGGTGCCCGCCGTTTCGGCTGGGACCGGCGGCCGACCGCACCGGGCACCCTCCGCGAGGGCCCGGGGGGCCGGGAACTGGTCGGTCTGGGCGTGGCCTCCGCCACCTACCCGTACTACGAGATGCCCGGCTCGGAGGCGGCGATCCGCTACGAGGGCGAGGACCGCTGGACGGTCCGGATCGGCGCCGCCGACCTCGGCACGGGCACCTGGACGACCCTCACTCAGGTCGCCGCGGACGCCCTCGACGCCGCCCCGGAGGACGTGACGCTGCTGATCGGCGACAGCACGCTGCCCGCCGCGACGGTCGCGGGCGGGTCGGCAGGACTGGCGTCCTGGGGCTCGACCGTGATCGGCGCGGCCCGCGCCTTCCGCGACCAGCACGGCCGTGACCCGGACCCGGGCGCGGAGGCACGTTCCGGAATGCCGCAGAACCCGGACCGCAAGACCTACGCGCGGCACTCCTTCGGCGCGCACTTCGCCGAGGTGCGGGTGGACGCCGACACCGGGGAGATCCGCGTGCCGCGCATGCTGGGCGTCTTCTCCGCGGGCCGCATCGTCAACCCGCGCACCGCACGCTCGCAGTTCCTGGGCGGCATGACGATGGGCCTGTCCATGGCGCTGCACGAGCACGCCGTCATGGACCCGCACACCGGCCACGTGGTGAACGACGACTTCGCCGATTACCACATCGCGGCGCACGCCGACGTGTGCGACATGGACGCCACCTGGCTGGAGGAGGAGGACCCGCACGCCAACCCGATGGGCGCCCGCGGCATCGGCGAGATCGGCATCGTCGGCTCACCGGCGGCCGTGGTTAACGCGGTGTTCAACGCCACCGGCATCCGCGTCCGGGACCTGCCTGTGACCCCGGACAAGCTGCTGACGGAGCTTCAGTAGACGTATGCTTCGGTCCGTTGGAAGACCGGCGTAGTCCCAGGTCCGATGGCCGGAGTGGCCGAGGAGAACTGAGAGGGCGATGCTCGATGAGACTGGTAGTGCAGGAGTTCCTCACGCTCGACGGGGTTTCCCAGGGGCCGGGGTCCCCGGACGAGGACACCAGCGACGGCTTCACGCGAGGCGGCTGGTTCGTACCCCATCTGGATGAGGAGTTCGAGCGGCTGGCCGGCACCTGGCTCGGCGAGGCGGACGCGTTCCTCTTCGGCCGGCGCACCTACCAGAACTTCGCGCGGGACTGGCCGCAGATGACCGACCATCCCTCTGCCAGAATCCTGAACAGCCTGCCGAAGTACGTGGCTTCCCAAAGCCTCCCTGCTGCCGAGTGGAACCCGTCCACGGTCCTGTCCGGCGACGTACCCGCCCAGGTGGCGGACTTGAAGCGGCGGCCCGGCCGGGAACTGCAGGTCCACGGCAGCGCCCGGCTGGCCCAGTCCTTGCTGGCTTCCGGGCTGGTCGACACGTGGCGGCTCGTGATCGCCCCCGTTGTGGTCGGCCAGGGCCGACGTCTGTTCCCGGACGGCGGCGCACCGGCCGGGCTGCGCCTCGTCAGCCATCGGACGACACCCAGTGGCCTCTCCGTGCACGTCTTCGACTCGACGGCGCGCGTGGAGTACGGAACCTACGGGGCCGACGCTTAGGCCGGAGAGCACGACTACGCTGCGCCCGTCGGGCCCGGGAACGAATAGCACGGGAGGAACGCCATGTCCCGCGAAGCCTCTGTCACTTCGGTGTGGCCGGTCCTGCACTACGACGACACGAACGCCGCGCTGCGGTTCCTGGTGGACGTGCTGGGCTTCGCACAGCACGTCGCGGCACCGGACGACGAAGGGCGCATCGTGCACGCGGAACTGGGCTGGCCGGGCGGAGGCGCACTGGTCTTCGGCTCGACGCGGCACACCGACGGCGTGCACGGCGGCATGAGGGCCGGGACCGGCGCCGTCTACGTGGTCTGCAACGACGTGGACGGCGTGCACCGCCGGGCGAGCGCCGCCGGGGCTGAGGTGGTGGAGTCGCCGCACGAGACACGTTTCGGCTCCGGCGTGCGCACCTACGTGTGCACGGTGAAGGATCCGGAGGGCAACCTGTGGACCTTCGGCACCTACGGGGGCGCCTCCTCCTGAGGAGTGCTCCTCCGGCTCGCCGGTCAGCTCCCCTGCGGGGGCGCTTCCGTCTTGGGGTCGAAGCCGAAGGGCAGTTCCAGGCGGTGCGCGCGCATCAGCGTCTCGTCGCACAGCAGGTCCTGCGTGCCGCCGTCGGCGACCACGACCCCTTCGCTGAGCACGACCGCGCGCGGGCACAGCTCCAGCGCGTACGGCAGGTCGTGCGTGACCATGAGCACCGTGACGTCCAGGTCGCGCAGGATGTGGGCGAGTTCGCGGCGGGAGGCCGGGTCGAGGTTGGACGAGGGCTCGTCCAGGACCAGGATCTCCGGGCGCCCGGCGAGCACCGTCGCCACCGCGACCCGGCGGCGCTGGCCGAACGACAGGTGGTGCGGGGGCCGGTCCGCGTAGGCCTCCATGCCGACCCGCTCCAGCGCCTCCCGAACCCGCGCCTCCAGCTCGTCGCCGCGCAGCCCGGCGGCCGCCGGTCCGAAGGCGACGTCCTCGCGCACGGTCGGCATGAACAGCTGGTCGTCCGGGTCCTGGAAGACGATGCCCACCCGGCGGCGGATCTCCGCGAGGTTCCGTTCCTCCACGGGCAGCCCGGCGACGGTGACGCTGCCTGCGCCCGCGGTGAGGATGCCGTTCAGGTGCAGGACGAGCGTGGTCTTGCCGGCGCCGTTCGGGCCGAGCAGCGCGACCCGTTCCCCGTGCGGGACGGTCAGGTCCACCCCGAAGAGGGCCTGGTGACCGTCCGGGTAGGCGTACGCCAGGCCGTGCACCTCCAGCGAGGGAGGCTCGGCGGCGGGCGCCTCAGGGGGGGTGTCGGTGTCGCGCACAGTCATGACAGGACCCATCCTGCCAGGCACACGGCCAGCGCCGATACCGGAAGCAGAGCGCTGCGGGCCCACTGGGCCCCGGTGGCGGTCGCCTCGTCGATCACCGGCATCGACCCGGCATACCCCCGGCTGAGCATGGCCAGATGCACGCGCTCCCCGCGTTCGTAGGACCGGATGAACAGAGCCCCCGCCGACTTGGCCAGCACGCCCCAGTGTCGGACGCCGCGCGCCTCGAAGCCGCGGGAGAGGCGGGCGATGCGCATCCGCCGCATCTCGTCGGCGACGACGTCGCCGTAGCGGATCATGAAGGACGCGATCTGCACCATCAGCGGCGGCAGCCGCAGCCGCTGGAGGCCGAGCAGCACCTCGCGCAGCTCGGTGGTGGCGGCCAGCAGCACGGACGCGGCGACGCCGAGGGTGCCCTTGGCCAGGATGTTCCACGCGCCCCACAGTCCGGACTCGGAGAGCGACAGGCCCAGCACCTCCGTGCGCGGGCCCTCGGCGACGAACGGCATCAGCACCGCGAACGCCACGAACGGCACCTCGATCAGCATCCGCTTCAGCAGATGCCCCGGCGGCACGCGGGCCGCGACGGCGACCGCCGCCAGCAGCACCGCGTACACGCCGAACGCCCACATCACCTCGCGCGGCGTGGCCACCACGGCGAGGACGAAGCACAGGACGGCGACCAGCTTGCAGTGCGGCGGCAGCGCGTGCACCGCCGTGTGCCCGTGCCGGTACAGCCGGTGCGCGTGCCCTGCTCCCATGTCAGCTCTCCCCGGGACGCGCGACCGCGCGGCGCGCCGTCACCGGTTCTCCTGCGACGGGGCCGGGCCGGAGGGGACGGGGCCGCCGTCCGGGTCCGCGCCGGTACCCGGTGTCGTGTCGGCGGGGCTTGTGTCGGCGGCGGCCGCGGAGCCGGAACGGCGGCGGCGCACGGTGAGGAAGACGCCGCTGCCCACGGCGAGGGTCGCGCCGACGCCCACCACACCGGCCAGGCCGCCGGAGATCCGGGCGTTCTCTACGTCCGCCACGCCGTAGTCGGCCAGCGGGGACTCCGCGAGGTCATGCTCGGTGGCCTGCTCCTCGAAGCCGAACTCGGCGGCGACCTTCTCCAGGCCGTCGGGGTGCGCGGAGGCGTAGAAGCTGATCACGCCCGCGCAGGCCAGCGTGGCGCCCAGGCCGGCCAGCCACACCTTGCCGGCCGGCCGGTGCGCGGCGGGGGCGGGCTCGGGCTGCGGGGCCGGGGCGGTGGTCTCGGTGCGGGCGGCGAGGGACTGCTCGGCGGCGGCCGGAGTGCCGGGCACCGCCGGGGCGGCACCGGTGCGCAGGGTGAGCGGCGCGGTCAGGCCGCGCGCGCCGTACACCAGGTCGGGGCGCACGGACAGCACCGCGCCCACCGTCAGCGCCGTGATGATCGCCTCGCCGATGCCGATCAGGACGTGCACACCGACCATGGCGCCCAGCACCTTGCCGAGCGCCACGTCCGCGGTGCCGCCGAGGGCGTAGACGCCGACGAAGGAGGCTGCCGCGACCGGGACCGACACCACCGCGGCCACGAACGCCGAGGCGGTGAGCGACGAACGGCGGCGCGGCAGCACCTTCACCAGGCCGCGGAAGACGCCGTACGCCACCACCACGCCGACCACGCCCATCGTGGTGATGTTGGTGCCGAGCGCGGTGAGGCCGCCGTCCGCGAAGAGCACCGCCTGCATCAGCAGCACCACGGATATGCACAGCACACCCGTGTACGGCCCGACGAGGATCGCCGCCAGCGCACCGCCCAGCAGATGGCCGCTGGTTCCGGCGCCGACGGGGAAGTTCAGCATCTGCACCGCGAAGATGAACGCCGCCACCAGACCGGCGAGGGGTGCCGTGCGCTCGCCCAGCTCACGGCGCGCGCCGCGCAGCGAGACGGCGACCGCGCCCACGGCGACGACGCCGGTGGCGACCGACACCGGCGCGTTGATGAATCCGTCGGGGACATGCATGGCGAAGGCTCCGCTTCTCGGTGGGTGGTGGTTCCGCCGGCGTGCACCGGCCGTCGTGCAACGGCTGGTGGAGGGCCGGCCAGCGGACCGACCCTGCAGACAGCCGTTCGATGGTAGTGGGCACCTGCGAACGGTGTGCAAGAGCGTGCACCCTGCGGAGGAATACCCAACCCGAGCGGGCGCCATGCACTGTGGCGCAGCTCACGGGTGCGGCGCCGTGACTACGGGGCGGCGCGGCGCGTCTGACCCTGCAGGGGGCGTCGGCACATGCCGATGGAAAGGAGCATTCGTGTCCGTCATCGAGCACACCGTGCAGGCCCAACTGGTCACCCGGGCGCCCGAGCCCCGCCCGCTGAGGGTCCTGCTGCGCTACGACCCGCGGAACGCCTTCGCGGTCTCCGTGACCTTCCCCGCCCCGGCCTGCCTGGACGGCGTCGAGGCCGTCTGGACGTTCTCCCGCGACCTGCTGGCCACCGGGCTGGGCCTCCCGGCCGGCGAGGGCGACGTCCGCCTGCGGCCCGCGGGCCCGCACCGCACGGCCCTCAGCCTGCACGCGGCGGAAGGCATCGCCCTGCTCGAAGTGGACACCCCCGGTGTCCGTGCCTTCCTGGACGCCGCCTACGACCGCGTGCCGCAGGGCGCGGAACGCGTCGGGTCGCACGAGCTCGACCGCGACCTCGCCGAACTCCTGCGAGGCGTGTGACCGACGTGACCGACGTGACCGAAGCCGTACGGGCGGCCGGGGCCGAGTGGTTCCCCGCGACCGCCGAGATGAGCATGGGCGGAGACCTGCACGCCGTGCGCAGCTCCCCGTACGGGCTGCGGCTGCTCATCGGCGACGTCCGCGGCCAGGGTGCCGCGGCGGGCGCGGGAGCGCGTGCCGTGCTGGACGCTTTCGGATCGGTCGCCGCCGAAGCGCCGACGCTGGAAACGGTGGTCGACGCGCTGGAGGCCGCGGTGCGCGGGCACGCGTCCACGCGTACGGACGAGGAGGGCGCGGAGGACTTCGTCACCGCCGTCGTCGCGGAGATCGGCCCCGACGGCCGCGCGCTGCGGCTGGTCAACCGCGGGCACCCGGCGCCGCTGCTGCTGCGCCCCGACGCGGTCCATGTCCTCGCCCCGGCCGAGTCCGGCCCGCCGCTCGGGCTGCGCGACCTGTCCCCGGCCGGCGCATGGTCCCTCACGGTGCCCTTCCCACCGGACGCGACACTGCTGCTGCTCACCGACGGCACCACCGAGGCCCGCGACGCGGACGGCGCGTTCTACGACCCCGTCTCCCGGCTGCGCGGTCACGTCGGCGGCGACCCCGAGGCGGTCGTGCGGACGCTGCGCCGCGAGGTCCGCGCCCATGTCGCCCGCCGCCTCGACGGCCGCCCCGCCGACGACATGGCCCTCCTCGCCCTCCGCGCCACGCACCCCGAGCCCGCCCCGGCCCCGGCCCCGGCCCCGAGGTAGCGGCTGACGACAAGTCCGCCCCCGCCGGAACCGTGCGAGGCGGGACCGGGGGAAGTTCCCGGCCCCGCCTCGTCGGTCGGCGTCCGCCGCGCGAAGGCGCACGCGCGCCGCAGGCGCGACGGGTCAGACCCGCGAGTCCTCGGGCTCCGCGGCGCGCTGCTGCGGCACCGCCCCGGCGGCTTCGCCGCCTTCGGCCAGCCGCCGGCGCAGGCGTTCGCCCTCCACGTCGACGTTCGGCAGGATCCGGTCCAGCCGGCGCGGCACCCACCAGGCGCGCCGCCCGAGCAGCGCGAGCACCGCCGGCACCACGGCCATCCGGACGATGAAGGCGTCGAAGAGGATGGCCACCGCGAGACCGAAGCCCATCATCTTGATCATCGAGTCGCCGGCACCGATGAACCCGGCGAAGACGCTGATCATGATGACCGCGGCGGCCGTGACGACGCGGGCGCCGAGCTTGAAGCCGGAGACCACGGCCCGTTCGGGCGACTCCCCGTGCACGTACGCCTCGCGCATGCGGGTCACGAGGAACACCTCGTAGTCCATCGCCAGCCCGAAGATCACACCGACCATGAAGATCGGCATCATGCTCATGATCGGCCCGGTCGACTCGACGCCGATCAGCTCCGCGCCCCAGCCCCACTGGAAGACGGCCACCACGGTTCCGAGTGCCGCCAGCACGGACAGCAGGAAGCCGAGCGCCGCCTTCAACGGCACCAGCACCGAGCGGAAGACGATCATCAGCAGCACGAACGCGAGCCCGACGACCAGCGAGAGGTAGGGCACCAGCGCGTCGTTCATGACCTGCGAGAAGTCGATGGCGACCGCCGTCGCACCGCTCACCAGGACGGTGGCGCCGGTCTTCGTCTCAAGGCCCTCCGCCCGGTCGCGGATGTCGCGCACGACGTCCTCGGTCTCCGGGTCGCTCGGCCCGGTCTCGGGGATCGCGGTGATGGTCGCGGTGTCCTTGTCGGCATTGAAGACCGGCGGCGACACGTTCACCACGCCGTCCACGCCCCGCACGGACGTGACGACCCGCCCGGCCGCGGCCTGCGGGTCCTCGGCGTCCCGGGCGTCCACGACCAGCAGCAGCGGCCCGTTGAAGCCCGGCCCGAACGCATCCGACAGCATGTCGTACGCCTTGCGCTGCGTGGTCTCGGCGGGCTGGTCGCCCTCGTCCGGAAGGCCGAGCTGCATGCCGGAGACCGGGATCGCCAGCGCGCCCAGTCCGATGACGGACGCCACCAGCACCATGATCGGCCGGCGCAGCACGAACCGCGCCCAGCGGACGCCCGCACTGGGCCGCGCGTCGGCGTGCTCCGCGACCGGGGCACCGGTCTCCGGGTTGGCCTTGCGCACCTTGCGGCCGAAGATCCGCTTGCCGACCATGCCGAGCGCGGCCGGGACCAGCGTGATGGCCACCAGCACCGCGATCACCACGGTGGCGGCGGCGGCCAGGCCCATCTTGGTGAGGATGGGGATGTTGACGATGGACAGCCCGGCGAGCGCGATGACGACCGTGAGGCCCGCGAAGACCACCGCCGAGCCCGCCGTGCCGACGGCGCGTCCGGCCGCCTCCTCGCGCTCCCGGCCCTCCGTCAGCTCCGCGCGGTAGCGGGAGGCGATAAACAGGGCGTAGTCGATGCCGACCGCCAGGCCGATCATCATGGCGAGCGTCGAGGTGGTGGCCGAGAGGCCGAGCGTGGCGCCGAGCGCGGCGATCGAGGAGATGCCGATGCCGACCCCGATCAGTGCGGTGAGCAGCGGCAGTCCGGCCGCGACCAGCGAGCCGAAGGTGAGGATCAGCACGATCGCGGCGACGGCGATGCCGATGATCTCGCCGTTGCCCATGTCGGGCTCGGCGAAGAGGGCGTCGCCGCTGGTCTCCACGGTGAGCCCGGCGTCCCGGCCGGTCTGGGCCGCCGCTTCCAGGTCCTCGCGGGAGGCGTCGGTCAGCTCCATCGCCGGGACCTCGAACGAGACCACGGCGTACGCGGTCTCGCCGTCCCGGCTGACGGCGCCGCTCCGCTTCGCGAAGGGGTCGGAGACCGCGACGGTCTGCTCGCTCTTCGCGTCCTGGAGGACCTCGGCGACGACCCGGCGGTTGTCGGTGGCGGTGATCTTGGCGCCGTCCTCGGCGCGGAAGACCAGGCGGGCGGTCGCGCCGTCCGCGTTGGCCTCGGGGAACTGCTCCCCGAGCAGGTCGAAGGCCTTCTGGGCCTCGGTGCCGGGCAGCGCGAAGTCGTCGTCGGGCGGGGAGGACGCGGTCGAGGCTCCCACTCCGGCGGCCACCAGCAGCGCCACCCAGAGCAGGGCGACGATACGGCGGCGCCGGAAGGCGAGCCTGCCGAGTTTGTACAGGAATGTGGCCACGGGCGTGGTTCTCCGGTTCTCGGGCCCCACCGGCCGCTCACCTGGAGGACGGCGACCGAGCGGAGACAGTGATGGCAGTCCATGCCAAAAGACGCCGGCTCGCATACCCAACGGTTGAGCCGACGAACGAAATGAGGGCCAGATCACAACTTGCCCGCGTCCGTCCGCTTGGGAGAATGGGCGAGGTGACGGAGAACGGCGCGTATCTGAGGTTTCCCGACCTTCACGGTGATCTGGCCTGTTTCATCACCGAGGACGACCTGTGGGTCACGCCCCTGGCCGACGAGGGCGCCGAACCCGGACGGGCCTGGCGGCTCACCGTCGACCGCACCCGTGTCGACCACCCCCGCTTCTCCCCGGACGGCCGCCACATCGCGTTCACCACCTGGCGCAGCCTGGACCCCGAGATCCACCTCGCGCCCGTGGCGGGCGGCCGGACCACCCGCCTCACCTACTGGGGCTCCCCCGACACCCGGGTTTGCGGTTGGACGCCGCCGGACGGCGAGGGGTGCAGCGACGTCCTGGCCGTCTCCTCGCACGAGCAGCCGTTCTCCCACTTCACCTGGGCGTACCAGGTCCGCACCGGCGGCGGCCCGGGCGCCCGCCTGCCCTGGGGCCCCGTCGCCCACATCGCCGCCGGACGCACGGACCGCCCGCACACGCTGCTGCTCGCAGGCACGCCCCCGCACGAACCGGCCGCCTGGAAGCGCTACCGCGGCGGCGCCACCGGCCGCCTGTGGCTCGACGGGCAGCGCCTGCTCCCCGACCTCGACGGCCACCTGGACTGCCCGATGTTCGTGCAGGGCCGCATCGCGTTCCTCTCCGACCACGAGGGCGTCGGCAACCTCTACTCCTGTCTGCCCGACGGCACCGGCCTGAGCCGCCACACCGACCACGCCGACTTCTACGCCCGCCACGCCGCCACCGACGGGCGGCGCGTCGTCTACCAGTGCGCCGGCGAACTGTGGCTCGCCGAGGACCTGTCGCCCGGCGGCCGCCCGCGCAGGCTGCCCGTTCGGCTGGGCGGCCCGCGCCCCGGGCGGCGCCCGTATCAGGTGCCCGCCGCCGCCCACCTGGACGCGCTCGCCGCCGACCACACCGGCCGCGCCAGCGCCGTCGGCGTGCGGGGCAGCCTGTACTGGCTGACCCACCGGGACGGCCCGGCCCGCACCCTGGCCGACACCCCCGGCGTACGGGTGCGGCTGCCGGTGATGCTCGGCGACACCGGCCGCGTCGCGTACGTGACGGACGCCGACGGCGAGGACGCCCTGGAGATCGCCGACCTGCCGCGTGCCACCCGCCCCCGTACCCCGTGGCGGCTGGCGGGCGGACGCCTGGGCCGCGTCCGCGAACTGACCGCCGCACCGGACGGCTGCACGGTCGCCGTGGCCTCGCACGACGGACGGCTGCTGCTCGTCGACGTCCGCGCCCCGGAGGACGCCGAGCGTCCCCCGGAGTGGGCCCCGGAGGCGCGCGAGGCGGGCGACGTGGCGGAAGCGGGCCGGACGGCGGACGAGGCGGAACGCGGGGCGACCGCGGGCGAGGGGGAGTCCGGGGCCGACCCGGAGCCGGGGGGCGAGCCGGAGGCCGGGAACGCGCCGGACACCGGAAGCGCGGCGGAGCCGGAGCCCCCGGCCTGGGACCCCGTCACCGAGCTGGTCGCCTCCGTCAACGGCCCCGTCCACGACCTGTCCTTCTCCCCCGACTCCTCCTGGATCGCCTGGGCCCACCCCGGCATCGGACGCTCTCTCAGCCAGATCAGGATCGGACGCCTGGGCGGCACCCGCACCGTCGTCGACGTCACCGACGGCCGGTTCGAGGACGAGCAGCCCGTCTTCACCCGCGACGGCCGCTACCTCGCCTTTCTCTCCTGGCGCGGCTTCGACCCGGTCTACGACGTGCACACCGGCGACCTCTCGTTCCCCCTCGGCTGCCGCCCCTACCTGGTGCCGCTGTCCTCCGCGACGCTGTCGCCGTTCGCGCTGACGCCCGAGGGCCGGCCGGCCGCCGGCGGGCTGGACCCGCAGAGCGTGTCCGGCGAGTACGGCACGGTGCTGGTCGAGGCGGAGGGCCTGCCCGACCGGGTGACGCCGTTCCCGGTCGCCGCCTCCAAATACTCCGCGCTGCGGCCCGTGCACGGCGGCGGCGTGGTCTGGCTGCGCTACCCGATCTCCGGCGCCCTGGGCGAAACCTTCGTCAACCCGGCCGACACCTCCGGCCGGCCCACCCTCGAACACTTCGACCTGGTCAAGGCGAAACGCACCGAACTCACCGGCCTGGTCGACGCGTTCACCGTCAGCGGCGACGGCTCCCGGCTGGTCGTCAACGACGAGGGCGACCTGCGGGTGGTCCCGGCCACCGAACCGGCCGACCTGGACTCCATGGTCCACGTGGACCTGCGCCGCATCCAGCACGAGGTCGACCCGGCGGCGGAGTGGCGGCAGGCGTACGCGGAGGCCGGCCGCATCATCCGCGCCTACTTCTGGGACCCGGACATCTGCGGCATCGACTGGGACGCCGTGCTGGACCAGTACCGTCCGCTGGTCGAACGCGTCGCCTCACCCGCCGAGTTCGCCGACCTGCTGCGCGAACTCCTCGGCGAGCTGGGCACCTCGCACGCGTACGTGGCCGCGGCCCGGCGCGACGAGGGGCCGCCCCACTACCAGCGGCCCATCGGACTCCTCGGCGCGGACTTCACGCGCACCGAGGCCGGGGAGTGGCAGATCTCCCGCATCCTGCCCGGCAACTCCTCCGACTCCAAGGCCCGTTCGCCGCTGGCCGGTCTCGGCATCCGCGAGGGCGCCACCGTCACGCACGTGGACGGCCGCCCCGTCGACCCGACCGCCGGGCCGTGGGCGCTGCTGACCGCCGCCGGGGGCACCACCGTCGAGCTGACGTTCTCCCGCACCGACCCCGAACGCCCGCCCCGCCGCATCGCCGTCCAGCCGCTGATCAACGACCGCCAACTCCGTTACCAGGACTGGGTGACGCGGCGGCGCGAGGTGGTCCGCGAACTGTCCGGCGGCGCGTGCGGCTACCTGCACATCCCCGACATGGGCGGTTCCGGCTGGGCGCAGTTCAACCGCGACTGGCGGATGGAGGTCGCCCGCCCCGCCCTCATCGTCGACGTGCGCGGCAACGCGGGCGGCCACATCAGCGAACTCGTCGTGGAGAAGCTGACCCGCGTCATCCTCGGCTGGGACCTCACCCGCAACGCCCAGCCCGTCAGCTACGCGGGCAATGCGCCGCGCGGTCCCGTCGTCGCCCTCGCCGACGGTGCCACGTCCTCCGACGGCGACATGATCATCGCTGCGTTCCGGCTGCTCGGCCTCGGCCCGGTCGTCGGCACCCGCACGTGGGGTGGCGTCGTCGGCATGACCGGGCGCCACCGCCTGGGCGACGGCACGGTCATCACGGTGCCGATGAACGCCGCCTGGTTCGACGCCTACGGCTGGTCGGTCGAGAACCACGGCGTCGAGCCCGACATCGAGGTCGAACGCACGCCCCTGGACTGGGCGGAGGGCCACTACACGGTGCTGGCCGCCGCCGTACGCACCGCGCTGGACCGCCTGGAACAGCACCCCGCCGCCACCCCTCCGGACCTCGCGCACGTCCCCGACCGCCGCCGCCCCAAGCTCCCGCCGCGCTGAGCCGGGCCCGTCGGACACCGCCGCCCGGCAGCCGACGCCGGGCCGCCCGCCCTACCGGAACACGGCGGGGACGACCCTGCTCACCGGACGGCAGGGCCCCGCACCCCGCCGTCCTTGCGCGGTTCCGGGTGGCGGCTGGGGCGGGGCGCGTCAACGGTCGCCACGCAGCACGCCCAGCACCCGCCCCAGCGACGCCGCGTCGCGCGCCGCCGCGAGGGGCAGGGCGTTGCCGCCGGTGAGCCGGAACGGCTCCCCCGCCAGGGTCGCGCCCGCGCCTCCGGCCTCCCGGACGAGCAGCAGACCGGCCGCGTGGTCCCAGGGGTTCTCCCAGGCGAACGCCACGGCGTCCGCCACGCCGGAGGCCACGTCCAGGTAGGCGCACCCCGCCGAAGTGATGGGGCGCGTCTCGAACCCGGGCGACCGCAGCCGCAGCAGGGCCTCCTTCTGCGCCTCGTCGGAGTAGACGTAGTAGGAGGTCGCCACGCCGAGCACGGCACCCGGCGCGGGCGCCCCCGCCCGCAGCTCGCGCCCGTCCAGCCGGGCGCCCGCGCCCCGGCGGGCGACGGCCATCCGGTCCCGCGCGGGCAGGTACGTCCAGGACGCGACGACCTCGCCGCCCTGCACCAGGGCGACGAGCACGCAGAAGCCCTCCTCCCCGTGCACGAACGCGCGCGTGCCGTCGAGCGGGTCCACGATCCACACGGGACCCTCCCCGTGCAGCAGGTCGAGCACCGAGCGGTCGGCGTCCACCGCCTCCTCGCCCACCACCACGGACCCGGGCAGCAACCCCGTCAGGGACTCCGTCAAGCGCTCCTCGGCCCGCCGGTCGGCGACGGTGACGAGGTCCAGCGGCCCGGACTTCCTTGCGACGTCGCCCCCGGCCAGCAGCCGGAAACGCGCCATGATCTCCTCGTCCGCGACCTCGCGCAGCACCGACTCGACCTCGCGCAGGACGCTTCCGGAACGCAGGAGTTCATCAGGCATCCCGGCAGCAGACCACACCACCCGCACGGGGCGCAGCACTTCGACCGGCGTTCCGGTGAGCCCCCGGGGAAGCCCCTGGTGTTCAGACGCACCGCGCCTGCCGCGCCGCGAGGAACCGGGCGAACCCCGCCCCGACGGGCGCCGGCTCCCGTTCCGCTTCGGCCTTCGCCCGGCACTCGGCGCACAGCGTCTCGCCCGCCGCCGGGCGGAACAGGCGCGGCTGCGTGTGGACCCCGGCGCACTCCCGCATCCCGGCCACGCGCGGCTGCGGCGGAGCCGCCGCCGGTGCCTCCGCGAGCCGATCGTGCGGCGGCACGTCCGGCAGCGCGTGCTCCAGCCGCCACTTGAGCACGCCCAGCGGCGACCGTACGTCCGCCAGCCCTTGCGTGAGCGCCTGCCGGATGCGCAGAGGCGACAGGCCGCTCTCCAGCCACGGCGCCACCAGCGGCGCCCAGCGCCGCGCCGTCCGCGCGGGCATCGCCAGCCTCGGCTGCTCCCGCCCCAACGACCGCAGCAACTCCTCGCCCTCGCACGGGGTGGGTGGGTGGTCTTCCTCCCCCGTCTTCTTCTCCGGTGGACCGCCGACGGCCCGACCGGTCGGCTCACCGACCGCCGGATTACCGGCCCCCGGCCGCACCAGCCGTACCGCGTCCGGGACCGCCGTACGTCCGTCCCGTACGGCGGCTGCCTCCTCGGCGGTCAGCACGGTGTTGGAGACCAGCTGCACGGTCGCGAACCGACCCTGCTCCACCTGCACCCGCCACTCGTGGAGATAACCCTCCGCCAGCAGCACGCGCTTCGCGCGCTGGAAGGCGGTCTTCCTGATCCCGGCCTTCCGCGCCGTCTCGCTCAGGCACTCACGGTTTCCGGGCGGGAGCGACAACTGCCAGAGGAGCAGGTTCTTCGCGTCCGACGACAGACGCGGACAGCGGATGATCCCGTTCGGGATCTGCGCGAACGAGCGCGCCAGGGAGATAACATGCCGGAGCATTCCGGGGACTCCTTCTGTAAGTCCTACGGGGTGTAGGGCCTCGTCCGGTGTTGGCCCACCGGGCGGGGACCGCCCCGTTTCCGTCACGAGGCAACCCATTCAGCGGCAGAGTACACCTCATGTGACCATCCCAGGACATTCCGTCACCCTCGGCGAAGCTCACCCCCTCACTCGGGCGCGCCCAGCACCGCCAACGTCACCACCGCCCCGATCGCCGACGACACCCCCACCAGGAACAGCACCCCCGCGAACCGCCCCACCGCCCGCACCACGTTCACAGCCGCTCCCCGCGCGACCGCGCGTTCGCCTCCCGCACGGCAGCGTGCATCGCCCCCTCCGACACGACCTCGGCCAGCCGCAACGCCACGTCGGGCCGCACGTTCCCCAGCTCCACCAGCGGCGCCGTCGCCAGCCGCCCGCACGCGCACCCGTCCGCCTGAAGGTCCGGCAACGTGATCCGCGCCGCGTGCAGCGCCAGCCGCAACGCCCGCACCGCGTCGTCCGGATCCACCCGCTCCCCCACCGCGTCCTCCCGCGCACCCCGCACCGCCCGCATCGCCAACTGCGACGCCGCGTCCGTCGTTTCGTTCACCGATTCGTCCCCTTCTCCTGCGACTCGACCGCACTGTGTGCTCGACTGATCACAGACTCGCGCCGTGCGCAGAGGACCGGAAGCACCGACGTGTGGCCCAACGGACAGGGACCACAGGGGAGAAGCAATGCCCGAACACACGACCGCCAAGGCTTCGGCCCGCCAAGTGCTCGCCTCCGAACTCGCGCGCCTGCGCGAGGAGGCCGGGCACTCGCTGGGCGACCTCGCGGACCTGACGACGTTCGACCGCTCGTACCTGCACAAGCTGGAGACCGGCGCGAAGCTCGGCTCCACGCAGGTGATGGCGGCCCTGGACGGTGTCTACGGCACCGACCGCCACCTCCAACTCCTCTGGGAACTGGCCAAGGACGACGCCTTCCGCGACCGCTACAAGCGCTTCATGGAACGCGAACGCGAGGCCACCGTCCGGTACTCCTACTCCCCCGCGACGATCCCCGGCCTTCTCCAGACCGAGTCCTACGCCCGCGAACTCCTCACCTCCGCCCGCCCGACGGACGAACAGGACGTCGAGGAGCAGGTCGCCGCCCGGCTCGGCCGCCAACACCTGCTCCACGAGGGCCCGTCACCCCTGCCGTTCCGGGCCCTCATCGACGAGTCCGTTCTCCGCCGCCCCACCAGCGACCCGACCACCTGGCGGGAACAGCTCGAAGCACTTCTCACCGCCACCGAGCGCGCCCACATCACCCTCCAGGTCGTCCCGCTCTCAGTGGGCCTGCACTGCCTCGTCGGCACGTCCCTCACCCTGCTCTGGCTGCCCGACGGCACCACGGTCGCCTACATCGAGAGCGGCTACGCCGGCGAACTGACCGAGGACGTGACCGAAGTCGAACGACTCCGGCTCGCCTACGATCACTTGAGAGACCACGCACTGTCGCCCACGCAGTCCGTGGCGTTCGTCCGCGACCTCGTGAAGGATGTCCCCGATGCGTGACCCCCGCAGCGCCGACCTCGCGCCGAACCTCCACTGGCGGAAGTCGAGCTACAGCAACCAGGACGGCGGCGACTGCGTCGAGGTCGCCGACGGCCACCCCACCCACATCCCCGTCCGCGACTCCAAGTCCCCCGCCACGGGAACCCTCCTCTTCCCCGCCCCCGCCTGGCAGGCGTTCCTCACCACCCTCCGCTGACGGATGGGCGCACACCACATCGACCGCCCGGCAGACCTCGACCTGGTCCGCGAATCCTATGACCGGGTGGCCGACAACTACGCCCACATGGTGCTCACGACAGGAATCGGCGACATCCGCCGCCATCCCTGGCTCAAGGCATCCATCGACGCCTTCGCCGACACCGTGGGCGGTCTCGGACCCGTACTGGACGTCGGCTGCGGGCCCGGCACCGTGACGGCCTACCTCGCCGAACGCGGACTCGACGCGTCCGGCGTCGACCTGTCACCCCGCATGATCGAGAACGCCCGTCGCCTCTACCCGCAGTGCCGCTTCGGCGTCGCCTCCGCCACCGACCTCGCCCTCGAACCGGCTTCCCTCGGCGGCGTACTCGGGTGGTGGTCCCTCTTCAACCTCCCCCGCGACGTCCTCCCCCAGGTCCTCGCCCACTTCTCTCGCGCCCTCAAGCCCGGCGGCCACCTCCTCACCGCCACCCACGTCGGCGACGAAGACGCGGCGCGCACCGAAGCGTACGGAGGCGTGCCCGTTCGCTGGACGACGTACAAGTGGCAGCCGGAACAGCTCACGGCCCTGCTCGAACGGGCCGGCCTCCGGCCGGTCGCCGAACTCCGCCTCCCCGCCGACGAACACACCGGCCCCGGCGTCGTCCTCATGGCGCAGCGCCCCACCTGAGCCCGACCGTCCGCGACCTCGTGAAGGATGTCCCCGATGCGTGACCCCCGCAGCGCCGACCTCGTGCCGAACCTCCACTGGCGCAAGTCGAGCTACAGCAACCAGGACGGCGGCAACTGCGTCGAGGTCGCCGACGGCCACCCCACGCACACCCCCGTCCGCGACTCCAAGTCCCCCGCCACAGGTACCCTCCTCTTCCCCGCCCCCGCCTGGCAGGCGTTCCTCACCACCCTCCGCCGACAAACCGTGTGACACCGATGACGACGTTCCGCTTGGTGCTGGCGACGGGAACCGGCGCACGAGGAGATCGAGCAGGAGTACCCACGGCGAGACGAGTTCAGATCAGCACCTCGGACACCATCTGTGGCGCCCCGTCTGGATCGTGAACATGATCCGCGACGGGGAGCAAGAACCTCGGGGAGCCGTCGCGTTCATCGACGCGGTGTCCGGCGAACTGGTGGAGCGCCGTTCCTGAGGACCGTCGCCCTACCCACCGGCCGGATCTTTGGTTCGGCTGCCACACCCCACCTTCCTCTCCGTCCAGGTGGCGAGAACGGCGACTGACGTCGAGGGGATCAGTGCCCGAAGGGGCACTCGCCTCGGCTGCGGGCGCGCGCGGAGGGGTCGAGGTAGAAGTTGGGCCGGAGATCGCCCTCGTCGTAGTAGCGGTGGAAGACAGGGGTGACGCCGCCGGAGAGCGGCGGGACGATCCAGCTCCAGTCGGTGGGGACCGTGCGTCCCTGGCGCTCCTCCTTGGCGAGGTGGGTCAGGAAGCGCTGGGACTCCGTGTGGTGGTCGGTGATCTTCACCCCGGCGGTCTCGAAGGAGTGCAGCACCGCGACGTTGATCTCGACGAGCGCCCGGTCCTTCCACAGGGAGGACTCCTTGCGGGTGTCCAGACCCATCTCCCGCGCGACCACGGGCAGCAGGTCGTACCGGTCGGCGTCGACGAAGTTGCGGGCCCCGATCTCGGTGCCCATGTACCAGCCGTTGAAGGGAGCGAGACCGTAGTCCACTCCGCCGACCCGCATCCGCATGTGGGAGATGGCCGGCACCGCGTACCACCGCAGGCCGAGTCGGGCGAACCACGGGTAGTCGGGGTGCGAGAGCGGTATCTCCAGCACCACCTCGCGCGGCACGTCGAACATCTGGGGCTTGTCGTCGGGTGTGTCGATCACCAGCGGCAGCAGGTCGTGCGTGGTGCCCTGGGGCTGCCAGCCCATGCGGCGCAGCTGTTCGGTGAACGCGGTGTAGCCCGGGTCCCCGTCGACGCCCCCGTCCCAACGGCGGTGCCCCGCGTAGCGCACAAGCTGGTCGTTCCACACGCGCGGCCCCGGCCGGCCAGGGGCGTCCGGGGCGAAGACGGAGATCACCGGGCGCACGCGGCCGCCGTTGGCCGCCAGTCGCAGGTGCTCGCACAGCTCGGCGAAAATGTGATCCGGTGCCGTGACGTGGCGCAGGTCGCGGACCTGGAGACTGTTCCAGTAGAGGCGACCTATGCAGCGGGCCGAGTTGCGCCAGGCGACGCGTGCGCCGAAGGCCAGCTCCTCGAAGGTGTGGGCGTAGGTGCCGGTGCTCTCCACCTCCGCGCGGATCTGGTAGAGCCTGCGGGCGAACGTCACGGGCTGATCGGGCTGCTCGGTGTAGAAGAGGCGGAGGAAGTCCTCGGCCTCCGCCCTGTCCACCACTCCCGTCCCCTCGGCACCGGTGTGCGGGGCCGTCCCGGCCTGTCCGCCGCCGGGATTCGCGGGCCGGTCGCCGTGGCCACCGCCCGCGAAGCCGCCTCCGGGGAAGCCGCCTTCGGCATGCCCCCAGGAGGCGGGCGCAGCCGCGACCGGGGGAGCCTCCCACCCGGAGGGAAGGCGCTGCGCGGGAAAGCCTCTGAAAGGGGGGTCGGCGTGCATGCTGCTCCTCGCGGACGGATCTCGGCTCCCGCCCCGCCGGTGGCCGACGGAAGCGTGCCGCACCACGCTAACGGCTGGCCCGCGGCCTCCAAGGCCCTGACCGCGAATGGGGCGCGGCCGGGCACGCAGAAGTCCGGAAACATCCGCCGGTGTCCGAGGAAGCACCGGCGGAACGGACCGCCGGCGGCGACGCCAACTGCGTAGGGGTCGCCACCGGCCACCCCACCCACATCCCCGTCCGCGACTCCAAGTCCCCCACAGCGGGAACACTCCTCTTCCCGCCCACCGCGTGGCACACCTTCCTCACCGCTCTCCGCTGGCCCAAGAGCCCGATCCACCGAAGGGCGACCACCACGTACCAGGGCCCGGTCGACGGGAAGGCTTCGCAAAGCTCTGCGGCCTGTCTGCCGCTGGCAGAATCTCAGGTGAACCCGGCACACCCCGTGGATAGAGTCTTGCGATGCCCGAGCTGAAACGGCTTCATGCTGACCATGCCCGGGCGGTCTTGGCGTTCAAGCTGGCGAACCGCTTCTACTTCGCTGCCTCGGTCCCCGGCCGCGGCGACACAGAAGCCGGTGCGAGCTCACAAGGCACTCCGACCCCACCGGGCTTTCAACCAAACCACTTGAAACTCATCGAATGAGATGGTGAAGGCCGAAAAATCCGGCTGCGCCTTAACGTCTTCGATCCGGCCTACCGGGATCTCACTTAGTCCGACTTCACCCGATTCATGCTGAGCATCAGCTTTTACGAGCCGCCCGTCTCGGAACCTCTGAACCTTTCTGACCTCATAGCCATCTTCCCCGATCTCACTGTAGAAGGTGGTCGGCTCCTCTTGGAAGTCGTGCTTCCACTCGACCTTCCAGTAATCCACGTCAGTTCTTCCCATGCTGGAGAATGCGTCCACTCAAGTCTAGCGCCCCCTGCCCAGGCGCCACAAAGACATCCGGCCTGTCAACGGAACGCAGAAGCTCAAGCCCTCGGACATCGACCTCGATGAAGTGTGTGAACTTCTGCCCCGCCCATGGCACGCGCAGGAAAGCGTACGACAACTGGCCGGCGGTCTTCGTGTGAGGCTCGATGTCAGAAAGATACTGACCATCGCCGAATCGAGCATCCTTGGGGTTGTGCTCCTTGGTGGAAGCCCACAGCTCTTCGCTACCGACTATGCCTTCGTATCCCTTCTCATTCGTGTAGTGGAAGAGCGAACCGATCTCGTCACCGGACACCTGCTCAGTCTCGTCACAACTCATGAGACCAAGAGGATCGGTTCGTGCATACGGGTTGTGAGGGTAAGTCGCAGCATTGGGCGACGGCCAAAGGCCGAGCGGGTCTCGAGCCGTATAGCGGGCGGTGTCGGGGTCGTAGTGGCGGAAGTAGTTGTAGTGGAGGCCGGTTTCCGGGTCGGCGTACTGGCCGGGGAAGCGGAGCGGGGTGTACGCCGTGGCGTCGGCGTTCCACGTGGTGGTGCCCCACAGGGTGGAGCGGGTGTGCCAGGCGATGCCACCGGTCTCGTCGACCAACTCCGTCGGGGTGCCGACCAGGTCGGTGACGATGGCGAAGAAGCGTGAGTCGACCTGCTCCTGCGTGAGGTGCTTGCGCTCGTACTGGGTCAGCGGCCGGTGACCTTCGTGGTCCCAGGTCAGGGTGACCCCGGTGGTGGAGTCGTACTGTTCGGCGAGGCGCGTGCCGTCCCACGTGAAGTGGACGGTCTCGGCCGGCTCGCCGTCCGGCCCGAGGCGGTGCTTGGCGGTGCGGCGGCCCAGTGGGTCGTAGGTGTAGGTCCAGCGGGTGCCGTCCGGCGTGGTGCACGCGGTGAGGCGGTCTTCGGCGTCCCAGTGGTAGCGCCAGGTGTCGGGCTTCCTGGACAGACGGGTCTTCTGCCGCAGGGTCATGCGGCCGGCGTCGTCGTGCTCGTACCGCACGCCGCCTGCGGAGACGATGCGCGTGCCCTCGTAGTTGCGCTCCCCGCGTGCCGCGGTCCGGCCGGCCTGGTCGGGCCACTCGGCTTGCGTCTGGTTGCCGGCCCGGTCGTAGGCGTAGGTCTCGGACCAGCCGTCCGCGGTAACGGTGAGCGGGCGGCCGACGGGGTCCAGGTCCATGTGCTGGACGGCGCCGGTGACCTCGTCGGTGACGGAAGTGAGGTGGCTGTCGGCCCGGTAGGAGTAGTGGCGGGCCCGCTGCGGGCGGGTGTCGGCCACGAGCTCCTGGCGTATGAGCCGGCCCAGCGGGTCCCATCCGCTGTGGAGGGTGACGGAGTCACCGAAGGCCCGCTCGGTCTCCCGGCCCAGCGCGTCGTGCGCGAAGGCGAGCGTGTGCCCGTCCGCCGACAGCGAGGTGCGGTTGCCCGCGAGGTCGTGGGTGAAGGTGCTGACCGCGCCGGTGGGCGTGGTCCGCGTCGCGCGGCGCCCGAGCCGGTCGTAGGTGTAGTGGGTGGTGCGGCCGTCGACCGTCTCGGCCACGAGCCGTCCGACCGGGTCGTAGCGGAGGTCCAGCGTGGACGCGGGCGAGGAGACGTGCAGAAGATGGCCCGCCTCGTCGTACGTGTAGCGGGTCTCCGCCTCCCCGACGGACTTGGTGACCGTACGCCCCACGGCGTCGTGGGTGTAGGTGAAGGTGTCGCCGAGAGGTGTGGTGCGCGCGATCAGACGCCCGGCGGCGTCGTGGTCGTAGGAGACCTGCCGACCGTCGAAGTCGGACTCCGCGACGAGGTTGCCCGCACGGTCGTAGGTGTAGTCCCAGGTGAGGCCGTAGGGGTTCGTGACCTGCGTCAGCCGCAGCTCGGTGTCGTACGCGAAGGCGTAGCTCGCTCCATCGGGCGTGGCACGGCTGACGAGTTGGTCGAAGTGTGTGTAGGTGAAGGCGGAACGGCCGCCGGCCGGGTCGGTGTGGGTCAGGCAGTTGCCCTCGCCGTCCCAGGTCCAGGTCTCCTCCGTGCCGTCCGGGGCGATGCGCCGCGAGGGTTTGCCCTCGACCGTCCATTCCATGCGTGTGGTCGCGCCCGTCGCATCCGTGACGGCGACCGGGCGGCCGAAGGCGTCGCGCACGCAGACGGTTTCGGCTCCGAGAGGGTCGGTGAGGGTCAGCGGGAGACCCGCCGGGTTGCTGGTGACGCGCGTCTCGGCGCCGAGGGCGTCGGTGATCGCGTTGACAGCCCCGGCGGAGTCGTGCGTGAACCGCGTGGTCGCGCCGTCGGGCGCGGTCACGGCTGTGCGGTTGCCGCGTCCGTCGTACTCCTGGCGCCACACCGCACCGCCCGGGGCGGTGACCTCCGTGGGGAGGTGGAGACGGTTGTACTCCGTGGTGACGCGCGTGCCGTCGGGGCGGTCGACGGCCGTGAGGTTGTCCGCGTCGTCGTAGGTGAAGGTCGTCGTGTTGCCGAGCGGGTCGGTGCGGGAGATCAGGTTGTCGTGCCGGTCCCACTCGCTGTGGACAGTGTGGCCCAGGGGGTCCGTCTCGGCGACGACCTGACCCAGGTGGTTCAGGTGGTAGGTGGTGACGGCGCCCGTGGAATCCGTGTAGCGGGTGGTGCGGTTCTCTGCGTCGTAGTGCACCTGGGAGGAGAGAAAGCCCTCCGGGCCGACGGTCCGGGCCACCCGGCCGCGCTCGTCGTAGACGTACTGGTAGGTGGAGTCGTTGCGGTCGGTCCACGACGTGATGCGGTGCTGGTCGTCATAGCCGAAGCGCAGTGGCAGGCCGGAGGAGTTGACGACGTCGGTGAGGTTGCGGTCGCCGTCGTAGCCGTACCGCATGACCTGCGTCGGGCCGTCCGGGGTGCGCAGCGCGATGCCGCCGACGAGGCCGTCCTCGCACGACACCTCGACGTGGTAGCCCGCGTCGTGCCGCACGGCCGTCGGCGTGCCGTCGTCGTCGCGGTCGATGCTGATGCCATTGCCGTTGCGGTCCTCGATCTCGGTCAGCCACCACACGCCGTCCGTCTCGGGCGCGGGCAGGAAACGGCGGGTCAGGCCGGTACGCGGGTCGGTCACCGCCAGGTCCCAGGCGCTGGAGCCCTGCACGCAGGTCAGCGAAATGCGGCGGCCCTCGCGCGGCAGAACCTGCTCTCCGATCAGGTCGGGAGCATGGTCGTACTGCAGGGAGGAGCCGTCGACCCGGTGCCACCAGAGCTGCCCTCGCTCGCCGGTGAGTTCGAGGCGTTCATCGAGCGAGGAAGCCCAGGACGGGCCGAAGAAGCGCCCGTGGGCGTAACCGGAGAGGTGGGTGCGCTCGATCGCCAGGGGCAGCACGCCGGGCAGGACCAGGTCGGTCTGCGACTGGAGCATCTGTCCCGTCGCCATGTCGATCGGGTCGCCGTTCTTGCACTTCGCCTCGTCGGGGCGCGCCTTCTGGGACAGCTCCGGGGAGGGTGGCTTGCCGTTCGTGCCGGGGACGTTGCGACCCTGGGGACGCATGGGGGTGACGCCGCCGGGGCTCCTGCCGTCGGCCTTGGGGTCGATCGCCTTGAGGGAGTCGGCGACGTTCTGCTCGTTGCGCTTGTGGTTGCGCGACATCGCGGTGATGCCGTTGGGCACGTCGTCCTTGACGTGCTTGATGACCTTCTTCGCCGCCTTCTCGGTGCCGCTGAACGCTCCGCTCAGCATCGACTCGAAGACCTGGGTGAAGGGGTCCCGCCCCTTCGTGCGGCCGAACGCGTTCTGCGCCCGCCGCAGCGAGGCGAGGGAGTTGCTGTCCAGGTCCTTGGCGTGACCGGACATCTTCTTCGCGCCGTTGTCGAACTCGTCGGTGTCGATCTTCATGCGGCCACCGCCACCGCCGGAACCGCCCGAGCCGGCCGAGTTGAGGTTCATCCCCGACGGGCCGCCCTCCTCACCTCCGCCACCCGAGTCCGCGCCTCCGCCTCCGCCGGGCGGCAGCGCGATCGCGTCCTCCGCGATGTCGAGGATCATGTCCTCCGTCATCGCCGTCAGCTTGTTCGTGACCGGTTCGGTCACCTCCGCGATCAGCCGGTCGACGATCTCCTCCTGCGCCTCCCTGATCAGGCGCCGGATCAGCTCCCGCATCGCCGCCATCTGCGCCGCGCCGATGAACGCCGACAGACCGCCCGTGACGAACGCCAGCCCCACCGAGATACCGAGCGAGGCGGCCATGTACCCCAGCTCGATCTCCGCCTTGCGTTTCAGCCCTTCGATGATCACCGCGACCGTGTCGCAGGCCGTCGCGAACAACCGGGCCACCGCGGGCACTTGATCGAGATGTGAGGACTTGACCTTCCCCCAGTGGTCCTGGAGCGAGTCCACCGCCCAGCCCTCGCTGGAGGACAGCACCCGGCTGACCGCCTGATGCGCGTCACCGCCGTGGGTCTCGAAGCGGTCGGCGAACTCCCGCAGGGCGTCCGCCATCTCGCGGTAGTCGTCCTCGTCGACATTCGGGAAGTTGATCCCGATGAACTCGAGAATCTCGTCCACCCAGTCGGGCAGCGTGTAGCCCATCCCCCGTCAACTCCCCCCAGAGCCCGCGTACATGCGGTCAACGTGTACGCGGCAACGATACCCAGAGGTTCACCCGCGGCGACCACCCAATTACGGCCAAGGGAGAGCGTGAGCAGCTGGACCGACCTGCACCACCTCCTGTGGAACCCCGTGCTCTGACCGGGCCGCGCCGGAGACGGCCGGCGCCGGGCGGCTACGGCTTGACCCAGCCCCTGCCCGCCGCCAGCACGCCCGCCTCGAAGCGGCTGCGGGCGCCCAGGCGCTGCATCAGCTCCGCGGTGATGCGCCGGGTGGTGCGCACGGACACTCCGAGCTGCCGTGCGACGGCCTCGTCGGTCATCCCCTCGGTGAGCAGGTCGAGCACCGCCCGCTCCTGGGGGTCGGCGGATCGCCGTCCCGGCCTCCGCCGCGCGTCCGGGGCAGGGTGAACGGGCCGGCCTGCCGCCACATCTGGCCGAAGAGCGCCAGCAGCGCCGCGACCGCGCCGGTGCCGTGCAGCACGAGGGCGCCGCGGTCGGCCGCCGCCGGGTCGACCGGCACGAGCGCCGTGGCCCTGTCGTAGAGCAGCGTCGGCGTCGGCAGCCGCGGCACGGTACGTGCCAGGCCGCCCCGTTCGCCCAGCCACGTCACGTACTCCCGGACGTCGGGGCGGTTGCGGCAGTCGTCGAGGAAGACGTACCGCAGCCGTACGCCGCGCTCCAGGGCCGCCGCATCCAGCGGCCGGGCCGCCGCGAGGTACCGCTCCTGCTGCTCGCCTCCGGTGACGAAGGCCGCGATCTCGGTGACGCAGGTTCCGGCCAGGCACTCGATCCGGGACTGGATGCGGTCCGGGGAGGTGAGCTTCTACACCTCGGTGGCGGTGTGGGGGTCGCCGGTGGCGCGGAGATCGGCGAGCATGCGGTGCACGGCGACTCTGCTGATGCTGATCTGCCGCTGGTGCTCCAGGAGTTCGGCCTCCTGGTTCATCAGCAGGGAGGTGAGCCCGATTTCCGGGTCGACGGCCCGTCCCGCGCCGCCGTCCGGTGACGGACGGAGCAGGGCCAGGGCGGCCAGCCGGTCCAGCGCCGCCAGGACGCGTCCGTCGGCCCAGCCCAGTTGCTCCGCGAGGCCCGCCGGGCCCTTGCCCTGACCGCCGAGCATCGCGCGGTAGACCGTCTCCTCGTCGGGTCCGAGGCCCAGCTGACCCAGCATGCGTCACTCCCCCGGGGCGGCCTTCGAGCCGCACGGCCCAATCCCTCGATGCGAAGGGACCGTTGTGGGCCCACACCTTACTGGAAGGCGCCGTTCCGGCTCGGCCTCGTGAACGCCTCACCGCCCCCACCTGTGCCTGCGGCCCCCGCCCGAAGGCGGGGGCGCGGGCACGAGCAGGTCAGGACGAGGTGCGGGCGTTCTCGTCGGCCTGTCCGCCCGCGCCGACGAGACCGCGATGCGTGCCGCCCGCCGCGAGGCGCGGCTCGAAGCGGCGCATCTCCCGGCGCCCGACGGTCCCGATGAGGCCGGGCAGGTAGCCCCGGATGCTCTGCATGCCGCGCAGCCACCACTGCGCGTAGACGTGCGCGGAGCGGCGTTCGATGCCCGCCACGATGCGGTCGACGGCCGGGCCCAGGGGGTAGGTCTTGTTGGACGGCCACGGCAGCCGCTGCCGCAACTCACGCATCACGTCGTCCTCGTCGGCGCCGCGCACCATGTCGGTGTCGGTCCAGCTCAGGTAGCCGACGCCGACGCGCACGCCCTTGTGGCCGACCTCGGCGCGCAGCGCGTGCGCGAACGCCTCGACGCCCGACTTGGACGCGCAGTACGCCGTCATCATCGGCGCCGGGGTGAGGGCGGCCAGCGAGGCTACCTGGAGGAAGTAGCCGCGGGACGCGGCAAGCAGCGGCAGGAAGGCGCGGCCGGTGACGGCGCCGCCGATGAGGTTGACCTCGATGACGCGCCGCCAGGCGTCCGGGTCGGAGTCCATGAACGGACCGCCGGCGGCGACGCCCGCGTTGGCGACGGTGACGTCGACCTTGCCGAAGCGCTCCTCCACCTCCCCGGCGACCCGGGCCATGGCGACGTGGTCGGTGACGTCGGCCTCCCACCAGTCGGAGTCGACGTCCAGCGACTCGCTGACTTTCTTGAGCTCGTCCGGTTCGAGGCCGATCAGGGCGAGCCGGGCGCCGCGGGCGGCGAGTTTGCGGGCCAGCAGGGCGCCGATGCCCCGGGCGGCCCCGGTGACGACGACGACCTGGCCCTCCATGCTCCGGCGGCTCATGCGCTCTCCTCCTCGATCTGCTGCTGCGGCGGGGCAGGGGTGTTCGCGGTCCCGGGCACGGTCTCGGCCGCGGTCTCGGCGGCCGGGCGTGGGCCGGGGACGCGGGCGGACGGTTCGCCGGACGCGACCGGCGCGAGGTGGTCGCGTACCAGGGCGGCGAGAACACCGGCCACCGCGTCCGGGTCCTCGACCGGTGTCATGTGGCCGCGGCCCGGCAGCTCGGTGAGCCCGGTGCACTGCGGCAGGGCGTCGGCGATGCGGCGGCCGTGCACGGGCGGGGTGAGGCGGTCGGAGCCGCCGGAGACGACGGCGGTCGGCACGTTCAGCCGGGCGAGGTCCGCCTCGACGTCGAGGGTGTCCAGCACGTGCGACCAGGCCGCGCGCACCTTGCGGGGGCAGGCGTGCACGAGTCGGGCGCACGCCTCGACCTGCTCGGGTGTCGAAGCGGCGCCCATGGTGCCGTGCTTGACGAGTCTGCGGGAGACCGGCGTGACCGGTCCGAGCGGGGCGCCGGTGCCGAGCAGCCTGCGGTGCAGGAAGGTGCGGAGGCGTCCCGCCGGCAGCGGCAGCACCCGGGACTCGGCCACCAGCCGGGACGGGCCGGTGTTGCACAGCAGCACGGCGGCCGCGCGCTCCCCGAGACGGGGTCGGCCGGCGGCGGCCATGAGCGTCATGGCACCCATGGAATGGCCGCCGACGACGGCCCGTTCGCCGGGGCCGAGCACGGTGTCGAGCACCGCACACAGGTCGTCGGCGAGCGTACCGGTGCTGTACACGGACGGGTCGGCGGGGGCCGAACGACCGTGGCCACGCTGGTCGTAGACGACGACACGGTGCCCCTCGGCCGTGAGCGACCGGACGACAGGCGACCAGAAGGCGGTGCTGCACGTCCAGCCGTGGGCGAGGACGACGGCGGGGCCGTCGGCCGGGCCGTGGTCCTCGACGTGCAGGACGGCACCGTCCGCGGAGGTCGCCCGCAGGGTGCGCCGGGGAGCCGGGGGCGCGTACCGAAGGGTCGTAGCGGCGGTCACGAGGCCTCCTTCAGTGCGACGTCGGCGGTCTCGGCGTTCTCCGCGACCGCTCCGGCCTCCTCTGCGGGCTGCGCGACGGACGGCCGGACGCGCAGCACCTCGTACTCGTTGAGGTCGATCCGCCGCGTCACCTTGCGGAACTCGCCCGTGGTGCCCGGCCAGACGGTGGTGTTGCGGCCGTTGGCGTCCAGGTACCAGCTGTCGCAGCCGCCGGTGTTCCAGACCGTGCGCTTCATCCGGTCCTGGATGTGCCGGTTCCAGGCGTGCACGGCGGAGGGCCGGGCGTCCAGGGCGACCTTGCCGCCGAGGGTGTCGAGCTGCCGGAGGTAGTCGACCATGTAGTTCAGCTGGGCCTCGATGATGAGGATCATCGAGCTGTTGCCGAGACCGGTGTTGGGGCCGATGACGGTCATGAAGTTGGGGAAACCGGCGGCCGACGCGCCGCGCAGGGCCTCCATGCCGCCGGTCCACTCCTCCGCGAGGGTGGTGCCGTTCGCGCCCTTGATGCGCTGGGCGATGGGCATGTCGGTGACGTGGAAGCCGGTGCCGAAGACGACGGCATCGGCCTCGGTCTCGGTGCCGTCGGAGGCGACCAGGGTGTTGCCGCGCACCTCCTTCAGCCCGGCCGGCACCACGTCGACGTTCGGCTGGGCGAGGGCCGGATACCAGCTGTTGGACAGCAGGATGCGCTTGCAGCCGATCCGGTAGTCCGGGGTCAGCAGGCGCAGCGTCTCCGGGTCCTTGATCGTCTTCTTCATGTGCGCGGCGGCGAGCTTCTCGATCAGCCCGAGCCGGCCCGGGTGCTTGGTGAACGCGCCGACCTGCAACTCGCGGACGAACCACAGCAGTTGCCGGCGCGCCGCGCGAGTGGCGGGGAGCTTGGTGTGCAGCCATCGCTCCGGACCGCTGATCTCCCGGTCCATGCGCGGCATCACCCAGGGGGCCGTGCGCTGGAAGACGGTGACGCGGTCGACGGTGGGCTGGATCGCCGGAACGATCTGGATCGCCGAGGCGCCGGTGCCGATCATGGCGACACGTTTGCCGCGCAGGTCGTAGTCGTGGTCCCACTGCGCGGAGTGGAAGACCTTGCGCTCGAAGCCGTCGAGGCCGGGGATGTCCGGGATCTTGGGGTCGGAGAGCGGGCCGGTGGCGGAGACCACGAAGTCCGCGGTCAGGGTGCCCCGGGAGGTCTCGACGACCCAGTGCAGCGCGTCGGTGTCCCACGTCATCTGCTCCACCTCGTGCCGGAAGCGGATGTGGGGACGAAGGCCGAAGGTGTCGGTGACGCGCTCCAGATAGGCACGGATGTGCTGCTGACCGGAGAAGTTGCGCGGCCACTCAGGGTTGGGCGCGAAGGAGAAGGAGTAGAGGTGGGACGGCACGTCGCAGGCGCATCCCGGGTAGCTGTTGTCGCGCCACGTCCCGCCGACCGCGTCGCGGCGCTCCAGGACGACGAAGTCCGTGATCCCGGCGCGGCGGAGGCGTACGGCAGCCCCCAAGCCACCGAATCCGGATCCGATCACCGCCACCCGTACGTGCTCGTGCTCGCGCTCGGCTGCCATTGCGCCGCCTCCTACAGGTCTGTCGGCCACAGCTGGAGCTGTCCCTGCCACGACTGATTCACTCATTCGAGATCGCGCCAGTAATCACTGGCACTGTCCGGGAGAGTAGGGCAGTTCCGTACTGATGGGTAGGGGGCGCGGGCAGAAAAGTTACCGGCGGTTACGCACGGGGTGCCGGGCCCTCCGGGACGCGCGCACGGGGTGGCGGCGACCGGGCCCGGCATAGGGTGGGCGTGTGGGGAACCCAGAGCACCGGGCGGCACCCCCGCACCCGGAGGTGCCGCCGGACGAGAAGCACGAGTACCGGGCGGCCGACCTCGCCCGCGCCGCCGGAATCACCCAGCGCACCCTGCGCTTCTACCGCGAGCGCCGGCTGCTGCCGCCGCCGCGGCGCGAAGGCCGCATCGCCTGGTACGACGAACACCACCTCGCGCGCCTGCGCACCATCGCCACGCTCCTCGCCCGCGGCCACACCCTGGGCGGCATCGCCGACCTCATCGACGCCTTCGAGCAGGGCCGCACCAGCAGCTCCACCGCACGACTCCTCGGCATGGACTCGCTGTTGACCAGCACCTTCTCCGACGAGACGCCGGTACGCCTCACCCCGGAGGACCTGGCCGACCACTTCGGCAGCGACGTCACCGCCGAGGATCTGGCGGCCTCCCTGGAGATCGGCTACGTCTCCGTCGAGGGCGACGAGATCGTGCACGTCAGCCGCCGGCTGCTGGACGCCTCCGCCGCCCTCGTGCGCGAAGGTGTGCCGCTGTCGGCCGTGCTGGCCGCCGGGCGCCGGCTGCGCGAGGAGGTCGACGCCGTCTCCGAGGTGTTCAGCGAGATGCTGCGGCGCTACATCCTCCCCGGCGACCTCACCGCCGCCGACGCCGAACGCGTCACGCTCACCCTGGCGCGGCTGAGCCCCATCGCCAAGCAGGTCGTCGAGGCCGAACTGGGCCTCGCCCTGGACCGCCGCGTCCGCGCCGAGGCGGAGACGTGGTTCGCCGCCGCCGGACAGCGAGAAGACGGCCCGGCAGGTGACGCACCGGCCCGGGACGGGACGCATCGGGACGGGAAGCCCCGGGACGGGACGTCCGGGAAATGACGGCCGACGGCCCACGGGAGGCGGGACGCGGCACGACGGCGGACGGCCGACGGCACCGCCCGCCCCCGGCGGGAGGGACTGGGACCGGGCCGGTCAGGAGGCCGAGGACGTCCGGTCGTACGTGAGGAACGCGGCGCCGCTCCTCAGCACGGTGTGGTCCGTCAACTCCCAGGTGCGCGGATCGAATCCGGTCGACGCACCGAACAACGGGATGCCGGTGCCGAGAGTGAGCGGGCCGAGCTTGACGATCAGCCTGTCGATCTCCGCGTAGAGCGCGCCCGCGAGCTCGCCGCCCCCGACCAGCCAGATGTCCTTGCCCGGCTCCTGCTTCAGCTCCCGCACCCGCGCGACCGGGTCGGTGGCCACCAGCTCGACCGCAGGGTCGGGGCTCTCCGTCAGCGTCCGGGAGAACACCAGATGCCGCAGGTGGGGGAAGGCATCGGTGACACCGGCCTTCAGGCCGACCTCGTACGACCGCCTGCCCTCCAGCACCGTGTCGAAGTGCGTGCCCTCGGCGGTGACGCCGAGCGCGGCGCGCGCGGCGCCGGGCAGGATCTCCGGCAGCTCCGCGACGAGGTGCGCGACGTAGTCCTCCGGGGTCGGCCAGAAACCGTCCGGGCCCGTCGGATCGGCGCCGTCGGGACCCGCGACGAAACCGTCCAGCGAGGACGCTATGCAGTAGACGAGCTTGCGCAAACGGGACTCCTTGGTGAATCGTCGGCCGGCGACGGTCCGCCGGCGCGCTCAGTCTCGCCCGCCGGGGCGCACCGCCGCCACCGGAATAGCGTCCCGTGCGCTCCCGCGCCCGCGGGGGACGCGGCCCGGCTCCGGTTCAGGGACCGAAGACGACCGTGACCGGGGCGTGGTCGGACCAGCGCGTGTCGTGGCTCGCCGCCCGCTCCACGTACGCCTTCACCGCCCGGTCGGCGAGCCCCGGCGTGGCCATCGCGTAGTCGATGCGCCAGCCGCTGTCGTTGTCGAACGCCCGCCCCCGGTACGACCACCACGAGTACGGCCCGGTCTGCTCCGGGTGCAGCGCCCGCACGACGTCGGTGTAGCCGCCGTCCGCCGGGTCCAGGACCTGGTCCAGCCAGGCGCGTTCCTCGGGCAGGAAGCCGGAGTTCCTGCGATTGGCGCGCCAGTTCTTCAGGTCGGCCTCGCGGTGCGCGATGTTCCAGTCGCCGCAGACCAGCACCTCGCGGCCGTCCGCCGCCGCGCGGGCGCGCAGCCCCCGCAGGTACGGCAGGAACGCGGCCATGAACCGCTCCTTCTCCTCCTGCCGCTCCGTGCCCACGTCACCGGAGGGCAGGTACAGGCTGGCGACGGTCACGCCCGGCAGGTCCACCTCAAGGTAGCGGCCCGCGTCGGCGAACTCCGCCACGCCGAACCCGGTCCGCACCCGCTCCGGCTCCCGGCGCGTGAGGAGGGCCACACCCGCGCGCCCCTTCACCGACGACGGCGCGTACACGGCGTGCCACCCCTCGGGCTCCCGCACCGCGGCGGTGAGCTGGTCGCGTTCGGCCCGCACCTCCTGCAGGCACACCACGTCCGCGTCGGTGGCCGCCAGCCACTCCGCGTAGCCCTTGCGGGCGGCGGCGCGCAACCCGTTCACGTTCACGGTCGTCACGGTCAGCATGGAGGGCACCCTACGTGTCCGCCGGCCGTGCTCCAGCAGGTCCCCGTGCGGGTCCCGGCGGGACGATCCGCATCACGTGGCCGCCCACGTGGCCGCCCACGCCGCAGGTCGGGCGGCATACGATGCACCCATGCAGATACGTCCGGTCCGCTACGACCACCCCGACGCGCGCAAGCTCGAAGGCGTCGTGCAGGAGGAGTACGTCGAGCGCTACGGCGAGACGGACGTGACACCGCTCGCGCCCGAGATGTTCGACCCGCCGGGCGGGCTGTATCTGCTGGCGTACGACGACCGGGACCGCCCCGTGGCGACCGGCGGCTGGCGCGCCCAGGACCGCAACGAGCAGGGCTACCAGGACGGCGACGCGGAGATCAAGCGGATGTTCGTCGTCCGCGCGTCACGCGGCAAGGGCCTGGCCCGGAGCATCCTCGCCGTCCTGGAGGACAGCGCCCGCGAGGCCGGCCGGGTCCGCATGGTCCTGGAGACCGGCATCCATCAGCCGGAGGCCATCGCGCTCTACGTCTCCGAGGGCTACGCGCCGGTCACGAAGTTCGGTCACTACCGCTTCCACGACGAGAGCCGCTGCTACGCGAAGGTGCTCTGACGCCGCCCCGCCGACCCGCCGACCCTGGCACCCCGGCCAGCCGCAGCACCGCGTCCAGCCCGCGCCGGCTTCCCGGCACCTGCCCCGCGGGCAGCACGTAGGAGCGGATGCCCGCCGCGGCCGCCCCGCCGTCCTTCGCCGGGACGTCGCCCACCATCAGCGCCTGCCCCGGCGTCACGCCGAGCACGTCGCAGGCGTGCCGGAACAGCACCGGGTCCGGCTTCTCCGTGCCGTGGTCGCAGCTGTGGACCCAGGCGCCGACGGGGTCGTCCAGCCCGTGGTGGGCGAACGTCGGCCGCAGGTCCCAGCCGACGTCGCTCACCACGCCCACGCCGATCCCGGCCGCCGCCAGTGCGCCGAGCGTCTCCCGCGTGTCCGTGTACGGCACCCAGTGCTCCGGCGTCCGCAACTGGTCGTACAGCGCCCCCGCGACGGGCGCCAGCTCCGGCGCCGAGCCGTACCAGGTGGTGAACGCGTGCCGGTGCGCGGGCGCCGAGACGTCCCGCCCGTGCTGCGCGGCGGCCACGTCCGGGTCGGCGAGTCCGGCCTCCAGGCCGCCCAGGATGCGGTCCATCTCGGCCTCCCCCACCGGCCGTCCGAGCGCCGCGCGCACCCGGTCCGGGTAGGGCGCCATCTGGAACAGCGTGCCGGAGAAGTCGAACAGCACCGCCCGTACGGGCTCCACGGGCTCCGCGCCCCGCGGCCGTATCGGCCCCTCGGGGCCGGTGACGAAGAGATCAGCCATCGCAGCTTTGTACCAGCGGGCGGCGGAGACGAGCCCCGGGAACGTGTCGAAGCTCCCACCCGGCCCGGGTGGGAGCTTCGACACGTGCGCGGATCGCCCGAGGTCAGGCCGCGGCGTCGTCCGTTGGGACCGTGGCCGGGACGGCGCCGCGCCGGCGGACCACGAGCAGGGTGCCGCCTGCGGCCAGCAGGGCGAGCGCGAAGCCGCCCAGCGTCATCGCGCCGGTGCCGGTGAGGGCGAGGCTGCCGCCGTCGGTGTCCGTGCCGGAGTCCGCACCGGAATCGTCGGCGCCGCCCGCGACACCGCCGTCGGTCGTGGCGTCGTCGGAGCCGTCGGAGCCGCCGTTCCCGGAGCCGTCGTCGTCCGGGCCGCCCGTACCGGCGGTGTCACCGGGCGTCTCTTCCTCCCCGGTGCCGTTGAGCACGATCCACCCGGTGTCGTTGCCGGGCTCCGCCTCGTTGGGGTCCTCCCAGCCGGGGAAGGACGCCTCGCCGAGCGCGCCCTCGACCACCTCGTCGATGCGCAGGCCGAAGGTGAACTCGCGCGTGGTGTTCTCCAGGAACGGCGTGTCGCCGCCGCACCAGAAGCTGACGACACGGCCGTTCTCCCGGTCCTTCGGGCTGCAGTCGGCGGGCGGGTTCACGACGGTGGCACCCTCGGGGACCTGCACCGTGAAGTCGACCGGCTCGCCGCCGGAGCGGAGGGCTCCGATCCAGGCCGGGCCGCGGTTGTGCAGGGTGACGGTGGCCTGGACCGTGTCGCCCTGGGCGCCCTTCACCCGGTCGCCGACCAGGTCGAGGTCGTAGGTGTTGCTGGAGGGCAGATCCACCTCGGCGTAGGTGACGTACGTGCCGCCGCCCTGCACCGGCTCCAGGGTGAGCTTCTTGCCGCCCCCCTGCCGGTAGGTGCCCGCGCCCCGCAGATTGCCCGCGTCGGCGGGGTCGAGGGCGGTGAAGCGGTACGCGAAGGTGTCGCGCAGCGCGAAGTCGGCGGCCTTCACCTTCACCGGCGTCGCCACGCGGTAGGCGGCGCCCGCCTCGAAGGTGCCCTCGAAGGTGCAGAGCGCCACGTGCCGCATGCGGATGAGGTTGTCCTCGTTCTCCTTCGCATAGGCGCAGTTGGAGAACTTCTGCGGGAAGGTCAGACCGCGGGAACCCGTGAACCGGAGGACCACGCCGTCGGCGGCGACCCCGCCTACGTTGCGGAACGCCATCCGCGCCTTGAAGACGTCACCTGCGGCGAACCCGTCCGGCTCCACGGGCCGGCGCATCCGGAACTCCGGTCCGCCCACCAGTACGTCGAGGGTGTGGCGGGTGAACTCCAGGCCCTCGCCCTGGCCGGTGACGACGATGGCTCCGGTGTCCCCGGCCGCGCTCTCGTCGCTCACGCCGAGGCCGATGCCCCAGTCCTGGTTGTGGACCTCGCCCGCGTAGATCTCATAGCCGGAGCAGGTGGCGACGAGGCCCTCGGCGTCGCAGGGCAGATGGACGTCTGCGACGCCGTCGAGCGCGGTCGCGTCGATGGTGACGGTCCAGTCGCCCCGGTGGATGGGGTGCGAGGTCCCGTCCCCGTCGGGGTCGGGATCGCCGGGGGCGCGCAGCCCGATCTCGAACGACGACTCGCCCGGCGGCGGGTCCTGCGCCTGCAGGGACAAGGCGTAGCTCTCGGGGCCGGTGAAGGACACGGGGACCGTGGCACCCGGTTCGTCGGTGTCCTCGGCCTGGGCCACACCGGCGGTGGTCGTGGCCAGCAGTCCGGCGACGGTCAGGCCGACAAGGGCGCTGCGTCTCCGGCCGGGGCGCGCGTCGCGTCGCACACGTACTCCTCGGAAGTTCGGTGTTCTCACGTGCAAGGGGAGCCCACCGCGCGGGCTCCGCGGTGCATGACCTCCGAACACCCGGCCGAGTTGTACGGCCGCCCGGTCACGCTTCGGTCTCGCCGCCGTCCTCGCGCCCGACCTCGTCCTCGCGCCGCACCTCGTCCTCCCGGCGCCGCAAGCGGTCCAGCGCCGACAGCGGCCGCCAGTCGCGGTCGCCGGGCAGCACCCACACCCGGTGCAGCGCGGTCAGCCTCACCAGCGTGCCGGCACCCACCCCCGCGACGATCCCGATGGTCGCCGCGCCGAGCTCCGTGCAGATCACCATGACGCCGCTTACCAGCAGCGCGACCGTCGCGTACAGCGGGCTGCCGTTGAGGAGGATGCCCGGGGTGGTGCCGAGCAGGAGGTCGCGTACGGCACCGCCGCCGACGGCCGTCGTCATGCCGAGCAGCACGGCCGGCAGCCAGCCCAGGCCCGCCGCGAGCGTCATCTGCGCCCCCGCCACCGCCCAGAAGCTGAGCACCGCGGCGTCCAGGACGTTGAAGACGAGCCCGGACACCTGCCGGCGCAGGTCGATGGCGAACGCCAGCATGCTGCCGGCCACGGCCACCGGCAGGTAGGCGTAGTCGGTCAGGGCCACCGGGGGGCCGTTCTGGAGCAGCACGTCGCGGATCACGCCACCGCCGAGCCCGGACACGACGCCGATCAGCAGGAAGCCGAGCAGGTCGAGCTTCCTCCCGCGCGCCAGCACCCCGCCGAGGAGCCCGTTGGCGAACACGCCGGCCAGGTCCAGCACCCGGGTCACCTCACTCACCGACTCCGGTGACAGCCAGTCGGCCATGGTGCCGCGCTCTCCTTCTCCCGCCCCGCTCGATCCGTGCCCCCGCACGCTATCCCCGCTCACCGCACCCGGCGAACTCCGCCCGAACAGGTCGTGCACGGTGCGCGGCCCCGGTCCTCGGGGCGTCGGAGACCGCTGCCGCGCTGCGACGTGCTCTCAGCGCGGGCCGGTGAGGTCGGAGGGGTCGGTGTTGGCGCCGCAGAGCACGAGGCAGACGTGTTCGCCGGGGGCAGGCCGGTAGGCGCCGGTGCGCAGGGCCGCCCAGGCGGTGGCCGCGGCGTGCTCCACGGCGAGGCGCCGTTCGTCCCACAGGGCCTGCCGCGCGGCGACGATCATCTCGTCCGGCACGAGCAGCGACACCACATCCGCCCGCTGCGCCCAGTCGACGGCCATGGGCGTGGCCCGGCGCGCGCCGAGGGCGTCGGCGGCGACCGACCGTACGGGGACGTCGACGGGCGACCCCGCCTCCAGTGCGGCGTTCAGCGCCCGGCAGTGCTCCGGCTCGGCCGCCACGACGCGGATGCCGTGCTCGTGCGCGGCGGCCGTGACACCGGCGAAGAGGCCGCCTCCGCCCACCGCCACCACGACGGTGTCCACGTCGGGGCGTGCGTCGTGGATCTCCTCCAGCAGCGTGCCGGCGCCTGCGGCGATGTGCGGCAGGTCGTAGGCGTGGCTGGGCAGGGCTCCGGTCTCGGCGGCGAACGTCCGCGAGGCCTCCAGCGCGTCGGCGTACTCGGTGCCCACCTGCCGTACGTCGGCGCCGAGCGCGTGCAGACGGGCGACCTTGACCGCGGGTGCGGTCCCGGGGAGGAAGACGGTGGCGGGCACGCCGTGCCGGCGTGCCGCCCAGGCGCAGGCGAGCCCGGCGTTGCCGCCGCTCGCGATGACCAGGCCGGACGGCGGCAGCGCCCCCGCCTCGGCGTGCGCGGCGGCGAAGTTGGCGGCGCCGCGGGCCTTGAACGAGCCGGTGTGCTGGGCGAACTCGTATGCGAGGGTCAGTCGCGCCTCCCCACCCCCGGAGCCCTCGCCCGCGCAGCCGACGGGCTCCGGCGCGGACAGCGCCACCGACCGAGTGTGGCCGGCGATCCGCGCCCGGGCGGCGGTCACGTCGGCGTAGGAGAGGGTCACGTGGCGGCTCCGACGGCGGTCGCGGGTGGGTGAGGTGCACACCTTAGGCGTGTGGCGACCGCCGTCGCGCACGGTGCCGCCTGCCCCTCCGGCCGGGGAGGTCAGCCGGCGGGGCTGCCGACGAGCTGCGGCCCGGAGGTGAACGGCATGCGGCGGGGCAGCGAAGCCCAGACACGGGGGGTGAAGAAGTGCCCGCCGGGGAGCGTTTCGAAGGTGGCGGTACCGTCCGTGACCTGATCCCAGTCCTGGTGCTGCGGAGTGACTTCGTCCCGCCCCGTCATCACGTGCAGGCCCGCCCGGAGGCGTCGCCGCGGGTCGTGGCGGTATGTGACGTAGGCCGTCAGATCCATGCGCAGCATCTCGACGGCCATGGCGCACAGTTCTGGATCGTCGAGGACGTCCGGGGCGGCTCCGCCACTGAGGCGCAGCCAGGCCGCCAGTTCGGCGTCGGAAGCCGCGGCGAGGGCGGCTGCGCGGACTCCCGTGACGTGCTGCGGAGCGACGTGCCCAGAGAGCAGCAGGCTTTCCGGGGCGGCGCCGGCGCCCCCTTCCAGGCGCAGCGCGACGTCGTAGGCTGCCAGGGCACCCATGCTGTGGCCGTAGAGCAGGTAGGGAGTGCGGACTTCGGCGGCGACGGCGTCCGCGCAATCGGCGATCAGCCCTTGCCAACCGCCGACTATCTGCTCCCCGTAGCGGAACTCCCGGCCGGGGTAGCACAGCACGCGGAGTTCGACGTCGCTGGGGAGTTTCCGTGCCCAGGCGCGGAAGCCGACGGTGCCTCCTCCGGCGTAGGGAAGGCAGATCAGGCGGTGGGTCGCCCAGGGGCGGGGCAAAGGGGTGACGAGCCGTCTCATCGGGCCGCTCCCTGAGGGGCCGACGCGGCGGCGAGCGCGGCGTGGGCATGGACGACCGTTTCCGCGGGCTCCTCGGCGGTGATCTCCTTGAGCACCGCGCGCAGGGCGTCGAGCGCGAGGGAGAGTTCGGCCTCCGTGACGGACAGCGGCGGGCGCCAGCGCAGTTCGCGTTCGCCGGAGCCGAGGAAGATCACTCCATGCCCGTCGAGCGCGCGGCGCACCACGTCGTCCCGCGTCGCGGCGTCGCGGAGCGTGAGGGCGCACATCAGGCCGCGTCCGCGGGGATCACTCGCCAGGCCGGGGTGTGCGGCGGCGATGTCCCGCAGGCCGTCGAGCAGGTATGCGCCGGTCTCCCGCGCCTGTGTGAAGAGTTGCTGTTCCTCGATGACCTCGATGATGCGGGTGGACCGGACCATGTCGACGAGGTTGCCGCCCCAGGTGGAGCTGAGCCGGCCTGCGGTGCGGAAGGCGTTTCCGTCGACCTCCCGGACACGGCGTCCGCCCAGGACGCCGCACACTTGGCTCTTCTTTCCGAAAGCGATCAGGTCGGGACGCAGGCCGAGCGTGTCGCTGGCCCAGCGGTGTCCGGTCGCGCCGAAGCCCGTCTGCACCTCGTCGGCGACGAACAGCGCGTCCTCCTCGTGGCAGAGGTCGGCCATCGCGGCGAGGAAGCGGGGCCGCAAGTGACGGTCGCCGCCCTCGCCCTGGACGGGTTCGAAGACGAAGCAGGCGATCTCGTCGGGGTGGCGGCGGAAGGCGGCACGGGCGGCGTCGAGTGCGGTCCGCTCCTCGTCGAGGAGGCCGGGCTCGTCCCAGCGGCTCATGTCGTTGACGGCAGGGCTGGGCATGCGCGGCCAGTCGAACACCGGAAAGTCGCGAATCTTGGCGGGGTCGGTGTTGGTCAGCGACATGGTGTATCCGCTACGCCCGTGAAAGGCGTGTTCCAGATGCAGCACACGGGCGCCCCGGACGGCGACCCCGCGGGCGGCGTTGTGCTGTGTCTTCCAGTCGAACGCGACCTTCAGGGCGTTCTCGACGGCGAGTGCGCCTCCGTCGACGAAGAAGACGTAGGGCATCTCGTCCGAGCCGAACACGCGCAGGAAGGTGGCGGCGAAGTGTGCCTGCTCGATGGTCGCGAAGTCCGGGTTGGCCGGCTTCGTCCGGGCTGCCGCCAGCAACGCCTCGTCGAGTTGCGGGGAGCCGAGCAGGCCGGGGTGGTTGTGGCCGAGCGGCGCCGAGGCGAAGAACATGGCCATGTCGAGGTAGCGGGAGCCGTCCTGCCGGTCGACCAGCCAACAGCCGTTGCTGGCTCGAATGTCCATGACGATCCGGCTGAAGTCGCCGGTGACGCGGTCGCGCAGAACGTCGAGCGGGGTGTCGCTCATGTGGGTTCCTCCGTTGTCGTGCAAGTGCCGATGGGGGCGGACGTGGACGGGGGCTCCGGTTCTGTCCGGGGGGCCGGGGTCGATGGGCCAGCGGGCCGGGCGGGGACGTCGGAGCGGCTCAGGATCCGGCGGCCTCCTGGCGCATCCGGACGCTGCGCGGGCGGATGTCGGTCCACACGCGGTCGATGTGTTCCAGGCACTCTTCCCGCGTGCCGCGTGTGCCCTCGCGGTGCCAGCCGGCTGGGAGTTCGCGGTCGGCCTCCCAGATCGAGTACTGCTCCTCGTCGTTGATCACGACGTCGTAAAGGGCTGTTTCGGACACAGGTGTCTCCTCGGTATGGCGGGTGGAGCGGGCCCGACGGCTCGCCGGGCCCGCGATCAGACGGCGGTTGCGGCGTGTGGCGCCAGCTCGGTCCGGACGTCCTCGGTGCCGCGGTCGAGTTTCAGAATGCGGTCGGCGATGTTGAAGAAGCGGTCGTCGTGAGTGATGACCACCACGGTCTTGCCCTGTTCCCGCAGTTGCGGCAGCACGACCGTGTAGAAGAAGTGGCGGAATTCCGGGTCCTGGTCGGCCGCCCACTCGTCGAACAGCAGGATCGGGCGGTCCGAGAGCAGGGCCGACACCAGCGCAAGGCGCTTGCGCTGTCCGGTCGACAGGGCGATCGTGGAGAACTCTCCTTCCCGCACCTGCACCTTCTGCGCCATGCCCAGCTCTTGGAGCAGCCGGTTCGCCTCCGCGTCGTCGCCCCGGTGCGCGGGCAGCGTGCGGAAGAGGTGGACGTCGGAGAAGACACCGGCCACGCTCTCCCTCAGCGTCGGCAGGCGCTCGTCGGTCACCGGACTGCCGTCCAGCAGGATGCGGCCGGTGTCGGGGCGGTAGAGACCGCAGATCAGCTTGCCGAGGGTGGTCTTGCCGCTGCCGTTGCCTCCAATCAGGCAGGTGAGCGTGCCGGGGGGGAAGTCGATGTCGATCGGCCCGACCTGGAAGCCGGACTCGTCCGTCGTGGCGTAGCGGAAACCGACGCCCTCGAGCGTGAGCCGCGCTCCCGGGGCGGGCCGGTCGTCTCCCGGAGCCGGCTGCTCGGTGGCCGCTGGTGCGGGCAGGGCCTTCTCGTCCCCGAGGTCCAGGGTGTTCAGCGAGTCCAGTGCGGTACCGGCTCGGCCGAGCGCGGGGACCAGGTTCAGCACGGTCACCAGCGGCGTATTGATGTAGAGCACGGCCAGGGTGAACCCGGTCAGGTCTTCCTCGGCTATGCCGAGAGCCGGGCCCGAGAAGAGCATGATGCCGATGCTGGCGAGGAACAGCAGCTGCCCCCATGACCCGCCGACGGTGTACAAGGCGACGCCGCGGGTGGTGTCGCGGACGAGAAGGCGGCCGGTGGCGCCGACGCCTCCGTCGATGACGTCGCCGCGGCGGGCACGGTCGAGCTTCAGCTCCTTGGCGCCGCGCACCACGCTCTCCAGGTGGCCGTGCATGACGTCCTGGTGGACACGGGCACGGCGCAGGTGGACGCCGGCCCGCCGTACCGGGAGCTGGTAGAGCACGAGCCCTACCAGCAGGATCGCCACCATGCCCAGCAGCACCTTCAGCGAGAGGATGCCGATGTAGACGAACGCACCGACCACGATGGCGCCGTTGATCGACAGCAGCGGCACGCTGCTCACGGCACTCGTGATGACCTGCACGTCGTCGGTGAGCGCCGACTGGAGCCGCGAGGTGCCTATGGTCTCGATCCGCCGCAGACCGCTGTCCAGGATGCGGGAGCACAGCTCGGTGCGCAGGGTCTGAATGGATCGCTGGGCGAGACTGATCAGCAGGACGGCCGACACCGCCCCTGCCAGGAGAACGGTGAGCGCGGCGGCGACGAAGCCGACCACGAGCAGCACTCCCGGGTTGCGCAGGTTCTGCAGCGTTGCCTGGAGCACCGCGATCAGTGCCACGGTGGAGGCGCCGGACAGCAGGCCCGCGATCATGGCGGCGATAACGGTGGCACGTGACCGGTTCGCGAGCAGGGAGACAAGACTCATCTCTGGTCGTCCTCCAGGGCGGGACGGCCGGCGGTTCCGGACGCCGTTCCGATGTCGTGGGGAAGTGGGTCGGCGTGGCCGGCGACCGCGGTGGGCGCTGGTTCCGGTGTGGTCTCGGTCGGCGGAACGTCGACGGCGGCATCCGCGGTGGCGGTGCGGACGATGTCCGCGAGGCCGGCGACGGTGAAGTCGGCCATCACCTGTCGCATGGGCACACGCAGGCCGTACTCCTGCTGGACGCGGAGCAGGAGACGCGTGGCGAGCAGCGAATGGCCGCCCACTTCGTAGAAGTGGTCACGGACGCCGAAGCCCTCGACACCGAGGAGTTCCTGCCACAGGGCCAGCAGGCCGCGTTCGGTGTCGTCCCGGGCGGGCTCGGCCTCCTCGCCGTTTCCGAGGAAGTCGCTCACGGTGGGCACCGGCAGGGCACGCCGGTCGAGCTTGCCGTTCGGCGTCTTCGGAATCGCGCTCACCGTGCACACGGCAGCGGGCAGGGCGTGCCGGGGCAGTTGCCCGGCAAGCCGGGTGCGCAGGGCTCGTCGGTCGAACGCGTCCGTCGCCGGGACGATCCAGGCGACCAGACGGGGGTGCTCGCCGCCGGCGCCGTGCACGAGGACGGCACATGCCGCCACGTCGGGGTGTTCGACCGCCCGGGCCTCGATCTCGCCGAGCTCGATGCGGTGGCCACGGATCTTGACCTGGTTGTCGGAACGGCCGAGGAACTCGAGAAGGCCGTCGGCTCGGTGCCGGGCCAGGTCGCCGGTCCGGTAGAGCCGGGCGCCGGGGACGTCGGAGAACGGGTCGGGCACGAAACGCTCGGCGGTGAGGCCGGGGCGACGCCAGTACCCCTGTGCGACCTGGAGACCGCCGATGTACAGCTCCCCGCTGGCGCCCGGAGGCACCGGCCGCAACCCCGCGTCGAGCACCCAGGCGCTGGAGCCGGGGACAGGACCTCCGATGGGAGCCCGAACGCGGCGCGTGGTCCGCGCGGTCAGCTCGGCCACGGTCATCAGGACGGTCGCCTCTGTCGGCCCGTACCAGTTCAACACCGTGCAGCCGGGTGCCGACGGGCTGTCGAACCAGTCGCCGAAGCGTGCCGGCACCACCTCCTCGCCGGCCAGGAGCAGCGCGCGAAGACCGATGCCGGTACCGGACTGCCGGTCCACGGCGGTGAGTTCCTGCGCGATGGTGGGAGTGGTGGCGAGCATGGTCACACCGGTCGTCCGTAGCTCCTCCCTCAGTGCGGACGGATCGGCGGCGGTCACCGCGTCCACCAAGTGGACGCGCGCACCCGCGACGAGACCCGCGAACAGTTCCCACACCGACAGGTCGAAGGTGAAGGTGGAACGCACCGCCACCACGTCCGAGGGTTCCGGGGCGATCACCGTGGCGGACGCGCTCAGATAGGCGAGTACGTTCCGGTGGCTGACGGCGACGCCCTTCGGGGTCCCTGTGGAGCCGGAGGTGTAGATGACGTAGGCCAGATCTTCCGGCTTCGGCCTTTCCGGGATCGCCTCCACGGTGCCCGTCACGCCGTCGGCCGGCTCCGCGCCTGCGTCGTCCGGTGCGGTAAGGGAACGGACGGCCACTCCCGCGTCCGTGAGGACGTCGAGCACCGGGGTGTCGGCGTCCGTCAGGTGTGCGGTGAGCGCGGTGCGGCATGCGGAGTCCCGGACGAGGTGCGCGATCCGGTCCAGCGGCAGGTCGGGGTCGATAGGGACATAGCCCGCGCCGGCCTCCATCGCAGCAAGCACCGCGACGACGAGGCCCGTGCCGCGCCGGGCCGCCACGGCCACCAGGTCGCCGCGGCGCACGCCCGCCGCGGCGAGCAGCCGAGCCCCGTGCCGGGCGCGCGCGACCAGCTCCCGGTAGGTGAGGGTGCCGTCCGGACCGCTCACCGCCACCGCTCCGGGCCGCTCGGCCGCGACGTCCGCGACCGTGCCCGGGAGGGTACCGGTCGGCACGTCCAGGTCAGGGCCGACAGCGAGTGCGGCGGCGGCTTGTGCGTCCTGGTACAGCAGGCTGCGCCCGTCGTGCGGGGCATCCGGCTCGTGGGCGAGGCGCCGCAGCGCCTCCGCGTACATGTCGCGCAGCCTGGCCGCCCACGCGTCGGACACCCGGTCGGCGTCGTAGGCAAGCATCAGGCCGAGTTCGTAGTCTGGCGGGTGCACCGAGAAGGTGGCCATGACCGCGTAGTTGGTGTCCTCCGCCGACGCGGGGTGGTGGTCGATGAGTTCGACGACCCCGGTGTCCAGCACCTCACCGAGCGCGTGGAACCGGACGAAGTTCACACCGACGTCGAACAGGGTCTCGTTCCCCAGTGTGCGCTGCACGGTCACCAGCGGCGTGTGCCGGCCCTCGAGGGTGGCACGCTCCTGGGCGAACACCCGTCGGGCGAGGTCGACCCCGCTGCCTCCGGGCACGGAGACGGAGACCGGAAGCATGTTGATGAAGAGGCCGCGCATGTCCTTGGCCCCCGGCTGGTCGGGACGCCCGTGGAGCACCATCCCGGTCATGGGGTCGTCGACGGCCAGCGCCTCCGCCAGCACCTTCAGGTGGGCGGCGACGGCCAGGCTCTTGACGGGCATGCCCTCGCGTCGCGCCGTCTCGCTCAACCGACGCGACGTGTCAGTGTCGATGTCGACGGGGAGCCGGCGCACCTCCGGCATGCCGGCGGAACGCAGGTCGGCGATGGACCGCGGTTCTGCGTCGGCGAGGCGTTCCCTCCATGTCGCGGCGACGTCGGGGCCCGTAGCGCCCCGCTCCAGCTTCACGAAGTCGGCGTACCGGGACGGGATCGCGGGCCAGCGTTCGGCGTAGTCCGCCGCGCCGTCCAGCAGCGCGGCCTGCCGGGCGAGGATCTCCGCGAGCGTGGACGTCCAGCTCCACCCGTCCAGGATGACGTGGTTCTCGCTGACCGTCAGCTGGAACTCGTCCTCGCCGAGGAGGTGCACGGCGAGGCGGTAGAGCGGGGCGGTGGCGAGGTCGAGGTGGACCTCCCGCTCCTCGGCAACGAACTCGTCGATCTCCTCCTGCTGTTCGTCGTCGCTCAGGCCGGAGAGGTCGGTGACGGTCAGCCGTGGCCGAGCCTCGCGGTGCACGACCTGCATCGGCTCCGAGTAGCCCTCCATGTGGACGGAGGTCCGCAGAACGGCGTGGCGCGCCATGGTGTCGCCCAGCGCCCGCCGCAGCGCCTCGGGGTCGACACGGCCGCGCAGCCGTACGCTGACCGTGTTGTGGTAGAGGCCGGCCTCGGGGTTGAGCCGCAGGTGGTAGAGCATGCCGGACTGCGTGGCGGTGAGCGGGTAGGCGTCCTCCGCATCCGCGGGGAGCGCGGCCCGGTCCGGGGCGCCGATCATCTCGAACGGTTCGGCCCGCACCAGCGGGGTCGCTTCGGCGGGGGACAGTACCGCGGCGAGTTCGGCGACGGTCTGATGACGGAAGACGGCGTGCACCTGCGTCTCGTGGCCGAGGGCACGCAGCCTGCCGGTGATCTCTACCGCGCGGATGGAGTCGCCCCCGAGGGAGAAGAAGTTGTCGTGGACGCCGACTCGCGGGGCACCGAGTACGGCCTCCCAGACGCCGACGACCGCCTCTTCCGCCTCGTCGCGCGGCGCGACATAGGGTTCCGTCGCGTCGAGTCGGCTCGCGTCGGGGTCGGGCAGGGCGCGACGGTCGGCCTTGCCGTTGACCGTGAGCGGAATGTGCGGCACCGGCACGAACGTTGCGGGGATCATGTAGCGGGGCAGCAGTGTCGCCGCGTGGTCCCGGAGTTCCGCGACGCCGGGCAGTTCGTCGCCGGCCGGCTTGAGCCAGGCCACGAGCCGGTCACCGCGTTTGTCCGCTATGGCCTCTTCGACGCCGGGGTGGGAGACCAGTGCGGCCTCCAGCTCGCCGGTCTCGATGCGGAACCCACGGATCTTGACCTGGTCGTCGGCGCGGCCACGGTGTTCGAACCGCCCGTGTTCGTCCACGCGGCCGAGGTCGCCGGTGCGGTATAGACGGGCACCGGGAACGGCGGAGAACGGGTCCGGGACGAAGCGCTCTGCGGTGAGCGCGGCTCGGCCGCCGTATCCCCGGGCGAGGCCGGCGCCCCCGACGTACAGCTCCCCGACCAGACCGGGCGGCAAGGGCTGCAGCGCGTCGTCCAGCACGTACAGGGCCAGGTCCGCCAGCGGACGTCCGACCGGGCTTCCCGGACCGTCGGTCACGGATTCCGCGAAGATCCGCCCGTACGTGGTGTGCACGGTGGTTTCGGTGATGCCGTACATGTTGACCAGCTCTGGGACCGTGTCCCCCCGGTGCTTCAGCCAGGACCGCAGCACACGCGGCTCCAGCCGTTCCCCGCCGAACACGACGTAGCGGAGGGCGAGACGGCGCCGGGCACCGTCCGCACGGTCGGCTTCGGCGAGGCCGCTGAAGGCGGAGGGGGTCTGGTTGAGGACCGTCACCGCCTCGCGTTCCAGGAGTTCCAGGAGTTCGGGCGGCGACGTCGCCGTCTCGGGGGGCACGAGCACGAGCGTGCCGCCGTGCAGCAGGGCGCCCCAGATCTCCCAGACCGAGAAGTCGAAGGCGTAGCTGTGGAACAGGGTCCACACGTCGTCGGGGCCGAACGTGAAGTGCTCACCGGCGGCCTCGAACAGGCGGACCACCTGGGCGTCGGGGACGACGACACCCTTGGGGCGTCCGGTGGACCCGGAGGTGTAGATGACGTAGGCCGCGTCCTCGGGGTGGCGGGCCGGAAGCTGGGTCGGCACGGCAGAGGGGGGCGGTCCGCCGTCCCCGGCCAGCCGCCCGGTCTCCTCGGCCTGCTCGGCTGAGGCCGTCCGGAGGCGGCCCGTCTCGTCCACGGTGACGCGGGCAGGACCGTCCGGCGGCACGGAGCCGGTGCCGTCCGTCACGAGCAGCGTGGCGGCGGAGTCCTGCACGACGTGCCGGACACGTTCGGCCGGATGCCCCGGATCGATCGGCACGTACGCCGCGCCGGCGCGCAGCACCGCGAGCAGAGCCACGACCTGCGCCGGGCCGCGGGCGAGCAGCAGCGGTACCCGGTCGCCGGGTCGTACGCCGCGGGCGACGAGGTACCGCGCCAGGTCGTCGGCACGGCCGGCCAGGGTGCCGTAGTCGATCCGCTCTCCGTGCCAGCGGAGCGCGGTGTTCCTGGGGTGCCGCTCGACGGTCTCGGCGATGATCGTGTCGAGCGCCGTCTCTGCCCGGGGGCGGGCGGCGGGGCCGGGCAGCTCACGCCTCCTGGACATGGGCAGCATCCGCACGGGCCGGTCCGGGGCGTCGAGGCCTGCGGAGAGCAGGTGGACGAACGCCTCCAGCAGCCCCCGTGCGGTGGTCTCGTGCAGCAGGTCGGAGTCGTACTCCAGCATCAGCTCGAAGGCGTCGCCGCGACTCGCCACGCTGAGCGTCACGTCGGTCTTGCTGGTGCCGGTCTCCACGGCGACGGGGGTCATGCGGGCCGGCCCCATGCGCAAACCGGTGCGGTCCTCGCCGAGGAAGGTGAACATCGCGCCGAACAGCGGGCCCGGTTCGCCGTCCGCGAGCTGCGCGGCGACGTTACCGAGGGGCACGTGCTGGTGGTCGAGCGACTCGACGACGGCGCGCGCGGAGTCCCCGGTGAGGTCCCGCAGCGACGCGTCGTCGCGCAACGTGCTCCGGAGCGGGAGGGTGTTGAGGAACGGGCCGACCACCCCGACCAGTTCGGGGCGGGCCCGGTTCGCCACCGGCACCCCGACGATCAGGTCGTCGGCGCGGCTCGCCCGGTGCAGCACGGCGCGCCAGGCGCTGTAGAGCACCGAGAAGACGGAGGCGCCGGAGCCCGCGGCGAACTTCTCTGCCCGGCCGCGCAGCGCCGCCCCGGTGTCGTGCACGAGGTGACGGCCGCGGTGGCCCCGGGTGTCCGGACGAATGCGGTCGAGAGGCAGATCCAGGCCTCGTGGGGCTCCTTCCAGAGTCTGCCGCCAGTGTTCCAGAGAGTCGTTCCGGGTCGGCGGATCGTCCTGCCGCACGTGCTCCCACCAGGCGAAGTCGAGATAGGAGCCGCGGGTCCCGGCGGACGGCCGGGGGAACGTGGTGGAGAGGGTTGCCGCCCCGTAGGCCTCGGTGAGTTCCCGAACGAGGATGCTGATGGACAACCCGTCGACCACCAGATGGTGGAAGGCGACCACCAGGCGGTGCCGTTCGGGAGCCAGAGCCACGAGAAGCGCCCGTACCAGACTACCTCCGCCCGTGAGGTCGAAGGGCTCCCGCACCTGCTCGTCGGTGAGAACGTCACGGCGCCGTTCCGCCTCCGCGGGCGGCAGCCCGGACAGGTCTGCCGTACGGAGGCCGGGGAGCCGGTCGCCGAGGACGGCGGAGGGCCGTCCTCGGACGTCCGACACCCGCAGGCGCAGTCCTTCGTGCCGCCCCAGCGCCGTCCCGTAGGCGCGGGTCAGCGCCGCGGCGTCGAGGGGGCCGTCGATGTCGAGTACGGCGGGCACGGTGTACGCGGTGCCGGTCGCGTCGAGGGCGTGCGCGAACCACAATTGGGTCTGGCTCTCGGACAGCACCACGTCGGCGGGATCGGGGCGGCGGCGCGGTCCGGGTCGGGTGTGTGCCGGCTGGGCACCACGGGCGGCGACCGCCCGGCGAGCCCTTTCCAGACGTCCGAGATCGCTCATGACTGCCTCTCCTCGACGGCGTCGTCGACGGTGGGGGCGGTGTTCTCGTCCTCGTCGCCCAGCGCGGCGTAGGCCTCGGCGAAAGCGCTGACGGACCCGTCGTGGTCGTGCCGCAGCAGCAGTTGCGCCTGGCTCTCGACGGTGGTGGCGGACAGGAACTCGCGCAGCGGGATCTCGATTCCCATCAGTTCACGCATCCGCGCGACGGTGTGCATCGCGCGGATGGAGTCGCCGCCGAGCGTGAAGAACTGGTCGTGCACCCCGACCCGTTCGAGACCGAGCACGGAACACCACACCTCGGCGACGACGTCCTCCAGAGGGGTGCGCGGTGGCAGGATGGCCTCGCCTCTGCTGCGAAGGTGGGCGGCCTGCGGGTCGGGCAGGGCCGCGCGGTCGACTTTGCCGTTCACGGTGAGCGGGACCCGTTCCACGGGGACGAACACCGAGGGCACCATGAAGGCGGGGAGGGTGGACGCGCACAGGTCGCGGAGACCGTCGACGTCCGGCGCCCCCCGTTCGCCGGGCACGATCCAGGCGACCAGCCGGTCGTCCCGGACGGCTGCCACGGAGGCCGTCACCTGCGGGTGCCGGGCCAGCACTCCTTCGATCTCGGCCGGTTCGACGCGCTGGCCGCGTACCTTCACCTGGTCGTCCGCTCGCCCGAGATAGTGGGGCCGACCGGAGGCATCGAGGCGGACGAGGTCGCCGGTGCGGTACAGGCGAGCCCCGGGCACCGGGGAGAAGGGGTCGGGCAGGAAGCGCTCCGCGGTCAGCGCCCCGCGTCCCGCGTAGCCGCGGGCGACACCGGCGCCCCCGACGTACAACTCCCCCACGGCACCCTCCGGCACCGGCCGCAACGCGTCGTCCAATACGTGCAGGGACGTGCCGCCGACGGGCTCGCCGAGGTCGACGGGGTCGGAGCCCGTCGGCTGCGGAGCCGCGGAGGCGTTCGCGGTGGTCTCGGAGGGCCCGTACAGATTCCACACGCGGGTGCCGGGAAGCAGTTCTCCGGTGCGGGTGATCAGGTCGGGGGTGAGCGCCTCGCCGCCGAGGAGCAGCGTCAGAGGGGTCTCGCGCTGCACCGCGACGGTACCGATACCGGCGAGCGTGTCGTGCCACAGGCGGGGGACGGTGTTGAGGGTGGTGGTCGTCGGGTCCGTGACGGCGGCGGCGAGGACCTCCACCGGGTTCTGTCCAGGTGCCGGAAGCCGGACCGTGCCGCCGAGGGCGAGCGGGCCCCAGAGTTGCTTGAGCGAGGCGTCGAAGACGGGCGCCGCAGTGGCCGGGAGCACGGTGCTCGCCGTGACCAGGCCGGTATCGGCCAGCCAGCCGAGGTAGTTGACGACGTTCCGGTGGGTGACGGCCACCGGCTTGGGCCGTCCGGTCGATCCGGAGGTGAACAGCAGGTAGGCGAGGTCGTCCGGCAAGCACCGGCCGGTGTCCACAGGGGTGCCCTGCGCTGTGGCGGGAGCGTCGACGGCCACGACCGGCACCCCCTCGCCCCAGTCGCCGACATGGTGGAGTTCCGGTTCCGCGTCGGCGACCACGCAGGCCTGCGCGCCCACTTCAGCGAGCAGATCGCGTACGCGGGCGTCCGGGTCCGCCGGGTCGACGACCAGGTAGGCCCTACCGGCGAGCAGCACCGCGAGCTGCGCGGTCAGACGCCGGAAGGGGTCGGCGATCCGGACGGCGACGACCCGCTCGGAGGAGACGCCCTGGGAGCGCGTCGGACCGCAGGCGGCCACGAGTTGCGCGGCGCACGCCTCTGCGCGGGAGACCAGGTCGCGGTAGGACCATTCCTGCTCCCCGCAGCGGACCGCGACGGCGGACGGAACGTCCCGGGCCGTGGCGAGCACCAGGTCTGTCAGCGTCCGGTCCTGCCAGGCGACCGCGGTCGGAGTCACCGCGGTACGGGCCGCGGCGGCGGGCTCGCCGAGATCCGCCCGGCCAACGGTCGTCTTCGGATCCCGCCGGATCGCGCGTGAGACGGCTGCGACGGCCGCCAACAGTCGTCCTGCGACGTCCGTGCCGAGTTGGGCGGCGTGCACGCCGCCGAGCGTGATGTCCGTGCGGTCCGGGTACGACACCGCGTGCAGGTGCAGCCCTGCCGGGGATGCGGTGGCGGTGAGGACCTCGGCGGGCGAGCCGGCTGTGACGGTGGCGTGCGAGAAGGCCAGGGGCCCGGCGACGCGCGAGAGATCCGTGATCAGTTCGGCGGTATCGCGCTGTACCGCACGGGCAGCGCGCACGCCGTCCAGCGCGTCAGCCAGCACCCTTTCGCCGTCGAGCTGTTGCCGCAGGGCGGGCCAGGCGGACAACGGGCCGGGCACGGAACGCAGTTCGGGGACGGCCCGGAGAGAGTTGCGGACCCGCACGGCCACCGCGTCCGTCCCGCAGAACCGTCGCAGCACAACCAGCCAGGCTGTCAACAGGAGATCGCCGATGTCCTCGGCGGATTCGGTGCCGTCTGCGGGCAGGTCGTCAAGAATCGTCCGGGCGGCAGGCTCTCCGGCGGGCGCGTCGTGCGTCCCGGGCGTACGCCGTGGTGCGAGGGCACGCAGCCGGTCCAGCAGGCCGTCGTCCTCAACGAACTCCGCGCCGTCGTCGAGTTGGCCGGAACGGGCCGTCGCCGCCTCCGGGTCGCTCAGCACCTCGTGCAGCCACTCGGCAACGTCTGCGTACTGGGGTGGCGCCGACTCGCCGTGCGCACCGGCGCCGGTCCCGTCCGTGGAGCCCGGCATGCCGCCGTCCGGAGGGCCGGAAGCGCGGTCGGCGAGCGCTTCGGCGATCAGCAGCAGAGACTCATGGTCCAGGCAACGCGCCCGAGCGGTGACCTCGATGCGCCCGTCGTCGGGCAGCAGCCGTGCCGACCATTCGTCGCTGACGCACGGGTCGGACCCCGCAGGCGTGATCCGCTGGAGCGGCGGACCGTCGGTACCGGAGCCGATGAGCGTGGTGCGCAGCACCTCGTGGGTCTCCGCCAGGGCTTCCACGGCCTCGGCGAGCCGTTCCGCGGTGACTGCGGCCCGGGGCCGTACGACGGTGGTCAGAACGGTGCCGTCGGCGAGGGCGTCGCACTGGTGAGGCCCGGTACGCAGGGTCTCCTCGCCGCTCGTCGCGGTCTGGGTCATGTTCTCGGGGGTCATCGGACCGCCTCCCCGTCGTTCTCGGTACGGGTACGGCGGGTACGCGGGCCCGACCAGTCCCAGCCGCCCGCCATGGCGACGCGGATCTCGCGGTCTCCGGTGAAAGGAGCACGACCGTGTGCGACGAGCATGTTGTCGACGAGGAGAACGTCACCGCGCTGCCAGTCGAAGGTCGTGGTCTCCGCCGCGAACGCCGCCCGGATCGAGGTGAGTTCGTCCGTCGTGAAGCGGGTCCCGTCGCCGGCCTCGGTGGTCTTGGGCAGCCGGTCGTGCCCGAGTTGCCGGACCATCTCCTCGGCGAGGTCCTCGCCGACGGTGCTGACGTGGAAACTCGTGGCTTGGTTGAACCACACCCAGGCGCCGCTTTCCGGGTGGCGAGCGACCGCCGGCCGGAGAGCGACCGTGCGCAGGTGGTCGTCCCCGACCCGGGTCACCTCCGTGTGGGTACGTTCGGCGTAGTCCGCCAGCCCCTGCTCACCGCAGCCGAGCGCGTCCTGCCAGGCGATGCCCACGCCCGGCGTGTAGTTGCGCACGTACCGCACGCCCTCCCTCTCCAGGCGGCCAGCCAGGTCGCCGGGCACGCGCCGGAGCACGGCGCGGGAGTCGGCCAGCGGGGTCTGCCCTCCAGTGGTCGGCGCCACCGCACACGCGAAGCCGAGTACCCGGGGCCACTTCCAGCTGTAGCAGCCCTCGTTGTGCATCTCGATGGTCTGGTCCGCCGGGTACTCGGTGGACGAGTAGACGCCCTGGTCCAGGGCGCTGCGGGGTGTCGCACCGTCCTCGTAGTCCAATGCGCCGTCCCCCGCGACCCGCTCGACCACGGTGCGGAGCGCCGCAGCGCCCTCGTCGAACCCGCGGAAGAGCACCGCGCCGGTGCGGTGCAGGTGTTCGCTCACCACAGACGCGTGTGCCTCCGCCCAGACGGACAGCGGCACACCCGCTGTCGTCGGAGTGGCGAGGACGGGCAGTGCCGGAGGCTCCACAGCGCGGAAGGCGACGGCGTCGGCGTCCGTGAGCGAGCGGCGTCTGCCCGCCCGCAACGGTCTGGAGGACGTGCGAAGGGACATCAGTGGTGGCTCCCCGTTGTCTGTGAGTGGAAGAAAGGGACGAGGGTCAGCGGCGGCGTGCTGCCAGCCGCGAGGCGCGGTTCCTGCGGCTGACAGCACGGTCCTGCCGCGCCTGGACACGGAGTCGTGCGGCGATCTCGCCGACGTTCGCCTCGCCCTCGCACAGGGCAAGCAGTGCCGTGGACAGCCGGCGCGTCAGGGACGCGGCCCGTTCGCCGCCGACCCGGTTGGTGTCGTGGTTGACGGCGAGGGTCAGCCGCCCGTCCTCGACGGCGGTGCTCAGGGTGAGCGGCATCTCGGTCTGCTCGCGTGCCTCCGCGCGGAGCAGACGCATGCCGGGCAGGGCGTCGCCGAGGCCGGCGAAGGGGAAGTTGGCGACGATCACGGCGGAATCGAAGAGGTCGGCGGCGGAGGATCTGCCACTCCACTGCGCGATCCGGGCGAGCGGCGTGTGGATGTGCCTGCCGCAGTCGTCCAGCTGGCGCCGCACCTCCCCGAGCCAGTCGCGGACGGGCAGGCCCGCTCCCGTCCGGAGGCGGAGTGGCACGGTGTTGATGAACATCCCCACCGCTCGGTCCGCGCCGTCCAGGTCCGCGGGTCGGCCGGAACCGACGCTGCCGAAGACGACGTCATCCTGTTCCGTCTCGACGGCCAGCACGAGTGCCCAGGCGGCGTGCACCAGGACCGCCAGGGTCACGCCGAGCCGGCCCGCGCTCTCCCGCAGTCCTTCGGTGTCCTCCTCCTGCCAGGTCTCCACGTGGTCCCGGTGCCGCGGGGTGGCGGCCTGCTGCCGAGGCACCAGCAGTGCGGGGCGCACCCCGGCCAGCCGTTCGGTCCAGAACTCCTTCGCGTCCGACCGGTCGGTGTCGGCCAGGTGCCGGGCGAACGCACCGAAGTCCGGGGCGGGCGGCAGATGGTGGGTACGCCCCTCGAGACGCGCGCCGTAATCCGCCAGCACGTCCCCGAGCAGCAGGGGCAAGGACCAGCCGTCGAGCAGGACGTGGTGGTGGGTCCACACGAACGCCCAGCGGTCGGCTGCCAGCCGGGCCAACGCGAGCCGGATCAGCGGGCCGCAGCGGAGGTCGAAGCCGGTGCCCCGGTCGCGCTCGACGTACGCTTCGAGGCGTCGTTCGGCCGCGTCCGGGTCGTCCCGTGCTGGGCCCGCCGCCTCACTCTCCGCGGGGAGGCGCAGGTCCAGGAGCGTGACGGGCAGGTCGAGGGCAGCGGGTACCACCAGCACGGGGGAGGTCACGTCCTCCCACACGCACACGCCTCGCAGCACGGGGTGACGGTCCACGGCCGACTGCCACGCGGCGGCGAACCGTTCCGGGTCCAGGTCGCCTTCGAGGACGCAGGTCAGCTGCTCGACATACACTCCGGACCCGTCGCAGTCGCGCGGAACCGGCCCGTCTGCGGCGAGCGAGCGGAAGAGCATGCCCTCCTGCATCGGCGTCAGCGGCCACACCGCGGCCAGCCTGCCCCAGCGTGCCGCCCAGTGCCCCACGGTTGCCGGTACGGCCGTCCCCTGGCGCAGCCCGGACGTCAGGACGGGCGCGTTCTGCTCGCCGGCCAGCGTCCGGAGCTCCGCCATGACGGTGTCGGCGAGCGAGTCCGCCGCCGCCTGGTCGGTGTGCTCCATCTCCACCCGGAGCCGTCCGTCGGACACCATGCTTTCCATGAGGACGGCCGCGGGGCGTGGCGCACGCGGGTCGCGCACCTGGCCGAACGAGGGCGCCTCCAGCTCCAGCAGGGCCCCGGGGGCGGCGGCGGACCCGATCCGGCCCAGGTGGTTGACGTTGAGGTCGGGCGCCGGAGGCGGCGCCGACGGGTCCTCGTGCGCGGGGTCGGCGGAGAGGTGGCGGACGACGCCATGGTCGAGGCCACGATGCACCAGGCCCTGGAGCCGACTGCGGACGTCCCACAGGGTGGCCAGCGGGCTCTCGCCCGTGGTGTCGACCGGCAGCGGGGCGAGCGTGGTGAACCAGCCGACCGTGCGGGAGAGGTCGAGATCCTCTCGCACGTGCTCGCGACCGTGGCTCTCCAGTTCGATCACAATGCGATCCCGTCCCGTGCGACGGGCCTGGGCACGGGCCGCTGCGGTGAGCAGCCCTTCCTCCCACGTGCCGCCGAGCCGGGTGACCAGCGCCTCCTGGAGGGCTTCGGTCTGCTCGACGGTGAGTGCGCGCACCGCTCGGCACGCCTCACCCTCCGTACCCGCGTGCCGCTCCCCGGCGAACGGGCCGGCAGGGCCGCCCGGTGCAGACAGTTGTGACCGCTCGGCCGCCACCCGGTCGGTGACCTGCGGGTCGATCGCCCGCCGCCGCAGTTCGGCCGTCCACTGGCGATGCGTGAGGCCTTCCGGCTCGAGTACCGGATCGCGCCCCTCCGCCACAGCGGACAACGCGAGGTCGAGATCCTCGAGAACGATGCGCCACGAGACGGCGTCGACCACGAGATGATGGGCGACGAGCACGAGTTGCTGCCGCCGGGCCGGTCCGTGGTCGGCCAGCACGGCCCGGAACACCGGTCCGTGGCGAAGGTCGAGGCGACGGTGTGCGGTGTCGGCCGCGTCCCGCAGGGCGGCCTCCCGCTCCGCCGGGGCGACCGTGGCGAGGTCCGCCCAGGTCAGCGGCACCTCCGGGGAGTCGCCCACGAGGGCCCGGACCGTGCCCGCGTCGTCGGGGACGAACCGGGTGCGCAGCGCCTCGTGCGTCTGCGCGACGGCACGCAACGCGACCCGCAGGTGCTCCTCTTCGACGGGTCTGCGCACGGTGAGAAGGGTGCCCATGTTCCAGTGGGCGGGGTCGGGCACCGCCAGTTCGTGGAACCACGCCTGGATCGGGCTGAGCACGTCCGTCGAGTCTCCGGGAGCGCCCGCAGAGGCGATGTCGCCGGTGACGGCGTGGGGGGCGAGGCGGGAGATCGTGGGATGTTCGAACAACTGCCGCGGCGAGATACGGATCCCCGCCCTCCGCGCCAACGCCACCACCTGGATCGACTGGATCGAATCCCCGCCCAGCTCCAGATAGTCGTCCTCCACCCCCACACGCTCCAGCCCCAGAACCTCCGCCCACACCTCGGCCAACCGCCGCTCCACCTCACCACGCGGAGCGACGAACCCCTCCACCGAACCCTCGAACGACGGCACCGGCAAAGCCCGCCGGTCCACCTTCCCGTTCGGCGACAACGGCAACACCGCCAACTCCACCACCACCGCCGGCACCATGTACGCAGGCAACCGCTCACCCACCCACGACCGCACCGACTCCCCCTCCACCACCACACCCTCACGGGCCACCACATACGCCACCAACCGCAACTCCCCACCCACACCCGCCACCGCCGACACCACCGCATCCGCCACCCCCGCAACCGAACGCACCACCCCCTCCACCTCACCCAACTCCACCCGGAAACCCCGCACCTTCACCTGCTCATCCACCCGCCCGCAGAACTCCAGCACCCCACCCCCACCGAACCGCACCAAATCCCCCGTCCGGTACAGACGACCACCCACCACACCCGACCACGCATCCGGAACAAACCGCTCCGCCGTCAACCCACCCCGACCCGCATAACCACGCCCCACACCCACACCACCAACGAACAACTCACCCACCACACCCGCACCCACCGGCCGCAACCCACCATCCAGAACGAACACGGTGGCACCGGGCAGTGGACGCCCCAGCGGCACCACTCCGCCGTCGGAGCGCAGCGTGCCCGCGAGCACCTCGTCGGAGGCGTCGTGCACGGTGGCGGTGATGACGGTCTCGGTGGGTCCGTAGGCGTTGAGCACCCGGCCTCCGACGGCCGCCGCCCACACGGCGACCTCGTCGGACGGCATGGCGTCCCCACCCACCACGGTCAGCCGGACGAGCAGGCCCTCAGGGACGCGCAGCCCGTCGGCGAGCAGCACGCACAGACGGCGCCACAGGCCGGTCGGCGGATTGAACACGGTGACGCGGTGCCGCGTCAGGAAGGCGAGCAGTTCCTCGCCGTCCAGGAGGTCGGCCGGCCGCACGACCGCGGCCCCGCCCAGAACGAGGGGCGCGAAGAGCTGCTCGGTACTCACGTCGAAGGAGAAGGAACCGAAGACCAGCACCCGGTCGTCGGCGCGGAGCCCGAAGACGTCCTCGATCTGGCGCAGGTGGAAAGCGAGCTGCCCGTGCGTAACGGCGACGGGCTTGGGACGACCGGTCGAACCGGACGTGTAGACCAGGTACGCGAGATCGCCCGCCTCCGCCAGATCCAGTCCCGCCCGGTCCGGCCCGGACGCCTCACCGCCCCGCAGCCCGACCGAATCCAGATCGAGGGTGGTGACTCCCGCCGGCGTCACTCCGGCGATCATCTCGCGAGTGCCGTCTCCGTGCAGCACGGCACGACAGCTCGAGCCGGCCGCCATCGTGCGCAACCGCTCCCCCGGGTACGCCGGATCGAGCACCAGCCAGGCGCCGCCCGCGCGCAGCACCGCCAGCATGGCGACACCCATCAGCGAGCCCCGGGGCAGGCACAGGCCGACGACGGACTCGGGACCCACGCCCAGCGCCCGCAGCCGCACGGCCAGCACCGCGGACGCACGCTCCAGCTCCGCGTACGACCAGTTCCCCGCCTCGTCCACCAGCGCCACCCCCTCCGGATCACGCCTCGCCCGCTCCACCACCCGCAGATGCACCGGAGGAGCCGGCTGGTGCGTCGCGACGTGCGCGCCGGTCCACTCGGTGGGTACTGCCGACAGTTCGTCCAGAACCTCCGCAAGCGGGCGGTCCGGATCGGCTGCGAGGGCCGTCAACACGGAGTGGAGGTCGTCCAGCAAGTGCTCCGCCTCCCGCGCCTCGTAGGCATCGGCGTCGGCGCAGACCCTCAGTTCCAGGCGGTCACCGGGCAGTACCTGGACGGTGACCGGGTAATTGGTGCGTTCCAGCAGTCGACCCCGCTCCAGTACCAGGCCACCCGTGTCGATCCGCGCGAAGGGGTAGTTCTCCACCACCACGATGGAGTCGAAGAGCGAGGCGCCCGCGGGCGCTCCCGCCCACTCGGAGACGTCGGCCAGGGCGCTGTGCTGGTGGTCCGCCAGGTCCTGGAGCGTGGCGTGTACGAACCGGGCCCACGCGCCGGTGGTGCGGGATGCGCGGGTGGAGACTCGGAGCGGCAGCGTGTTCACGAAGAGACCGACCGTGCGCTCCACGTCCGTCACCTCTGCCGGCCGGCCGGCGACCACGCTGCCCACGGCGACGTCCGTGGCACCGGTCCGCCCGGCGACCACCAGCGTCCACGCGGCGTGCACGAGGGCGGCGACGGTGACGCCCTGGTTGCGGGCGGCACGGCGCACGGCGGCGTCTCGTTCCGGAGTGAGCAGCGTTCCCGGCTCATGCCGGTCGCGGCCACCGCCGCCGTGGGCGGCGAGCATCGCGGGGCGCAGCAGGCTGGGTTGGGTGTAGTCGTGCAGCCGGTCCCGCCAGAAGGCTTCGTCAGCGGACCCCTCCCGCTCTGAGTTCCAGCGGACGAAGGCACCGTAGTCCGGGGCGGGCGGCAGAACGGCTTCGCGCCCGGCTACGGCCTCTCGGTAGAGCTCGAACGCCTCGCCGGCCACCACCGGCAGCGACCAGCCGTCGATCAGCAGGTGATGGTGCGTCCAGACCAGGACCCACCGGTCCGGTGCCGTGCGGAGCAGCGCCAAGCGCACCAAGGGACCGGCGGCGAGGTCGAACCCGGCCTCGCGGTCGTCGTTGAGGAAGCGTGCGAGCCGGTCCGCCGTCGCCTGTTCGCCGAGCCCGGCCGGGCCTGCTTGGTCCTCGCTCGTCCAGTCCTGATGGACGGCGGGGACGTCGATGTGTCGGGGGACGACCAGGACCGGCCGGTCCCCTTCCTCCCACGCACAGTGGGCCCGAAGTGCCGGGTGCCGGGAGATGGCGGAGCGCCAGGCGTGCAGCAGCTGTTTCGGCTCGGCGTCGCCGCGCAGTTCGCAGACGAGCTGCTCGATGTAGGTGTGCGTGCCGGGTTCGGCGAGGGCGTGGTACAGCATGCCCTGCTGGAGCCCGGACATCGGCCATACGGCGTGCAGGGGACCGTGGCGCCGTTCCCAGTGGTCGAGCAGCTCCGCCGGGAGGTCGGCGACGAGGCTTCCGGGAGTCTCTGCGGCGGTCGGCGGGGTGTTGCCGGTCGTTCCCGGCCCGGCGAAGCTGAGGAGTTCGGCGTGGGGGGCGAGGCGGGAGATCGTGGGATGTTCGAACAACTGCCGCGGCGAGATACGGATCCCCGCCCTCCGCGCCAACGCCACCACCTGGATCGACTGGATCGAATCCCCGCCCAGCTCCAGATAGTCGTCCTCCACCCCCACACGCTCCAGCCCCAGAACCTCCGCCCACACCTCGGCCAACCGCCGCTCCACCTCACCACGCGGAGCGACGAACCCCTCCACCGAACCCTCGAACGACGGCACCGGCAAAGCCCGCCGGTCCACCTTCCCGTTCGGCGACAACGGCAACACCGCCAACTCCACCACCACCGCCGGCACCATGTACGCAGGCAACCGCTCACCCACCCACGACCGCACCGACTCCCCCTCCACCACCACACCCTCACGGGCCACCACATACGCCACCAACCGCAACTCCCCACCCACACCCGCCACCGCCGACACCACCGCATCCGCCACCCCCGCAACCGAACGCACCACCCCCTCCACCTCACCCAACTCCACCCGGAAACCCCGCACCTTCACCTGCTCATCCACCCGCCCGCAGAACTCCAGCACCCCACCCCCACCGAACCGCACCAAATCCCCCGTCCGGTACAGACGACCACCCACCACACCCGACCACGCATCCGGAACAAACCGCTCCGCCGTCAACCCACCCCGACCCGCATAACCACGCCCCACACCCACACCACCAACGAACAACTCACCCACCACACCCGCACCCACCGGCCGCAACCCACCATCCAGAACGAACACGGTGGCACCGGCGACCGGCCGGCCGATGGGCACGGTCGCGGACGGCTCGGCGTCCTCCAGCAGATGCGCGGTGGCCCAGACAGTGGTCTCACTCGGTCCGTACTCGTTGGCGAGTGCGCATCGGGGCAGTACGCGACGGTGCTCGCGCACCAGGTCCGGAGTGCATGCCTCCCCCGCGACCACCACCATGCGCAGCGAGGCGCCGGGGCCGCCGGGGCGGCGCAGCAGGGCGCGATGGAGGGACGGCACGGTCAGGGTGTGCGTGACCTCGTGCGCTGCGACGAGCGCGGCCAGTTCGTCGGCGTCCTTGCCCTGCCCCTCGTCGGGAAGCGCCAGCGTCCCGCCCAAGGTCAGGGCCCAGAACACGCCCGCATAGGCGCTGTCGAAGGAGAGCGAGGAGAGGAGCAGGAAGCGGGGAGCCGTCGCTCCGTAGAACGCGGCACGGGCCGCGGTGGAGGCGGCGAGCTGCGCGTGCGGCACGGCGACGGGCTTGGGGCGACCGGTCGAACCGGACGTGTAGACCAGGTACGCGAGATCGCCCGCCTCCGCCAGATCCAGTCCCGCCCGGTCCGGCCCGGACGCCTCACCGCCCCGCAGCCCGACCGAATCCAGATCGACCACCGCGGGAGCGGGGAAGAGATCGTTTGCTCCATCCTCGCCGCCCCGCAGGACGTCCGGAAGATCCCCGGCGGTCAGCAGCACCGCACAGCCCGCATCGGCCAGCATGGTGCGCAGGCGCTCACCGGGATAGGCCGGGTCGAGCACGAACCAGGCGCCGCCGGCGCGCAGCACCGCCAGCATGGCGACGACGGCGCGGGCGGACCGCAGCAGGCAGACGCCGACGACGGACTCCGGACCCACACCCAGCGCACGCAGCCGCACGGCCAGCACCGCGGACGCACGCTCCAGCTCCGCGTACGACCAGCTCCCCGCCTCGTCCACCAGCGCCACCCCCTCCGGATCACGCCTCGCCCGCTCCACCACCCGCAGATGCACCGGGGTGCCGTCGCCGGCAGCAGGTGTTCGTGCCCCGGACCATTCGGAGACGGCCTGTCGGTGCGTGCCGCCCAGCTCGCCGACAACGGTTGCGGGGACGGCGGTCGCCTCTCCGACGAGGTTTTCGAAGAGCTGGGCGTAGGCGCTCACCGTCTCGGCATCGAACCGCTCCGGGTCGAAGTGCAGGGCACCTTCCAGCAACCCGTCCACCTCGCCGATCTGCATGCGCAGCGGGAACTGTGCGACCTGCTGCCGCACGGGGAGGGGCTCGACGTCGAAGCCGGCGACCTGCACGAGGCCGAGCCCGCCGAATAGCGCCTTCGTTCCGTAGGCCAGCCGTTCCGGCTCGAACTGGAAGCTGACCTGGTAGAGCGACTGCCCGGACAGCGCGGACCCCGGCGAGAGCCGGCCGAGGACGGTCGGGGTGGGCAACGCCTGGTGGCGTACGGCCCCCACCAGGGCGGAGTGCGTGGCGGACAGAACGGCCTCGAAGGTCGCACCGGAGGTGACGGAGGTGCGCAGCAGCAGGGAGTTGGTGAAGTAGCCCACCGTTTCCCGAAAGGCCTTCTTGCGTCCCTCGGTGGGGAAGCCGACCAGAACGTCGTCGCTTCCGGTCAGCTTGTGCAGGAGGACGTTGAAGGCGGCGAGGAGGACGGTGGCGGTGGAGGTGCCGGTCCGCTCGGCGGTGTTCCGCACGCGGGCGGCGACGGCAGCGGAGATGCTGACCCTGGCGTATGCAGGGGCACCCGCGTCGCCGGACGGGCGAGGGGCTGTGGCGGGAACCCCCTCGAGGGAGAAGGTGCAGCCGGCCAGGCGCTCGGCCCAGTAGCGGCGCATCGGGTGGGACCGACGGCTGTCGAGGAACCTGCGCTCCGCCGCGACATGCGTGGCGAACGAGGTGTCGGGCTCTGCGGGCGAGGGGACGTCGGCCGCCGTGCCACGGTAGTGGGCGAGGAGTTGCTCCAGGAGCAGGAAGCAGGAGGTGAGGTCGCCGGCGACGTGGTGCAGCACGAGGTGCAGCGTCGTGGCGTCGGCCTCCTGGTAGACGAAGAACCGGGCCGGCGCCTCTTCGCGCAGGACGAACGGAACCTCGTAGTCCTCGGCCGCGAGCCGCAGCAACTCCTCCCGTTCGACGCCGGGAACCTCACGTATCGCGAAGGTGGGTACGGCAGCGCCCCAGCGCTGCACATATCCGTCCTGCCCCTCGGCGACGACTCCGGTGAGCACCGGGTGGCGTCGGCAGACCGCTTTCCAGCCGCTGCGCAGCCGGGCCGCATCCAGGCGCTCCCGCACGCGGGCCGTCGCAGCCAGATGGTAGGCCGGTGACGCGGGTGCGAGTTCCTGAAGGAAGTACAGCGACGCCTGCCCGACGGAGAGCGGAACGTCACAGCGGGCGCCGTCGACCGCGTCCGTGGAGACCTGCGGACGCCCTCCCGTCGCGTCACGTCTCTCACCCTGGTAAGCAGCCGTCATCGCGGAACCCCCCGAAACATGCACAGCAGTGACCATCTTTCGCCACAACGGACAGGCCACTGTGGGCTTACGGTCCGTCACGTGTCAAGCAGAAAAGTGTCACGAAACATGTCATGAGCAGTTCCACTAGGAAGGCTCAATTCCGTTCCCCCGCAGGCGAGTTCGACCCTCATGACGCACTACTCCCTCCTGACAAGATGTTGACAAAGAGAGTCACGTCGAGGCGCCGTCCATGACAGTCACCCACCGCTTGCGACTAGGCTGACCGGGACGGGGGGCAGGAGTGCCACGACACCGGGAAGAAGGCGGCGGCCAGCCGGATGAACCACACCACCCATCAACCCGCCTTCGGCCGCAGACTCCGTCAACTCCGCCTACAACGCGGCATGTCACAGGCGGAGCTGGCACGGGACGAAGTGTCCGCGAGCTACATCTCGCTGGTGGAATGCGGTCGACGGCCCTGCAACGAGGCGATGGCCGCGCTCTTCGCCAAGCGGCTCGAGGTCTCGCTGGAGGCACTCACCGCCGCAGAGGGCCCGGAGCAGCACCGCAGCCGACGACTCGATCTGACCGGGCGGCTGCTGACGGCTCGGGCGTTGCGCCGGGACGGCGATCTGGACACGGCGGTGGAACGGCTGCGCCTCCTCGCCCACGAGCCCGTCGGCCCTGCGGAGGAGGATGTCGCCTGGGAAGCCGCATGGGAGCTGAGCGAGGTCCAGGAGACCCTGGGTCGCCTCGCCGAACAGCACATCGTCCTGGACCGGCTGGCGGACGTGCCGTTGACACAGGAGTCCGCTCGGCTCTCCGTTCGCGTGTCCACCGCACTGTCCCGCAACCGGCGTCGACGGGGTCGCCCCGGGGAGGCCGTACGAGCGGGGGAGCGTGCCGTGACCGCGGCTGCGGGACTTCCCCAGGCGGAGCACGAACGGGTCGCCGCGCACCTCGAACTGCTCCTCGGTTACGGGGAGAGTGGCGAACTGGACAACGCCGAGCGGCTCGCCGCCTCGCTCGAGAAGATCGTCGAGGACGTGCCGTCGCGGCAACTGCGCGGTCTCGTCCAGTCGGGGCTGAGCAGCACCTGTTTCCTCCTCGGCAGGGTGCCGGACGGGGTGCGCTGGCACGAACGTTCCCTCACCTGCCTGCGGCCGGAAGCGGACCTGTCGGCGTGGGCCCGCGTCTGCCTGGCCTCGGCAGTCCGGCGGATGGATCATGACCCGTCGCCCGCGGCACCGGACGCCGCGGCGGCACTGCTTGCCCGCGCACGTCAGGCGCTGGAACTGATCGGCAGCCCGCGCGACCTCCGTGACCTCGCCGTCGGCGAGGCCCAACTCGCGCTGTGCCGACGGGAGCCGGACAGCGCGCTCGGATTGCTGGAACCCCTCGTCGCAGAGACGGCGCCGGAGCCGTCCGCAGACGAAGGTGTGTGCCTGCTGCTCGCCGCCCGCGCCCACCGCATGGCCGGCGACCCTCCCCGAGCCCAGGAGCGCTACCGCGAAGCCGCTCGGACCCTGGACGACATGGGCGCCTATCGCAGGTCGGCGCAGGCGTGGCGCGAGTTGAGCGACATGCTCGCCGCCGACCGGCCGGACGGCGCCTGACCCCTGGGCGAGGAGGAGTGGTGCGTCCTAGATGAGAGCATGGCCCCCACACCTGACCGGTCTTCGCGAGCCCGGCTATGAGCGGTCGAAGTCCCAGGTGTACAGCGCCGTGACCGGAGTCGTGGAGGCGACGGCGGCGACCGTACCCCCCTCGAACGGGAGATCGCGAAGGTGCACCTCCATGATGCCGCCGTCGAATGGCAGTGGCACCGGCACCGTACCCGCACCCCCCTCGATCAGCACCTCTACCTCGGACTGACGGATACGAAGGCCGTGCCCGGCAGCGCGCAACACCGCCTCCTTACGGGCCCAGAGCGCGAGGAAGAACGCGTGCCGGGACGAGAGGGAGAGGCGGCGCAGGATGCCCTGCTCCCACCGGGTCAACGCCAGATGCAGACTCTCGTCGTAGAGAACGGAGCCCGACTGCAGGTCGACACCGACGTCCGCGTGGCGGGAGAACACGACCAGCAGGGTGTCTCTGCTGCGCACGGCGCCGCACCAGAGCCCGGGCCCTGCCGGGCGTGCCCGTCCGGCCAGCAGCCGCTCCGGTTCCGTGCCGGTCGTCCACGCACCCAGCACGTGGCTCAGCACACGCCGGAGCTTCCAGCTTGCGTCGGCGTGTGACGCGGCGGTCAACGCGACCCGGAAAATGTGCAGTTCACCGCAGACGGGTGAGATGCCGCGAGGCGGTGCGCTCCAGCCACTCATCGGTACCGATCTCCTCTGCGGCCCCGGAATTCACGAAGACACTCCCGCGCGGGGAAGCCGCGCCGGTTCGGAGGCGGGGCGGTATCGCCGTACGACGAAGCCGCCCCGCCCCGACTCAGTCGTGCGCGACGGAGGGTGCCTTCGCGAGCCAGCGGGGTTCGTGCCACGCCCAGTCGCCCAGCAGAGCGAGAGTGGCCGGCAGCAGCACACCGCGGATGAGGGTCGCGTCGAGCAGGATGGCCACGGCCAGCCCCACCCCCAACTGCTTCATCTCCAGCGTGGAGAGGGTGGCGAAGACCGCGAACACCGCGACCATGATGACGGCAGCGGTGGTGACCACCCCGGCCGAGGTGAGAATGCCGTGCCGGATGGCCTCGCGTGGCGATCCCTCCCGGCGCACACCCTCACGCACCCGGCTGAGCACGAAAACGTGGTAGTCCATCGACAGGCCGAAAAGGACCACGAACAGAATCAGGGGCAGCCACGAGACGACCGCGCCGTTCGACTCGAACCCGAGGAGCCCCTCCGCCCACTCGTGCTGGAACACCAGTACCAGCACGCCATAGGCGCTCACCACGGACAGCACGTTCAGTACGCCCGTGACCAACGCGAGGATCGGAGAACGGAACGCCAGCAGCATGATCGCGAGGCAGAGCAGCATGACGAAGCCGATCACCAGCGGCAGCCGGTCCTCCAGAGTGGCCGAGAAGTCGACGGTGAAGGCGGTCGCACCGCCCACGGCCCACTTGCCGAGGTCCTGCCCCTGCAGCGCCGACGGCGCCAAGTCGTCACGGAGCAGGTCCAGCGTCTCGCGCGCCTCGGTACCACCGGCCTCGCCTTCGACGTGCAGCTCCAGACGGGTGACCGTGCCGTCCTCAGAGAGCGCCAGGTCCGGCGCGCCCCCTCCCACGAACCGTCCGGTGTCCACGGCGTCCTGGTGCAGCCCCGCCAGCAACCTCTCCACCTCGGGAGCCCGGGACTCGGCGGCCTCCACCACGACGGCGTGAGCGGTGCCTTCGCTGGGGAACGCCTCGACCACCCGGTCGTAGGTCTGCATGATCGCGTAGCTGCGCGGCAGGTCCTCGTCACCGGGCATCTTCAGCTTCATCTCGAGCGCCGGGTAGGCCAGCGCGAGCATCGCCAGCACACCGGCGAGGAGGGCGGCCGCCGGCACCTTCAGTACCGGGCGCAGCACCGCCGACCAGAACCGGCTCTCCCGGTTCACCTTCGTCCGGCGCCACAGGAGCGGGATACGGGGACGATCGATCCGGTCGCCGAGGGCCGCCAGCGTTGCGGGCAGCGCGGTCAGCGAGCCGAGCACGGCCACCGCCACGACGAGGATGGTGCCCAGCGCCAGGGAGGAGAAGAGCATGCTGCCGGACAGGAACATCCCGGCCATGGCCACCATCACCGTGACGCCGGAGACCAGCACCGCCCTGCCGGAGGTTGCGGCGGCGACACTCAGGGCGACCTCGGGTTCTCGCCCCGCCGCGCGTTCCTCGCGCTGCCGACGCAGGTAGAACAACGAGTAGTCGACCCCGACCGCGAGGCCCATGAGCAAGATGAGGCTCGCCTGGTTCTCGTCGACCGGCAGCAGCAGCGAGGTCACGCCGGACAGCCCCAATGCGAACACGACGGCCGTCACGCCGAGCAGGACCGGGATGCCGGCCGCGAGCAGCGCACCGAAGGCGACCAGCAGGATGAGCAGCGTCAGCGGCACACTGATGTACTCCGCCCGCTGGAAGTCGGCCTGCAGGTGCGTGCTCAGTTCACGTGTCAGGGAGCCCTTGCCCAGCTGCTCGACCCGCAAGGCAGGGTGGTCCTCCGCTACCGCTTCGGTGGCCTTCAGCATCGGCTCCACTGCGACCTTGGGGCTCAGGTCCTCTTCCGACCCCTTCTTCTCCAGGTCCATCCGGACGGGCAGCAGGACGCTCCGGCCGTCCTCTGCGGGCACCGGCTCCCCGACCGACCGCACCGTGTCCACCTGGGCGTAACGGTCGCGAAGGGCGCCGACGACCACGTCGGCCTGCGCGTCCGCGAGGTCGCCCTTCCGGGCCTGGATGAGGACGTTCTCCACCCCCTCGTCGGCGAAATCGGCGTTGTCCAGCAGCCGTTCCGCAACCGCGGACTGTCCAGTCAGACCGTCCGCGTCCTCCTGGGACTGCACCCCGGTCAGGAGGCTGGCCCCGTACCCCAGCACGACGAGAGCGACCCACCCGATCAGGGTGAGCTTGCGGTGCGCCATGCTCCACGCCGCAGTCCGTTCCACGAGACCGCGGGCCGGACGGGGATTCGGAGGCGTCGCATCGGGCGCCGTCTCCGAGGCGCCCGTTCTACTGGTCAGGGCCATCTCAGCACTCCTTCTCCGGTGAACATCCTGTGACGCTACGCAGCTGCTCACCGCCTGTCGGGCGTGCCGGCACCCACCTCCCGGTAGTGCTGGCACCACCTCAGGAAGGCGCGTCTGCACGCTCGGAGAGGGCGGGAGGGCCGCCTTATGCTCCTTCAGCAGACGGGCCGACCCGACGCCACGGATGTGCCGGGCGAAGGGGAAGGCCGGATCCGACGACGTTACGGAGGCGCCGTGATAGTGAGACCTCCGCGGCTACGGGGCGGCCCCCTGCGCGTGGCACAAGGCCTTCTCGGCCGGGAGAGCCGCGACGATGTGGTGCATGTACTCGGCACCCTCGCGCTCTCGCCCCTCTACGTACTCCCGGCCGTGCTCTTCGTGAGCGGAGTGGCGCTGACGCCGGTGTTCCTCATCGGCGTGCCCCTGCTGCCTGTCGCGATGGTGCTGGCGGGTCTGGTGGCGCGTGCCGAGCAGGCCCGCCACGGTCTGCAGCCGGCCACGTCGGACCGCGTCCCCGAAGGAACGGCCGTGGCACCCGGCTGGCGGGACCGTACAGCGAGGCTGTTCGGCCGCCGCTCCTGGAAGCGCCTGGGTTTCAGCGCCGCCCTCTCCCTGTGGGGACTCGGAGCGGGGGCAGTGGTGGTCACCCTGCTGGCCGCGGGCGCGCTACTGGCGCTACTGCCGCTCCTCTTCCCGCTGCTCCCTGCCGGTGCGACGTTGCTGGGGCTGGACGCCACGTCCCCCGCCGTCGCCTTCGCCGCCTGCCTGCCCGGTCTGGCCATGCTCTCCGCCGGATGGAGACTGCCCCGCCACCTGATGCACGCCGAGGTGCTCCTGGTGTCCCGGCTGCTGGGCTCGGGAACCGTGGACCACCTGGTACGGCGTGTGCTCGACCTGGAGGACAGCCGGTCGCGCATGGTCGACGCCGCCGAGGAGGAGCGGCGCCGCATCGAGCGCAACCTGCACGACGGAGCCCAGCAGCGGCTGCTGTCGGTGGCGATGACGCTGGGCCGCGCCAAGTCCCGCTTCGCCCGCGACCCCGAAAAGGCCCTGCTTCTCCTCACCACCGCGCACGAGGACGCCAAGGCCGCCATGCAGGAGCTACGCGACGTGACGCGCGGTCTGCACCCGGCCATCCTCCAGGAGCAGGGGCTGGAGGACGCACTGCTGTCGGTCGTCGCCCGCAGTCCGGTCCCCGTCGACCTCCGCGTGCAGCTGACCGCACGTTGCTCCCCTCGGGCGGAGGCGGTGGCCTACTACGTGATCTCCGAAGCGCTCACCAACGTCGCCAAGCACGCCGCCGCCGACGCCGTCACCGTGAAGGTGCTGCGTCAGGGCGACCTGCTGCGCATCGCCGTCGCGGACGACGGGATCGGCGGTGCCGACCCCGCGCGGGGCACCGGGCTGCGGGGGCTGAGCGACCGGGTGCACGCCGTCGACGGCCACCTGACCTGCACCAGCCCCTTCGGCGGACCGACCGTCGTCGACGCGACCATCCCGTGGGAGGCCTGAGCACCCATGCTCTCCGTCGTCATCGCCGAGGATTCGGTGCTACTGCGCACCGGGCTCGCGAAACTGCTGGCCGACGAGGACATCGACGTGGTCGGCCAGGCGGGCGACGGCGACGAACTCCTCACCCTGGTAGCCGACCTCGACCCCGACCTGTGCCTGGTGGACGTGCGGATGCCGCCCACCCACACCGACGAGGGGTTGCGCGCAGCACTGACCCTGCGTGCCACCGAGCCGCGGCGGCCGATCGTCGTCCTCTCCCAGTACGTGGAGGCGAAGTGGGCGGGCAGACTCCTAGCCCACGGCAGCGAAGGACTCGGCTACTTGCTGAAGGACCGGGTCGCCGACGTCGATGAATTCGTCGCCACACTGCGCCGGGTGGCCGACGGCGGGACGGCCCTGGACCCGGACGTGATCAGTCAGATCTTCGCCGGCAACCGCACGCCCGACAGCCTCGCCGCGCTGACCCCCCGGGAGACGGAAGTGCTGGGGCTGATGGCAGAAGGGCTGAGCAACAGCGGACTCGCGAAGCGCCTGTTCATCACCGAACGAGCCGTGGAGAAGCACATCCGGTCCATCTTCACCAAGCTCGACCTGCTGCCCGGCGAGGAGGAACACCGGCGCGTCCGCGCCGTACTCCAGTACCTCGACGCGGCCGCCGCCCGCTGACGCTAGGAGCGTGACATGGACAAGACCCTGGCCCCGGAAGGCCGCACCACACCGACCGGCGCCCCGCACGGCCGGAACAGGCGCGGACGCGCCCTGCGGTGGCTAGGCGCCCTCGTGGCTCTCGGCCTGGTCGTCGGCGTCGGCGCCTTCCTTCTGAGCAAGATGCTTACTCGCACGGACCACTCCGCAGCGACCTTCGACGGGCACGTCGACCGGGTCGAACTGGTCGTCGACAGCGGCGATCTGACCGTCACCAGGGCGGAGGCGGGCACGGAGGTCTCACTGGAACGCAGCATGCTGAAGTCGTTCCGCTCGCCGGAGGAGTTTGTCGAGCGCGAGGGCGGCACCCTGCGCATCACCACCGGCTGCGAGGACGGCTGGGGCGAATGCGCCTCCGACTACGACCTCCGGGTCCCCGCCGACACCCCCGTCAACGTGCGGACCAGGCTCGGCGACGTGCGGGTCACCGGCCTGGCCGCCTCCGTCGAGGCCCGCACAGACGCCGGCTCCGTCGAATTGACCGACGTGCGCGGCGACGAGATCGTCGCCCACGGCAAGACCGGCGGCGTCGTCCTCGATGGTGTGCGGTTCCGCACCGCCGAGGCCGGATCGAAGCTGGGCGACGTCCGGCTCGACGTCGTCGACGACTTCGACGCCCTCAGCGCCACCAGCAAGACCGGCGACGTGACCGTTTCCCTGCCGGAGAAGTCCGGGCCGTACGCCGTGACCGCCGCCTCCGAACTCGGCGACGAGAAGGTGACGGCGCAACGCGACTCCTCCGCCTCCTCGAAGGTCGAGGCGACCACGTCCATCGGCGACGTCACCGTGCGGACAGACTGAAGCCCGGACAGGCCGGCATGCCGACGGCGGGGCCCGTGAATGCGTGGCCCCGCCGCCCCCCATCACTTCAGCCGGAAGTCCATGTCCGCCGGGACCTCGTCGACATCCATCTGGGCCTTCTGCAGCGACCCCGCATGATCCCAGTTGACGGACTGCCAGGAGGTGAACTGGTCGAGCACCCAGATACCCGACTGCCGACTCCCGTTGCCGGACATCCCGTTGCCGCCGAACGGCAGGTGGGCCTCCGCACCGACCGTCGAGTTGTTGATGCTCAGCATGCCTGCCGAACAGCGCTCGCGGAAACTGAACGCGGTAGCGGGGGAGCGGGTGTACAGCGCCGCAGAGAGCCCGTACCCGTGGCCGTTCGCCAACTCGACGGCCTCATCGAGGTGATCGAAGACCGCCACACCCACCAGCGGGCCGAACGTCTCCTGCCGGTACAGGGCATCGTCCGGCCGGACTCCGTCCACCACGGTCGGGTGGACGTACAGACCGATGTCAGGGTCGCCGACGAATCCCTTGCGCGGCTGCTGTGAGGTGATGCGCCCGGTGGCCGTCGAACCCGCCGGCGTGTGGTGGCCCTGCACGAGGTCGAGGCTCTTCAGGAAATCCTCGAGGTAGCGCTCACCGATCAGCGGCCCGTAGAAGACGTCTTGGGTCGGGTCACCCACCACGAGGTTCTCTGCGGCCCGGACGAACGACTCCATGAAGCGAGCATGGACCGCGCGGTGGACGAAGGCCGTACCCATCGAGGTACAACGCTGACCGGCGGTTGCGAAGGCACTGAACAGCGCCCCCTGCACGGCGAGTTCCAGATCCGCGTCCTCCGCGACGACCAGCGGGTTCTTGCCGCCGAGCTCGAGGCACGGAGCCTGGAGGTGCCGTCCGGCGAGTTCGGCGACACGCCGCCCCACGGCCGTCGACCCGGTGAAGCCGATCTTCTGCACGAGACCCTCGTCGAGCGCCTCCCCCAGACCGGCGTAAGCCGTGGCCCCGTCGGTGTGCACCACCCGCAGCACGTTCTCGGGCACGCCACCGGCCCGGAAGAGGGAGGCGAGGGCGTCCGCGACCGCCATCGCCGACTCGGACGGCTTCCAGACCACCGTGTTGCCGCACAGCAGTGCCGGGACGAGGTACCACGCGGGAACAGCGGCCGGGAAGTTCGCCGCGGTCACCACCACCGCCGTGCCCAGCGGCTTCCGGTAGGTGAACAGATGCTTGTCCGGCATCTCGCTGGGCACGGTCTGCCCGTACAGCCGGCGTCCTTCGCCGAGGAAGAAGTCGCAGGTGTCGATGACCTCCTGCACCTCGCCGAGCGCCTCCGCGTACGGCTTGCCCACCTCGCGGGTGACGACCCGGGCCAGCGCCTGCTTGTTCGCCTCGACAAGCCGGCCCACGTTGGCCAGGACCCTGCCCCGCTGCGGTGCCGGCCGGCGCGCCCACCCTGCCTGCGCCTCGTGCGCGGCACGCACGGCGCCGACGAACTCCCCCGCGCCGGCCAGCCGCCGTTCGGCGACGACATCGGCCAGATCAGCCGGGTTGACCGACGTCCAGGGAGTCCCCGGGTCGGCGGGCGGAGTGGTAGGTCTCATGCGGGTCCTTTCGGTCGTCGCGGTTCGACCGCGAACGGAACATCGAAACATCGCATTCTGGCACCGGGGGGACAGCCCCGACACCGGAACCGATCAGTCCAGGGCCTCTCCCTGAAGACTTCCTGTACCGGACCGCCACGACGCCGCATGTGCTCGTGCCGCCCGTTACCCGGGGGCGTAACCTGGCGCCCGGACGACGAGCCCTCCGGCCGCTCACGGCGTTCCGTCCCCGAAGAGCTGCACGCGGGCGCGCCTGCGTGACGGCTTCCGGGCGGCCACCCCAGGTCCCGTACGCGCCTTCGTCGGCGGAAATCCGGCAGGCGTTAATCGCCCTCAACCCTTCGCACAAGGAGTGATCCTCTTGCTCGAGCGCACCGTCGTCGTGGGTGCCCGGAGTGGGCTGCACGCCCGTCCCGCCGCGCTGTTCGTCCAGGCCGCCACCCGCCTGCCCGTACAGGTGAACGTCGCCCGGGACGGCCGGCCGCCGGTCAGCGCCCGCAGCCTGCTGTCCGTCCTCTCGCTGGGAGCCGGGCACGGGGACTCGGTGGTCCTCTCGGCCGAGGGTGAGGGCGCGGAGGCGGCCGTCGACGAGCTGGCGCGGCTGGTCGCGTCCGACCTCGACGCCAAGGAGTAGTCGTGGACGCCGTGTCGAGGGGAATCGGCGTGGGCGGCGGCACGGTCGCGGGCCCGGTGGCCAGGATGGCCGCTCCCCCCGGGGTCCCCGCGCCACGCACCGTCCCGGCGGGCGAGATCGCGGCCGAGGTGGACGCCGTACGACAGGCGCTCGCACAGGTGACCGCCGACCTGGAACGGCGTGCCTCCGCGACTTCCGGTGAAGCCGCCGAAGTGCTCGCCGCACAGGCCATGATGGCCGGCGACCCGTCACTGGCCGACCGGGCGGCAGACCTCGTCAGCGACGGCTCGGACGGGCCGCACGCCCTGACCGCCGCGTTCGACGCCTTCCGTGCCGCGCTGGAGGCGGCGGGCGGCGTCTTCGCCGAACGCGTCGCGGACCTGGACGACCTGCGGGACCGGGCCGTCGCGTGCTTCCTCGGCCTTCCGATGCCCGGTCTGCCCGCGCCGGGTCACCCGTACGTGCTGGTGGCCGACGACCTCGCCCCGGCGGACACGGCTCTGCTCGACCCCTCGACGGTCCTGGCCCTGCTCACCGTGCGCGGCGGCCCCACCAGCCACACCACCATCCTGGCCCGCATCCTCGGCATCCCCGCCGTCGTCGGCTGCCCCGGGGCGGCCGAACTGACCGACGGCCGCATGGTGCTGGTGGACGGCACCGCCGGCACCGTACAGACCGACCCGTCCCCGGAGGCCGTCGCCGCGGCCGCCGACCGGGACGACCGCGCACGCCGCGCGGCGGAGTCGGTCGCCGGCCCCGGCCGTACCGCGGACGGACACCCGGTCGCGCTGCTGGTCAACCTCGGCGGCCTCGCCGAACTCCCCGCGGCGGCGGCCGCCGACAGCGAGGGCGTCGGACTCTTCCGCACCGAGTTCCTCTACCTGGACCGCGATCGCGCGCCCGGTCTGGAGGAGCAAACGGCCGCCTACCGCGAGGTGTTCGCAGCCTTCACCAGGCGCCGCGTCGTCGTCCGCACCCTCGACGCGGGCGCCGACAAGCCCCTGCCGTTCGCCACCGCTGCGGACGAGCCCAACCCGGCCCTCGGCGTGCGCGGCCTCCGTACGGCCGACCGCGACCCGCAGTTGCTGGAGACGCAACTCGCCGCGATCTCGGCGGCCGCAAAGGACTCCGGCGCACGGGTGTGGGTGATGGCACCCATGGTGTCCCTGCCGCGCGAAGCCGCCGACTTCACCGCCCGCGTCCGCGCCCACGGACTGCCCGTGGCCGGCGCCATGGTGGAGGTCCCCGCCGCCGCGCTGCGCGCCCGGGCCCTGGCCGAACCGTGCGACTTCCTCAGCATCGGCACCAACGACCTGGCCCAGTACGCCCTCGCCGCCGACCGCACCCTCGGCAGCCTCGCCGAACTCCTCGACCCGTGGCAGCCGGCCGTGCTCGACCTGGTCGCCATGACTGCGGAGGCGGGCGCCGCACGGAACCTCCCGGTCGGCGTCTGCGGCGAGGCCGCGGCCGACCCGGCACTGGCCCTGGTCCTGGTGGGCCTCGGCGTCACCAGCCTCTCCGCCGCGCCCGGCTGCCTCCCAGCCGTGCGCGCCGCCCTCGCCGCCCACTCGCTGGACCGCTGCCGTCACCTCGCCCACCTGGCCCGCACCGCCCCCGACGCCTCCTCAGCCCGCACGACGGTCCTGACCGCCCTGGCCGACTGACGCCCGCATCACGCTGGACCACTGCGAAGTCCTCTCCGTGACAAGGGGTGCTCCCTGGGACTGGCCGTCCCGGGGGTGTGGAATGGCGCGAGGGGCGGCTACCGTTGCCGGGTGCAGGACATCGACGGCCTGAACGGGTCCCTCCTGGTGAAGCGCGGCTCGGCCACGGTCCTGCAGGTGTCGAACGGCGCCGCCGACACGGAGGCGGGTACGGTCTGCACGCCGGACACGCGGTTCCAGATCGCCTCGGTGAGCAAGCAGTTCACGGCGGCCGCGGCCATGCTCCTCGTCGAAGAGGGGGCCTTGGCGCTGAGGGCGCCGATCGCCGAGTGGCTGCCCGACTGCCCGCGACGCTGGCGGGAACTGACCCTGCACCAGCTCCTGACCCACACCTCGGGCTTGGGGCACTGGTGGGAGCTGACCGGCTTCGACGTCACCAGGCCCGGGACCGCCGAGGAGTTCCTCCGCCTGTTCGCGGAGGTACCGCTGCGCACCCCGCCCGGTACCACGTGGCACTACAGCTCGCCGGGGTACCTCCTGGTGGCGCAGCTCATCGAGGAGGTCAGCGGCCGCCGTTATGCGGACTTCCTCGACGAGCGCATCCTGCTCCCGCTCGGCATGGAGGCCACGTGCGCCGGCCCGCCCCCGCCGCGAGGTGTCGCACACGGCTACCAACGCGGCCGGCGGGTCGACGTGGAAGCGTTCGCGGCCATGCCCGGGGCCGGGGACATATGGTCGACCGTGGGCGATCTGGCACGGTACACGTCCGCGTTCAACGCCGACGGCGTCGTCTCGCCCTCCTCCCGCGCGGCGATGACCGCCGCCGGCGTTCCGACCGCGGGCGACGCGGGCGCCGACGGTCCCGTGGTCATCGACCGCTACGGGTACGGCTACTGCCTCGGCACCCTGGCCGGCCGTCCGGCACGCTTCCATCCCGGCGACAATCCCGGATACCACTCACTCCTGGCGTGGCTGCCCGAGCTCGACGTCACCCTCGTGATCCTGTGCAACGACGAGGACGCGAGCGTCGACGACGCCCTGCGGCAGGTCCTCCCCGCGCTGACGCCCGGCCCGTAGGACGTTGCCCGGGACGCGATCCGCCCACGGCGTCCCGCCGAGGCCACGCGTGACGTCGAAGCCGCGACGTTCCGGCGGGACCCCTGTCGCCTCACCCTCCCGGGGACACGAGGAGCGCCCCGCCCATACGAAATCCCGCCCGATCTGCTGATCGGACGGGATCGTCGTGTCGTGGTGCTGGGTGGACCTGAGGGGATTTGAACCCCTGACCCCCTCGTTGCGAACGAGATGCGCTACCGGACTGCGCTACAGGCCCTTGCGACGGGTGAAACCTTAGCATCACCGCCGGGCCGGGTGGAAATCCGAGGCCGGAGCCGGTGGGGCGGGGGTGGGGCGAGGCCACGGGCGGGTCACTCGTTGGCCGCGCGGGGACGGTCCTTGTCGGCCATCTGGTCGAACAGCGGTGTCCGGTCCCGGCGGGCGCGGGACGACGGCGGCCGTGCGGCGGCCTGGTCGGCGTCCGCTGCCGCGCCCGAGCTGGCACCCGAACCCGAGCCGGCGGACGAGGCCGTGGTCGAGCGGGCGGAACTCCAGGCGTCCGGGGTGTCAAGGTCCACGCCGCGGGCGGTGCGGGGGGCGACGGGGGCGTTGACGTAGGTGGGCAGGGGCACCGGGACCGGCTCCCAGCCCTCGCCCTCGGGCTGCTCGCGCACGCGGCCCCGCTCCTGGTCGACCCACTCGGCATGGTCGGTCTGCTCCACCAGAGCGCGCCGGTCCGCCGCCGACGAACGTTCCGGGGCGGACGCCGGGGGGGACGACCGGTGAGCCTCGGACACCGGAGCGGGGTGGACCGGGTGGACCGGGTGGGCGGGCTCCGTGTGCACGCGGGTGGGCTCGGGCTCCGCGGGCGGTGCCTCGTGGGCGCCGGTGCGCCCGCGCCGCTCGCGCAAGTGCGCGGCGGCCTGCTCGGCGCGGCGTCGGTCCATGGTGACGTGGAAGCGGCGCCGTTCCGTGGTGCGCAGGTGGGCGATGTAGGCGCTGAGGAGCGCGGCGGGGGCGGCGGGCGCCCAGAGGAACGCGACACCGCCGACCGCGGCGACGACCGCCCCGACGGAGAAGCAGAGGAAGAGGAGCATGGTGGTGCGCCGACGGCGGGCGAGGACCTGGGCGCGCTTGCTGCGCTCGGCGGCCTTGCGGCCGGCCGGGGTCCGGCCGGCGGCGGGCTTGCGTCCCTCGGCAGGACGGCGCTCGGGCGCGGGGGCACGGCGAGCCTCGCGACGGGCGGCCTTCCGGTCGGCCGGAGTGCGCCCCGGGAAGCGGCGGTCCGCGGCGTCGGGGACTTCGTGGACCACGGTCCTGGGTGCGGCGAAGGCCCGGAAGTCGACCGCTTCGCCGGTCGCGTCCTCCGGGTCGTTCCCGTCCGCGTCGTCATCGTCGGAGGCCACCTCGGCGACGTCCGCCTCGCGCCGCTCCGCCTCCTTCGCGTAACGGCGTTCCATCGCCGCCTTTCCGGACAGCAACCGGATGGCGGTGCTGAAGCGTTCCGTCGGACGCGCCTCGTTCAACTCGTCCTGCCGGCGGAGCCACATGGGCACCAGGTAGGCGGCCCAGGCCCCGACGATGACTGCGTAGATGAGGCCACTGCTGCTCACCCTCACACGGTAGAGGGGATCGCGCGCGGGCATCTGCAGAATCGCGCGGTGTGTCGCACGATCTTGCTGATCTCACGATCCTTTTACGTGATTTCACCCACCCCGACCGGCCCATGTGCCGGACCGATGGAGAATTCGCGCCACTCTCGCGCCGCCCGTAATTCGAAAACGTATTCTATTTACGCGGCGTGGGAGGGACGCGGCGGCCGTGCCAGCGCGTGAGCAGGCCTTCCGGTACTTCCTCCACTGTGAGCGCATACACCAGATGGTCCCGCCATGCACCGTCGATGTGCAGATAGCGGGGGCGCATGCCTTCCTCACGGAAACCCAGTTTCTCCACCACACGGCGGCTGGGCGCGTTCTCCGGCCGGATGCACACTTCCATGCGATGCAGCCCGACGGTGCGGAAACAGTGATCCGTCGCGAGGGCGACCGCGGTGGGCGTGACACCGCGCCCAGCGACCGCCTTGTCCACCCAGTAGCCGATGTGGCCGGAGCACATCGACCCCCAGGTGATGCCGGCGACGGTGAGCTGCCCGGCGAGTCGGCCCCCGTACTCGACGACGAACGGCAGCATCCGCCCGGCCTGCGCCTCGGCACGCAGGTGCCGGACCATCTGCCGGTAGGTCGGACGGCGCGGCGGCTCATGACCGGGCGGAGCCGGCGGGATGGTGGCCTCCCAGGGTCGGAGCCAGTCGCGGTTGCGCTGGTTGATCTCCCGCCACGCCCGCTGGTCGCGCAGCCTTATGGGGCGGAGGACGGTCGGTCCGTCCGCCAGTTCTACCGGCCAGGGCGCGTTCAGCGGGGGTCGTCCCCTCTCGGGTGGTCGCCGCCGTGGATCTGGTCGACGGCGTGCACCAGCAGCCGTTCCAGTACGGCGAGACCGTCGCGTACGCCGCCCGAGGATCCGGGCAGGTTCACGATCAGTGTGCTCCCCGCGACGCCCGCCACGCCACGCGACAGGGCGGCGGTCGGAACCTTGGCGCGGCCCGCGTCGCGGATGGCCTCGGTGATGCCGGGGACCTCGTGGTCGAGGAGGGCGCGGGTGACCTCGGGTGTGCGGTCGGTCGGCGAGACGCCGGTGCCGCCGGTCGTCAGCACCACGTCGTAGCCCGCGGCGACCGCCTCGCGGAGCGCTTCCGCGACGGGCTCGCCGTCGGGGACGACGCGCGGGCCGTCGACGGCGAAGCCCATCGCCCGCAGGCCCTCGGCCAGCAGCGGGCCGCCCTTGTCGGCGTAGACCCCGGCGGCGGCACGGTTGGACGCGGTGACCGCCAGGGCCCGGTACCGCGGGCCCTGGTCGCCTTCGCCCGCGCCGGTCGCCTCCACGCCCGTGGGTCCCGCGCCCGCCCGCCCCTCTGCGGCGACCTGCTCGCCGGCGGCTGCGGGCGCTTCGCGGTGCCAGTCGCCGGACTTGCCCCCTGTCTTCTCCTCCACCCGCACGTCGGTGACGACCGCGCCCTTGTCGACGGCCTTCACCATGTCGACCACGGTCAGCGCGGCGACCGACACGGCCGTCAGCGCCTCCATCTCCACACCCGTGCGGTCGGTCGTCTTCACCGTCGCGGTGATCTCCACCGCGTCGTCCGCCACGTTCAGGTCGACCTTGACGCCGGAGACGGCCAGTGGGTGGCAGAGCGGGATCAGGTCGGGGGTGCGTTTGGCGCCGGCGATGCCGGCGATGCGTGCGGTGGCCAGCGCGTCGCCCTTGGGGACACCCTCGCCACGCAGGAGTTCCACAACCCGCGGCGAGACCAGCACCCGTCCACAGGCGCGTGCCGTACGGGCGGTGACGTCCTTGCCGGAGACGTCGACCATGCGTGCGGCACCCGCGTCGTCGACGTGGGTGAGGCGGTGCTGCTCCGGGCTGGTCATCGTTCTCCGTCCGGTCCCGTCCGGTCGTGTGCGGCTGACACGGTACTCCTGCCCGCGCCGCCCGGAGACCGGAGCCCGCCCTCGGGCTGTGGGCCGGGTACCCCGCTCAGTCGAGGAGCAGCACGTCGACGGAGTCGCCGGGGGCGACCTGTTCGGCATCCTCGGGCACGACGAGCAGCGCGTCCGCCTGCGCGAGCGCCGCGATCAGGTGCGAGCCGGCGCCGCCGACCGCCCGCACGGTGCCGACGCCGTCCCCGGTCGCCGGCGGCTCGTACGCACCGCGCAGGAACTGCCGCTTGCCGGCCGGGGAACGCAGCGGCTCCTCACCGGCCAGACGCGCGCGGACGGGCGTGCGCGAGGCGGGCTCCAGCCCCATCAGCGTGCGCACCACCGGACGGACGAACAACTCGAAGGAGACGTACGAGCTGACCGGGTTGCCGGGCAGGGCGAGCAGGGGTGTGCGGTCGGCGCCGATCAGGCCGAAGCCCTGCGGCTTGCCCGGCTGCATGGCCAGACGGCGGAACGAGACGCTGCCGTCCGGCCCTTCGATGCCGTCGAGCGCCTCCTTCACCACGTCGTACGCGCCGACGCTGACACCGCCGCTGGTGACCAGCACGTCGGCACGGATCAACTGATCCTCGACGGTGGACCGCAGGACGTCGGCGTCGTCGGTCACCGCGCCGACCCGGTACGCCTCGGCACCGGCCGCGCGGGCGGCCGCGGCCAGCACGTAGCTGTTGGAGTCGTGGATCTGGCCGGGCCCCAGCTCCCGGCCGGGCGGCACGAGTTCGCTGCCGGTGGACAGCACCACGACCCGCGGCCGCGGCCGTACGGTCACCGACGCCCGGCCGATGGCGGCGAGCAGCCCGATCTGTGGCGGGCCGAGCACGGTCCCCGCCTTCAGCGCGACGGTCCCGGCCTGCACGTCGCTGCCGCGCGGCCGCACGTACTGCCCGGGCGTGACGGAGCGGTGCACCCGCACCTCGCCGCTCGCCGCGGCCGGGTCGGCGCTGTGGGCGGTCATGCTGTCGGCGGGACCGCCGCCGGTGCCGCCGTCGGTCCACTCGACCGGGACGACGGCCTCGGCGCCCGGGGGGAGTGCGGCGCCGGTCATGATGCGCGCGGCCTGGCCGGGCCCGACGGTGAGCGGCTCGTCGCTGCCGGCGGCGATGTCGCCGAGCACGGTGAGCACGGCCGGGTACTGCTCGGTGCAGCCCTCGACGTCCACGGGACGCACCGCATACCCGTCCATCGAGCTGTTGTCGAAGGGCGGGAGGGACGCGGGGACGACCACGTCGTCGAGCAGCACGCAGCCCTGCGCGTCCAGGAGGTTCAGCTCGATCGGCTCCAGTGGACGGATGCCGCTCAGCACGTCCGCCAGGTGCTCGTCGACGGACCAGATCTCACTCACCGCGTCTCACCGTGCCTCACCGCGACTCCTCGTGCGTCCTCGTGCCGGCTCATGCGCCCGCCCTGGTTCCCGCAGTCCCGCCGTCCCACCGCTCCCGGTCCGGCGGGCGGCGGGGCCGCCGTTCAGCCGCCCATCTCCTCGGCGACGTAACCGCGCAGCCAGGCGCGGAAGTCCGGCCCCAGGTCCTCGCGCTCGCAGGCGAGGCGGACGATGGCCCGCAGGTAGTCGGCTCGGTCGCCGGTGTCGTAGCGGCGGCCGCGGAAGACGACGCCGTGCACCGGGCCGCCGATGGCCGGCTCGTTGGCGAGGGTCTGCAGGGCGTCGGTGATCTGGATCTCGCCGCCGCGCCCCGGCTCGGTCTTGCGCAGCACCTCGAAGACGGCCGGGTCCAGCACGTAGCGTCCGATGATGGCGAGGTTGCTGGGCGCGTCCGCGGCGGATGGTTTCTCGACCAGGCCGGAGACGCGGACGACGTCGTCCTCGTCGGTGGCGGCGGCGGCGGCGCAGCCGTAGAGGTGGATGCTCTCCGGCTCGACCTCCATCAGCGCCACCACGCTGCCGCCGTGCTGCTCTTGCACGGCCATCATCCGGGCGAGCAGCGGGTCGCGCGGGTCGATCAGGTCGTCGCCGAGCAGCACGGCGAACGGCTGGTCGCCGACGTGCGGGGCGGCGCAGAGAATGGCGTGGCCCAGGCCCTTGGGGTCGCCCTGGCGCACGTAGTGCATCGTGGCCAGGTCGCTGGACTCCTGCACGCGGGTGAGCTTGGTGGCGTCGCCCTTGTCGCGCAGGACCTCCTCCAGCTCGTAGTTGCGGTCGAAGTGGTCCTCGAGGGGCCGCTTGTTGCGGCCGGTGACCATGAGCACGTCGGAGAGGCCGGCGGTGACGGCCTCCTCGACCACGTACTGGATCGCGGGCTTGTCGACGACCGGGAGCATCTCCTTCGGCGTCGCCTTGGTGGCGGGCAGGAACCGGGTGCCGAGGCCGGCGGCGGGGATGACAGCCTTGCTGATCCTGGGTCGTGAGCTACTCATGGCAGCACGATAACGGGTGACGATGACGGGAAGACGAGGTTCGCGTGGTGAGCGGTGTCGCGGAGGGCAAACGGGCGGTGCGGCGTGCCGTGCTGGACGCGCGGGCCGCGCTGGCGGCGGACGATGTGCGGGAGGCGCCGCACGCGCTGGCACGGCATGCGCTGGAACTCCCGGAGCTGGCGGACGCCCGTACGGTCGCGGCGTACGTGTCGGTCGGGCGGGAGCCCGGCACCCGTCCGCTGCTGGACGCACTGCGCGTGCGCGGGGTGCGGGTGCTGCTGCCGGTGCTGCTGCCGGACGACGACCTGGACTGGGCGGCGTACGAAGGCGCGGACGGTCTGGCGCGCGCCGGTCGCGGACTGCTGGAACCCGCCGGTCCCCGCCTGGGACGCGAGGCGGTGACCGAGGCGGACGCGGTGCTGCTGCCGGGGCTCGCCGTGGACGCCGCGGGCATGCGGCTGGGACGCGGGGGCGGCAGCTACGACCGGGTACTGGCCCGGCTGGCCGCAGCGGGCGCACGGCCCCCGCTGGTGGTGCTGCTGTACGACGGGGAGGTGCGCGACCGGGTACCGGCGGAGCCGCACGACCGGCCGGTGCTGGCGGCGGTGACGCCGACCGCGGTGCACCGGTTCGGAGGCGCCGGAGGGGCCCCGAGGGGCTGAGGGCCCGCCGGAGCGCGGAGCACACCGCGGGGGCGTGTCCAGCGTCCCGGCCGGGGTCAGGGCATGAGGACCATCTTGTCCTCGGTGCCCTTCTCCACCGCCTGGTCGCCGTACGCCCAGGGAAGCTGCTCGCCCTCCGCCCACAGATCGGTCTGGTCGACGTAGTGCGGGTGGTAGGTGTGGCCGGAGGCGCCGGTGAGATTGATCCAGCTCGACTCGTCGAAGTCGTCCAGGTTGACGACCATGCGCATGGACGGGACCCAGCTCACGTCGTAGCCTCCGGCCGCGTTCCAGCCCGTGGCGTTGACGGTCGCCTCGCCGCCGCCGAGGTCCCACGGGCCCCGGTTGAGCAGCCACTGGAGGTAGCCCGGGCCCTCGGTGCCGATCGTCTGGTTATTGAGCATCAGCCGGTGCAGGCGGCCCCAGCTCCAGGTGTCGATGTCCTTGCCGAGCTCGGAGGTGAGCTCCCAGCGGGCGTCCTCGAGGGCCTCGGCGAGGAGTTCGTCCCGGCCGGTGGCACCCGGGTTGCGGTCGGTGCCGCGGGTCTTCCACCACGCGCTGTCCGGCTGGTCCAGCAGGCCGCGCACGACCTCGGTCCAGCGGCCACCGCCGTCCGGCTGCGCCGAGTCGGCGTCGCGCTTTCCGCACTCGCGGACGAGTGCGCTGTTGCCGTCCAGGTCCTCCAGCGGCGCGGACTCGTCGGCCGGCGGTACCCACAGGCAGTCGCCCTCGACACGCACCTCCTTGGGCAGCTTGTCGCCGAAGGCGAGCATCAGGACGTTGCGCCAGACGGCGTTGAAGTACGCCGCCGCGGCCGAGTCGGAGTCCTGCGTGTAGTCCCAGCCGCGCAGCAGTTCCTGCGCCTCGCGCACGTACGCGTCCTCGACGTCGATCTTCAGCAGGTAGGGGACGAGGAGCTTGGCGATCTCGCTGCTGTTGTCCGTCTGCATCTCCTGCATGTCCTGCATGGAGACCTTGCCGCCGTCCTCGATCTTGGAGCGGATCAGGTCGTCGATGCGCTGGCTGCGCACGCCGTACGACCAGTCCTGGGTCAGCGTGTACGGGTAGTCGCGCTGGTCCACCACGGCCTGGTTGGCGGTGACGATGTAGCCGCGGTCCGGGTTGTACTCCCACGGCAGCGCGGACTGCGGCACGTAGTCGGTCCAGCGGTAGTCGGGGTCCCAGCCGGGGGCGGGGTAGCGGCCGGAGTGGCCGTCGGCACGTATCGGGATGCGGCCGGGGGCCTGGTAGCCGATGTTGCCCTCGGTGTCGGCGTAGATCAGGTTCTGGGCGGGGACGGTCAGCAGCCGGGCGGCGGCCCGGAACTCCTCGAAGTTCGTCGCCTTGTTCAGCGCGAAGACGGCGTCCATGCTGCGCGAGGGCTTGAGCGCCGTCCAGCGCAGGGACACGGCGTAGCCGTCGCCGCGGTCCGGGGCGGACGCCTCGACGGGGGTCTCCTCGCCGACGGCGGTGGCCTCGGTGTTGAAGTCGGAGACGATCGGGCCGTTGTTCGTCTCGCGGACGGTGATCTCTCGCGCCTCGCCGCCCGCCACCTTGATGACCTCGCGCCGAGTGGTGAAGGGGACCTGCTTCCCGTCGTACAGGTACTTCCCGTCCTCGATCTTCTGGAGGTAGAGGTCGGTGACGTCGGCGCCGAGGTTGGTCAGGCCCCAGGCGATGGACTGGTTGTGGCCGATGACGACGCCCGGCATGCCGGAGAAGGTGAAGCCGGAGACGTCGAACGGGCACTTCTTCGTGACGCTGCGGCAGTGCAGGCCCATCTGGGTCCAGACGGAGGGCAGCTGCGGGGCGAGGTGGGGGTCGTTGGCGAGCAGGGGCTTGCCGGTGGTGGTGTGCTCGCCGGATACGACCCAGGAGTTGGAGCCGATACCGCTGCCGCTCGGGCCGAGCAGCGAGGGGGCCTTCTCCAGTGCCTCGGCCACGGAGGCGAGCGCGCCGCGACCGCCCTGGACGGCCTGCTGCGTGCCCGCGGCACCCGGATTCGCGGCAGCGCCCGCGTCGGTGCCGGGGTTCGCGGCGATGCCGGGGTTCGCGGCGATGCCGGGGTTCGCGGCGGTGCCGGGGTCGGTACCCGGGGCAGGGGCACCTTCGGGCAGGAACTCGCCGGTGGCCTCCCCGACCGTGCCGCCCTCGACGATGGGGCGGTTGCGGTCGTACGGGTAGGTCGGGTAGAGGTCCTCGATCTCCTCGCGGGACAGCCGGGCGGTCATCAGCGCCCGGTCGATCTCGTCCTCCATGTTGGCCCGGAGGTCCCACGCCATGGCCTTGAGCCAGGCGACCGAGTCGACCGGGTCCCACGGCTCGGGCTCGTAGCCGTTGTCCAGGTTCAGCGCGGCGTGCTCGACGGAGAGTTCGGAGCCCTTGTTGTCCGCGAGGTAGGCGTTGACCCCGTCGGCGTAGGCCTTGAGGTAGGCCCGGGTGTCGGGGTCCAGCTTCTCGAACTCGCGCTCGGCGACCTCGCGCCAGCCCAGCGTGCGCAGGAAGGCGTCGGTACGCACCTGGCTCTCGCCGAACAGCTCCGACAGCCGGCCGGAGGTGGTGTGGCGGCGGACGTCCATCTCCCAGAATCGGTCCTGGGCGTGCACGAAGCCCTGCGCCATGAACAGGTCGTGCGCGCTGTCGGCGTAGACCTGCGGAACGCCGTGTTCGCCGCGCTTGACGGTGACCCTTTCGGAGAGGCCGTCGATCTTCAACGAACCCGTCGTCTGCGGGAAGGAGTTGCGGACGGTGCCGACGCTCCAGTAGGTGCCGTAACCGATGCCTGCCACGAGCAGCAGCACGACTGCGATCACGATCAGGCGGGCGCGTCGTGGGGGCTTCTTGGCGGGCATCGCTGTCCTTCGAGGGCAGGGGTGATCCTTCGACTGCTGGAGCAACCATAGGCCGAGCCGGTGACGGCTCCGAAAGGGAGTCAGCGCAGAGGGCAAGTCCGGGCGCGTGTGGGGGCGCTGGAGCCGAGAATGGGAGAGGACCCCGACTCCGAGCCCCCGGGCGCCGGACGTTCGCACGTCGCACGTCGCACGTCGCACGTCGCACGTCGCACGTCGCACGTCGCACGTCGCACGTCGCACGTCGCACGTCGCACGTCGCACGTCGCACGTCGCACGTCGCACGTCGCACGTCGCACGTCGCACCAACGGTGCCGGTGCCCCCGGGCGCACGGTGTCCGCGGTGCGCGCGGACACCGGAAGTGGGTGCCGTGCGGTTCGGGGCCGACCGGCGGGAGGCGGTCCGGGCACCGGCCCCGGGCAGCCGGCCGACGGTCAAGCGATGGTAAATTGTTAGCTACTCAAACGAACGGGTGGGAGGAGCGGCCCCTGACTGTCGAGCAGCTCAACCAGATCATGCTGATCAGCGCCGCCGTCCTGCTCCTCGCCATGGCCGCAGTGCGGCTGTCGGCACGCACGGGCCTGCCCAGCCTGCTGGTCTACCTCGGGATCGGCATCCTCCTGGGCCAGGACGTGCTCGGCCTCGAATTCGAGGACGCCGAACTCACCCGGACCCTCGGCTACGCCGCTCTCGTCGTGATCCTTGCCGAGGGGGGACTGGGCACCAAGTGGCGCGACATCCGGCGCTCGGTCCCCGCGGCCGCCACGCTGGCCACGGTCGGCGTCGCGGTCAGCGTCGGGGTGGTCGCCGTCTCCGCGCACTACCTCATCGGGCTGGAGTGGCGGCTCGCCCTCATCATCGGCGCCGTGGTGTCCTCCACCGACGCCGCGGCCGTCTTCTCCGTGCTGCGCCGGGTACCGCTGCCGCAGCGGATCACCGGCACGCTGGAGGCCGAGTCGGGCTTCAACGACGCACCGGTGGTCATCCTCGTCGTCGCCCTCTCCGCTCTCGAACACGAGCCGCAGAGCTGGTACGTGCTGATCGCGATGATCGTCATGCAGCTGGCGATCGGCGCGGCCACCGGCATGCTGGTGGGCCGCCTCGGCGCGTTCGGGCTGCGTCGCGTGGCGCTGCCGGCGTCCGGCCTCTACCCGATCGCGGTCATGGCCCTCTGCGTTCTCTCCTACGCGGGCGGCGCCACGCTGCACGGCAGCGGCTTCCTCTCCGTCTACATCACCGCGCTTGTGCTGGGGAACGCCAGCCTCCCGCACCGCCCGGCCGTGCGCGGCTTCGCCGACGGCGTCGCGTGGCTGGCGCAGATCAGCCTGTTCGTGCTGCTCGGGCTGCTTGTCACGCCGCACGACCTGGGCGACGACGTACTGCCGGCGATCGCCGTCGGACTGGCGCTGACCCTCGTCGCGCGACCGCTGTCGGTGGTGGTCGGCCTGTTGCCGTTCCGGTGGTCCTGGAAGGACCAGGCGCTGCTCTCCTGGGCCGGGCTGCGCGGCGCGGTGCCCATCGTGCTGGCCACCATCCCGATGGTGGCCGGGGTGCCCAGCAGCGAGCGGATCTTCAACATCGTCTTCGTGCTGGTCGTGATCTTCACCTTGGTCCAGGGCCCGACGCTGCCCTGGGTCGCACGGAAACTCCGGTTGGAGGAGGCTCGCGGGCCCGCGGACGTCGATCTCGAGTCGGCGCCGCTGGAGCGGCTGCGCGGCCACATGCTGTCGATGAGCGTGGGCGAGACGTCGCGGATGCACGGCGTGGAGGTCACGGAGCTGCGGCTGCCTCCCGGCGCGGCGGTGACCCTGGTGGTGCGGGGCGGCACGAGCTTCGTGCCGCTGCCGTCCACGGTGCTGCGGCACGGCGACGAGCTGCTGGTCGTCACCACGGACGCGGTGCGGGACGCGGCGGAGCGGCGGCTGCTCGCGGTGAACCGGGGCGGCAAGCTGGCGGGCTGGCTCGGCACGGGCGGCAGCACGGCGGCCGGGGACCGCTGACGGGCGGGCGCAGGGTCGGGATCCTCCGGGGAACCGCGGCCCGTGGCCCGATGCCCCTGCGGCGTCCGTGCGCGGCCGTTCTGTGATCCATGTCCGGTGCGCGCGCGGTGGACTACGGGACGGAAATACTGCACGATGGAGCGTCGTTAGCACTCCACAGGGAAGAGTGCCAGGAGGAAAGACGTGCCGACGTATCAGTACCAGTGCACCGAGTGCGGCGATGGCCTCGAGGTGGTGCAGAAGTTCACCGATGACTCGCTGACCGAGTGCCCGGGCTGCAAGGGACGCCTGAAGAAGGTGTTCTCTGCGGTCGGCATCGTGTTCAAGGGCTCGGGCTTCTACCGGAACGACAGCCGCGGCTCCTCGTCGGGCAGCACGGCCTCGTCGTCCTCCGCCTCGTCGTCGTCCTCGAACGGCTCCTCGGACACGTCGTCCGGTTCCGCGGACTCCTCCGCCAAGAACGGCTCGAAGGACAAGGGCTCCGGCAAGAGCACTGCGAAGTCCCCTGCTCCTTCCTCCGCGGCCTGACCGGGAGCGCGGCGGAACCGTAGGGTGAGCCGCATGACCGCACAAGCAGAGATCGGCGTCATCGGCGGGTCCGGGTTCTACTCCTTCCTCGACGACGTGACCGAGGTCACCGTCGACACGCCCTACGGCCCGCCGAGCGACTCGTTGTTCCTCGGGGAGATCAGCGGCCGCAGCGTCGCCTTCCTGCCCCGGCACGGCCGCAAGCACCACCTGCCGCCGCACCGCATCAACTACCGCGCGAACCTCTGGGCGCTGCGGTCCGCGGGTGTGCGCCAGGTACTGGCCCCGTGCGCGGTGGGCGGCCTCCGCCCGGAGTACGGGCCCGGAACGCTGCTGGTCCCGGATCAGCTCGTCGACCGCACGAAGAACCGCGTGCAGTCGTTCTTCGACGGCGAACCGCTGCCCGACGGCTCTCAGCCGAACGTGGTGCACTGCGGATTCGCCGACCCCTACTGCGAGCACGGCCGTCAGGCCGCGCTGTCCGCCGCGCGAGGACGCGGCTGGGAGCCCGTAGACGGGGGCACGCTCTGCGTCGTCGAAGGGCCGCGCTTCTCCACCCGCGCCGAGTCCCGTTGGCACGCCTCCCAGGGCTGGTCGGTGGTCGGCATGACGGGTCACCCGGAAGCCGTCCTGGCCCGTGAACTCGGGCTCTGCTACGCCTCGATGACCCTGGTCACGGACCTGGACGCGGGTGCCGAGACCGGCGAGGGCGTCTCCCACGAGGAGGTGCTGCGCGTCTTCGGCGAGAACGTGGGGCGGCTGCGCGAGGTGCTGTTCGACGCCGTCGGGCTGCTGCCGGCCGAGCAGGACTGCGTGTGCGGGCGCTCACTGGACGGGGTGGACCCGGGGATCAAGCTGCCCTGAGGCGACCGAGGCGACTCCGCCTCCGGACGGTGTGCAGCGGGGGTCGTGCGGCGGGTGAGGCGCCGCATCGCTCCTGTGGGGGACGGAGTCGTCCACAGGTTCCGCGTCGTCCACAGCCGCCGGCGGGACGCGCCGTGATCGTGCAACGTGAGAGCCGTACGAAGCACCGGGCTTCGTACGGCTCTCACGGCTTTCACGCCTCTCCCGCCTTTCACGGCCGACCACGTCAGGTGGTGTCGCATGTCCTCGTCCTGTGCCTCGCTTCCCGCCCACTCCGCCGGGCCGTACCCGTCGATTGCGCCACCGGGCTGCTCCGACTCCGCGGTGCCGCCACGCGGCGGCGTCGCGGACTTCCCGCCGGTCCTCGCCGGCCGGGGGCGCAGACGACGTGGCCCGGCGCTGCGGCGTGCGCTGCGCCCTCCACGCCGCCTCCTGGCAGCCGGGCTGGCAGTGGCGGCCGCCTGCGCCTCTCTGACGGCGGCGCGTACCGAGCCGTCCCCGCCCGGGGCGGGTGCCGGGGACGTCCCGGCGGGCGCGGCCGTGGAGCGGCGCGACGCCCCGGGCGGCCCGGCGCCGCAGCCCGGGCCGGGCGGCCGTACGGTCGCGGCGCCCGTACGCATCGCTGACGCGGCCGCCGTGGAGCTGCTGCGGCCCGGTGACCGGGTCGACGTGATCGCGACCCGGGCCGTACGCGCCGGAGGTCTCGCGGACGGGGCGGGCGAGGTGTCCGGCGCCCGGATCGTGGCCGGGCGCGCGCTGGTCAAGGCGGTGCCTCGCCGTCCGGCGACAGACCCGTCCGTCGGCGGCCCGCCGGAGCGCGGCGGCCTGATCGTGCTGGAGGTCCCCCGGGACACGGCGACCGACCTCGCCGGGGCCGCCGCCGTGTCACCCCTGGCGGTGACATTGTGCTGACCAGGGGTGACCGCAGCTGGACAGCGCCACCGCCGCTCAGGCACCGTGTCGGGCGTTCCCTGTCGGTGAGCGTGGGCGAGGAGAGGCAGTCAGTTGAGCGAGAAGCAAAGCGTCGTCGGCGGGTTCAAGACCTTCCTGATGCGGGGCAACGTGGTCGAGCTGGCCGTCGCCGTCGTCATCGGCGCGGCCTTCACCAAGGTCGTCGACTCGGTGGTGAAGGGCTTCATCAACCCGGTCGTGGGCGCGCTCGGCTCCAAGGACCTGAGCGAGTACCGGATCTGCCTCCAGGCGACTGCCAGGTGGACCCGGCGACCGGGGACGTGATCTCCGGGATCCCGATCAGCTGGGGCGGGGTGGTCAGTGCCGCGCTGACCTTCCTGATCACGGCCGCGGTCGTGTACTTCCTGATGGTCCTGCCGATGAACCGGTACAAGGAACGTCAGGCCGCCCAGGCTCCCGCCCCGGCTCCGGCAGCCCCGACCGAGGTGGACGTGCTGAAGGAGATCCGGGACCTGCTGGTGGCGCAGCGGGACGGTTCGGCCGACGACGCGGCGGGCAAGGTCGCCGCTCAGCGCAACGCCGACGCCTCTGGCGACGGGGTGGCGACCGACAAGAAGTAGCGGCCGGCCCGGGAGGAGACGGCGCGCGGGCCGGCCCGGGAGACGGGGCTGCTGCTCCCCCGTCGGTGGTCTGCGGGCCCGGTCAGAGGTGGTGGGGCGGCTTCTCGTCCAGGAATCGAGCCAGGTCCGCGGCTCCGCCGCCGGAGGCGGGGCGGTCGCCCCAGCCCACGTCGCCGTCGTCCTGGGAGGTCCGGCCCAGTGGGTCGTCGAAGACCAGCGCCGTCGGGGGCTGGTGGGCGTCCGGCCCGTCCGGCCGTGCTGCGCTGTCCGTCATGCCACCAGGGTACGGGGCGTTCCGGAGGCTCCCGCCACTCCGGGCGCGCACCGGGGCACGGCCGCCGGGCCCCGGTGCTGGTATCCAGGTCGGTCATGGACTCCCTGACGGATGTGAACGGCCTGCGCGTGGGCCACGCCCGGCGGACCGGAGGTGGCCGGCTGACCGGTACGACCGTGGTGCTGGCGCCCGAGGGCGGAGCGGTCGCGGCGGTGGATGTGCGGGGCGGCGGCCCGGGCACCCGCGAGACGGACGCCCTGGACCCGCGGAACCTGGTGCAGCGTGTCGAAGCGGTCGTGCTGACCGGTGGCAGCGCCTTCGGGCTGGACGCCGCGTCCGGGGTGATGTCCTGGCTGGAGAAGCACGACCGCGGATTCCGGATCGGTCCCGAGCCGGGCCAGGTGGTTCCGGTGGTGCCGGCGGCCTGTCTCTTCGACCTGGGCCGCGGCGGCGACTGGCGGGCCCGGCCGGACGCGGAGCTGGGGCGGGAGGCGGTCGAGGCGGCGGCCGCGAGCCGGACGGGGCGGACGGACGGAGGCGGATCCGCCGGGCCGGAGGCCCCGGAGCAGGGGAACGTCGGCGCGGGGACGGGCGCGGTCGCCGGTGGGATGAAGGGCGGCACTGGCACGGCGAGCATGCTGCTCCCGTCGGGTGTGACCGTCGGGGCGCTGGTCGTGGTGAACGCCGTCGGCTCCCTGACGGACGCTTCGTCCGGGGTGCTCTACGGCGAGCTGTGGACGGGATCCGCCACCGTTCCGTCGCCGGAGCTGCATGCGCAGGCGCTGAGGCGTATGGAGACGGCGCGCGAGGGGTCCGAGCGGCGTTGGGCCGGCTCGGTGCGGCCGCCGCTGAACACCACCCTCGCGGTCGTGGGTACGGACGCCCGCCTGACCCGGGCTCAGTCGCAGAAGCTGGCCGGGACGGCGCACGACGGCCTGGCGCGGGCGATCCGTCCGGTGCACCTGCTGCACGACGGGGACACCGTGTTCACCCTGGCGACCGGCGAACACGAGGTGGAGGAGGCCCGGTTGAACGAGGTGCTGTCCGCGGGGGCGGACGTGGTGACGCGGGCAGTGGTGCGGGCTGCGCTGGCAGCCGAGACTGTGGACGGCCCGGGCGGGTTGTTCCCCTCCTACACGGACCTGTACGGCCAGGGCTGAATTTCGGGCTCCGTTGCCCGGCGGACCGCCGGCATTGCCGGCTGCACGCCGCGGGCGCCGCCCTCGCGTGCTCCGGGCGCCCCGGCGGGCGCCCGGCCTCCGCGGCGGCGTCGTTACGCGGCCGCGTCGAAGCCCGTGTCGTGCGCGAGCTTCTTCAGCTCCAGCAGGGCGTGCTTCTCGATCTGCCGGATGCGCTCCCGGGTCAGTCCGTGCTGCTTGCCGACCTCGGTCAGGGTGCGCTCGCGTCCGTCGACCATCCCGTACCGGGCCTTGATGATGGAGGCGGTGCGGTGGTCGAGCCGACCGATGAGGCCGTCCAGCTCCTCGCGGCGCAGCAGGGTGAGGACCGAGTCCTCCGGCGAGTGCGCGGAGGTGTCCTCCAGCAGGTCGCCGAACTGGGTCTCGCCGTCGTCGTCCACGGACATGTTGAGGCTGACCGGGTCGCGGGCCCAGTCCAGCACGTCGGCGACCCGCTCCGGGGTGGAGCCGAGTTCGCCGGCCACCTCCGCGGGCTCCGCCTCACGGCCGTGCTCCTTGTTGAACTCGCGCTGCACGCGCCGGATGCGCCCCAGCTCCTCCACCAGGTGCACGGGCAGCCGGATGGTGCGGGACTGGTCGGCGATGGACCGGGTGATGGCCTGTCGGATCCACCACGTCGCGTACGTGGAGAACTTGAAGCCCTTCTGGTAGTCGAACTTCTCGACGGCGCGCACCAGGCCGGCGTTGCCCTCCTGGATCAGGTCGAGCAGGGGCAGGCCGCTGCGCGGGTACCGCCGGGCGACGGCCACCACCAGACGCAGGTTGGAACGGATGAAGACGTCCTTGGCGCGCTCGCCCTGAGCGACGAGCGCCTCCAGCTCGGCCCGGTCCGCGGTCGCGCTCGGCGCGTCCTGGGACACAGGCTCCTCGAACCCGTCGAGTATGCGGCCGGCGTAGACGCCCGCCTCGATGTCGAGGGAGAGCTGGACTTCCTTCTCCGCGTCCAGCAGCGGGGTGCGGGCGATCTCGTCGAGGTACATGCCGACCAGGTCGCGGTCCGCCACCTCGCCGCCTCCGGCGCGGACCCTGGCGGTCGTGTCGGTGGCGTCGGTGGTGGCGGCGGAACGACGGGCGACGGCACGGGTTGCCATGCGTGCTCCCTAGCGTGTTCGACTGCGAATCAGTGGGCGGACCGGGTCCTGGCCGAGTTCCCGCATCCAAGGGAAACAACGACGGGAATCAGGACAGAATTCCCACAACGCGCATCATTTTTCCGATCATGCAGTACCCTGCCTCGCCACACAGAAGGGAAACCCGGTGACACACGGCTCCGACATCCTGGTCAGGGCGGCGGACGAGAGCGACCTCGAAGCGCTCACGGACCTCTACAACCGCTACGTCCGCGAGACCGCGATCACCTTCGACACCGCGCCCTTCAGCCCCGAACAACGTCGGTCGTGGCTGCTGTCCCACCGTAAGGACGGCCCACACCGTCTCCTGGTTGCCCGGCAGCGCGGTGGTCATGCACCGGACAGGCCGGCGGCGGCGCCCGGACGGCTGCTCGGGTACGCCCACAGCAGCCCCTTCAAGCCCAAGGCTGCCTATGCCACCTCGATCGAGTGCTCGGTCTACGTCGCCCCGGACGCGGGCGGGCGGGGGCTCGGCACCCTGCTGTACCGGCACCTCTTCGAGGTGCTGGAGGGCGAGGACCTGCACCGGGCGTACGCGGGGATCACGGTGCCCAACGAGGCGTCCGTCCGGCTGCACCGGAGATTCGGCTTCGAACGGTGCGGGCTCTACCGGGAGGCCGGCCGCAAGTTCGGCCGCTATCACGACGTGGAGCGCTTCGAGAAGGTGCTGTAGTCCCCGACGCGCCGGTCACCGCCCCGGTCACCGTCCCGGTCAGCGCGCCCGGCGGGCCGCTCAGCCGTGGGTCAGCTCGCGGGCCAGCGGGGTGGGGAAGGCGGGCACGAAACGCGCCTCGCCGAGCCACCCCTGCAGTCGGGCGGACTCGGCCTCGACCGCGGCGGCGGCCTCTGCACCCCGGTCGGCCAGGAGCCGCCAGACCACCTCGCCGTCGGGCCGGCAGGCCCAGCCGCCGACGATCTCGCCGTTCCACCAGACCGTCGGCCCGGCGTTGCCGTTGGTGTCGAAATGCAGCGACCGGTGCCCGGGGTCGAGATACCAGTCGCGGTACTTCCAGCCCATGGTGGTCGGGTCGAGGCCGGGCAGCAGTGCCGCCCACGGCTCCACCTCCTCCGCACCCGCACCCGCACCCGCACCCGCACCCGCACCCGCACCCGCAAGAGTCTCGACATCCTCGGGCAGCAGCCAGCCCTGCCCCTCCGGGAGCGCGACCTCGACGGCGCCGACGTCGGCCAGGGCCCGGCGTACGGCGGTGACCGTCCAGCCCGTCCACCACTTCACGTCGTCGGTGGTGCCCGGCCCGAAGGAGGCGAGCCAGCGACGCACCACCTCTGCCTTGGCCTCGGCGGGGTCCATCGGGGCCATCTCCGGGGCGAGCCCGTAACGGAACCGGCCGGAGGTCCAGCCACCCAGGGGACGCCCGCGGCGGACGCGGCCGTCCATCGCCAGCAGCCGCAGCACCCAGCCTCCGACGCGCTGCCGCGCCTCGTACCGCTTGCCGGGCGAGAGCGTGATCATCTCGCCGAGCAGGGGCGCCTCCGCCGAGATCTCGGTCGCGCCGGCCTCGCCGAGGCGCCGCAGCGCCGCCACGGCCTCCTCTTCGGCCGCGGCGAGCCGGGCGGCGTCCCACGGCGTGTCCGCGCCGCGGAGCAGGCGCAGCAGCGACGCCCGCTCCCGGCGGGCGACGTCGAGGGTGGTGGAGAAGTGGTAGAGCGGCACGTCCTCGACCGGGACGACGAACAGGGTGCGGCGCATGCAGTGCATCCGCAGCAGCGTGCGGTCCTGGTAGAGCGCTCGCTCCATGTCGGCGAGGTCCGGCGCCGCGAGACGGGTGTAGGCGCTGAGGGTCACCGTGGCGGCGTCGGTGGCGTGCAGGGCGAGCAGGGCGCGGGTGACCTGCTCGGTCGTCGCGGCGCGGGCGGAGGGGGCCAGCAGGTGGCGGCGCGCCAGGATCGCGCGGCGCTGGGCGAGGGTGGGTCGCAGCATGCGGCCAGCCTAGGAAGCTCTGCGGACGGTTCCGGTCCTCAATGACCCATCAAGGACCGCGGGGAGCGCCGCAGCCGCGCAGCAAGTCACAGCACTCAACGGAAATAGCCGGGGATGACCTCTCCGGTTCCCGGCACTGACGCCCGCACCGCGGGCGCAGCCGAGGACCCGGCACCACCACGGGGGTGCCGGGTCCTCCCGTGCCACGACGACCGGCGGTCGGCACGAGCGACCGGCCCACCCGTACGCGAGCCGTTGCCGCTGAAGGTCTGGGTACGCTGACCACGTCGGCAACGATCCCCAGCACGGGAGTGGTGATGAGCTTCGTGCCCGAGTCCACGCGGCCGTGCCCGCCTGCGGGCCGCTGCTGATGGCGGCCGAGCGACTCGTCGTCGTCGGGGGCGACGCGGCCGGAATGGCCGCCGCATCCCGCGCACGGCGTCTGCGGAAGCCGGACGAACTGGAGATCGTCGCCTTCGAACGCGGCCGCTTCACCTCCTACTCGGCGTGCGGCATCCCGTACTGGATCGGCGGCGACGTCGGCGAGCGGGACGACCTGATCGCCCGGACTCCGCAGGAGCACCGCGAGCGCGGCATCGACCTGCGGCTGCACACCGAGGTGACCGAACTCGACCTGGACGGGCAGCGGGTCCGCACCCGCGACCGGGACGGGCGCGGGCAGTGGACGGGCTTCGACAAGCTGGTCCTCGCGACCGGCGCGCGCCCGCTGCGCCCCCCGCTGGACGGGATCGACGCCCCCGGTGTGCACGGCGTGCAGTCGCTGGAGGACGGCACCGCGCTGTTCGACGCGCTGGAGCAGCAGGAGTCCGGGGCACCGGCCGGGCGGGAGCCCCGGGCCGTGGTCGTCGGCGCCGGGTACATCGGCGTCGAGATGTCGGAGGCCCTGGTGCGCCGCGGCTACCGCGTCACCGTGCTGGACCGGGCAGAGCAGCCCATGACGACCCTCGACCCCGACATGGGTGCACTGGTGCGCGAGGCCATGTGCGGCATGGGCATGGACGTGCGCACCGGCGAGGCCGTCACGGGCATCCTCACCGACGGCCGGGGACACGCCCGCGCGGTCGCCACCGACGAGGGCGAGTATCCGGCGGACGTCGTCGTGCTGGGTCTCGGTGTGCGGCCCGAGACTTCGCTCGCCGGGGCGGCCGGCCTGCCGCTGGGCGACTCCGGCGGGCTGCTGACCGACCCGACGATGCGGGTGCGCGGCAGGGCGGACGTGTGGGCCGGCGGCGACTGCGTCGAGGTGCTGGACCTGGTTTCCGGCCGCACCCGGCACATCGCGCTGGGCACGCACGCCAACAAGCACGGCCAGATCATCGGCGCCAACGTGGCCGGCGACTACGGCACGTTCCCGGGCGTGGTCGGCACGGCGGTGAGCAAGGTGTGCGACCTGGAGATCGCCCGTACGGGCCTGCTGGAACAGCAGGCGGACGAGCTCGGCCTGCGCTGGGTCTCCACGACGGTCGAGGCGACCAGCCGCGCCGGGTACTTCCCCGGAGCCGCGCCCATGCACGTGAAGATGCTCGCGGAGGTCCGAACGGGCCGCCTGCTGGGCGTGCAGATCGTCGGCCGGGAGGGTGCGGGCAAGCGCGTCGACATCGCCGCGGTGGCGCTCACCGCGCGGATGACGGTGGAGCAGCTGACCGCGCTGGACCTGGGGTACGCGCCGCCGTTCTCCCCCGTGTGGGACCCGGTGCTGGTGGCGGCCCGCAAGGCGGTCTCCGCCGTGCGGGGCCACACCCTCTGACGAGCGACGAGTCCGGTACGCGCAGGCGGGCGGCCGTGGAACGCTGCGCGTTCCCGGGCGGTGCTCGCGCCGTGTCAGCAGCCGTGGCCCTGCTCGCGTGCCCACTGGCACTGCGTCTCGCCGGAAGTGGGCCCGCCGTCGTAGGCGCGCGGGTCCTTGTATCCGGGTCCGACCGGCTCGTGCGGCTCGAACACGCCGTCGCCGTCGACGTCGCCGCCGCCGGGCGTGACCTCGGCGCCCTCCGGCGTGGTGCACGCTGCCCGGTCCTCGGGCCGGGTGGTGCACTGCGCGGGTTCGTCGGCCGCCGAACCTCCGGGGCGGGCAGCGGGCTGCCCTGCGCCTCCCTGTGCCTCGACCGCCGCCCGGCGCGCCTGCTCCGCAGCCGCCCGTTCGGCAGCGTCGGCGGCGCCGGTACGCGCGGCCTCGGCGGCAGCGCCGAGCTGGGCGTCCGCCTGCCGTGCCACCGCCAGCACACCGGTCCGGGCGTCGGTCCACGCCGCCACGCCGACGTCCCGCGAGAGGCCGTCCGCGGACCCGTCGGCGGTGCCGCAGGAAGCCAGCCCGAGGGTCAGCACGAGGACAGCGAACGTCACGAGGGCCGCGGGCACCGTACGGGGGCGGGGGCGCGCGGGCGGGCGTCCGGCGGGGCCTGCGATCGGGCTCATGGCGGCTCCCGGTGGTGCGTACGAGCGCGGCATTCGCCATGGTAGGCCGGAGCGCCCCCCGGTGTACACGCATCGACCCCGGGGTGGGGCGGCAGGGGGCGCGGGCCCGGGAAGCAGCCGGGAGACGGCGGGCGACGGCACTACGGGATCCGTGTCCCGCCCGGTCACTCAACCCGCGACCGGACGCCCCGTCATCCGCTGCCACCAGCGGCGGCGCGGCGGGTGAACGGCCCGGCCCAGCCGGCGGCCGAGCAGCAGGTAGCCGAGGAGCGCACCGCTGCAGTTGAGGATCACGTCGTCGACGTCGAACGCCCGCCCGTTGATGAGCGCGCCCTGCACCAGTTCGACGAGCAGCATCACCACCGCCGTGGCCAGGGTGACGCGCAGGAGACCGCGGGCACGCGGGACCAGCACCGGCAGCAGCAGGCCAAAGGGTATGCCCAGCACGATGTTGCCGCCGAGCTGCTTGACGGTGTCCTGGAACGCCGGCTGCGAGAGGTATGCCTGGATGGAGGAGCCCGGTTCGAGGTTGGTGTGCGCGATGGACGCGGACGCCGCCGACGGCTCCAGCGTCAGCCGCGACAGCACGCCCGCGAAGGCGACCATCCCGGCGAACGCCAGCAGCATCGCCAGCACTCGCACGAACCCGGAGGGGCCGCGGCGTTCGTCAGCGGAGCGCGGGACGGGCGCGCCCTTCGCGGCGTCCTGCTCCCGCTCCGTTTTCCGCTCCGCCCTCCACCTCGACGTCCGCTGCGCGGCGCCGCCGGTCTTTCCCGGCTCGTGTTCCCGGCCGGTCCACCAGCGGCGGAACCCGCCGGCCATTCCGGACGCCCCCGCGGCCGTGCCGCCGGACGTCGAACGGCGCTTCGCGCCGGCCTTCGCACCTGTCGAGGCGCCCGACTTCCGGCCCGGCCTCGTCCTGGTGCCCGGGCGCGATCCGCCGCCCGCCTTCGCACGCCCGCCCTTGGCGGCCTTCTTGACGCTCGCACCGCCGGCCCGGGCCTTCGCGGCGCCGGCTCTGCTCGGTTTGCTCTGTTCCGTGTTCGTGATGCGGGACAGGAACGCACGCACGTTCCGTCACCCCCCACTCGGGTTTCGGGGCTGTCTGGCAGTCCTTACCCCCGCCCCGGGGATGCATGCGCCATCCGCCGTGCCACTGGTCTGTACCACTAAAGGTCCGCGCGGCGTCTGGTACCCGCCCGCCCTGCGCTGCAACGATGTGCCGTCCTCGCAGTCCCTTTCGCCACCCGACACGCACCACCCCAACCCCCCGAGTCCCCGGCCGTCAGGCCAACCGCCGCCCATGTGAGGAGCGTTCCGATTCCGATGCAGCAGCCCTCCCGTAGACAGACTCTGGCCGGCGCCGCCGGCGCCGTGGCCGCCCTCGGCATCGCGCAGACCGCCACCGCCGCGCCCACCGGCAGCGAGGCCGAACGCGCCGCGCTGCGGCACGCGCACGGACTGACCCGGCGCATGTCGCTGGAGGAGAAGGTCGGCCAGCTCTTCGTCGTCGAGGTCTACGGACAGACCGCCGACACCGCACACCCCAGGAACCGCGAGCTGTATGGCGTCGACACGCCCGCCGAGGTGCTGGCCAAGTACCGGCCGGGCGGTGTCATCTACTTCGACGCCCGCCGCGGCCCGGACAACGTGCAGAACCCCCGGCAGATCGCCGGCCTATCCAACGGTCTCCAGCGCGCCAGCCGCGTCCCGCTGCTCATCTCCGTCGACCAGGAGGGCGGCAGCGTCGTCTACCGCCTCACCGAGCCGGCGACGATGATGCCGGGCAACATGGCGCTGGCCGCGACCCGTTCGACCGGCGACGCGTACGACTCCGCGCGCGTGATCGGCACCGAACTCGCCGCCGTCGGCATCACGCAGAACTACGCGCCGGTCGCCGACGTCAACATCAACCCGGAGAACCCGGTCATCGGCGTCCGCTCGTTCGGCTCCGACCCGGACCTGTGCTCCGACATGGTGGGCGCGGGCGTGCGCGGCTACCACCGGGGCGACGTCGCCAGCGCCGCCAAGCACTTCCCGGGCCACGGCGACACCGACACCGACTCGCACTACGGCCTGCCGGTCATCACGCATACCCGCGCGGAGCTGGACAGCATCGACCTGCCGCCTTTCCGCGCCGCGATCCGGCGGGGCGTGGACACCATCATGACCGCGCACATCGTCGTGCCTGCGCTCGACTCGAGCGGCGTCCCGGCGACCATGTCGCAGCCGATCATCACCGGCCTGCTGCGCGAGGAACTCGGCTTCGACGGCCTGATCGTCACCGACGCGCTCGACATGCGCGGCGCCTCCGACGACTTCCCGCCGGACGTCGCGCCCGTGCGCGCCCTCCAGGCCGGCTGCGACCAGCTGGTGCTCGCCCCCGACCTGGACACCGCCTTCGGCGCGGTGCTGGACGCCGTGCGGTCCGGCGAGATCTCCGAGGACCGCATCGACGCCTCGCTGCGCCGGGTACTGCTGCACAAGCTGCGGCGCGGCCTGTTCGGCAACCCCTACGTCAGCGAGGGCCGCGCCGAACGCGTCGTCGGACGCCGTCGCCACCTGTCCGCCGCCCGCGAGATCACGGACCACAGCGTCACCCTGGTCCGCAACGAGGGCGTGCTGCCGCTGTCGACCGGGACGCAGCGCTCGGTGCTGGTGGCCGGCTGGGGTGCCTCGACGACCACGACGCTCGCGGAGGCCGTGTCGCGGCACACCGGGCAGACCGCCACCGCGAAGGACACCGGCACCCGCCCGTCCGACGCGGTCATCGCCGAGACGGTCGCAGCGGCGGAGGACGCCGACCTGGTCGTCGTCACCGCCAACGCGGCCGCAGCCGGCAGCGAGGGCGGCGTCGCGCAGGCCAAGCTGGTCGAGGCACTGCGCGCCACCGGCACGCCGGTCGTCGCAGTCGCGGTGCGGAACCCGTACGACATCCGCCGTTTCCCTGACGTGGGCGCGTACCTCGCGACGTACTCCTACGGCGCCCCGTCGCTGGACGCGGTGGCCCGCGCACTGTTCGGCAAGCTCGACCCGCGGGGCAAGCTGCCCGTCTCCATCCCCACCCTCGACGACCCCGACCAGGACCTCTACCCCTTCGGCCACGGCCTCCGTTACTGACGAGCCCCCTCCGGCCACCCGACGTGAGCCCCGGCGTCCCCCGCGCCGGGGCTCACTCCTGTCGCGCCCTGTCGCGCCCTGTCGCGCCCTGTCGCGCCCTGTCGCGCCCTGTCGCGCCACAATGCACCCATGACCCGTGACCGGCAGGACGACGCTCCCGAGCCCCACCCGCCGCGCGCCGACGCGCGGGAACCCGCCGACCAGGACCTCGGCGGTGAGCCGGCCTGCATGCTCGACCGGGTCTGCCCCGCGTGCGGCCGCCTCGCCGACGCCGCACCGCCCACCACATGTCCCCGCTGCGGAGCCGCCGTCGGCGACGTGGGCTGACCGCCGGGACCGCCCCACGCCGCGCCCGCCCCGCACGGGCCTGCCGTGCTCCACGGCGCGCGCAGCCCTCGCCTTCCCGCCCCCGCCTTCCGCATCCCGGCCACCGGTCCGTTTCGGGCGGATTCCGGAGGCTACCCGGGCCCTCCACCCCGCGCGGCACGACCGGAATCGGTGCAGCCGGGGTGCGGCACAGCCGGTCCGTACAGCCGGTCCGTACAGCCGGGAAGGGAGCCACCCGTCATGGCCACCGCCTCGCACCGCGCCCGCACCGTCACCGACCGCCACGCCCCGTCCGGGACCGGCCTCGCCCGCAGCGACCGCCCACGCACCGACCTCTCCCCCGCCGACCGCGCGCGCATCGACCGCGCCCGCCGCCTCGACAACCTGGTCGTGCGCGACCAGGCCACCGCCCTGCTGTGCGTCCCGGTGGCGTTCTGGTTGTGCATCGGCGCCTGGGCGGTCGGCTACGCCGAGACGCAGAAGGGCGGCCAGGCCTACCTCAACGAATCCGTGGTCGGCGTCCTGTTGCTGTTCCTCGCGCTCAGTCGCTTCCTGCGCCCGCTGCGGCAGCTCTTCGCCTCCGTCGGCATCGCGCTGCTCGGCGCGTGGCTGATCGTCTCCCCGTTCCTGTGGAACTACGGCGAACCTCCGAACGCGGCCGTCGGCGCCCCGCGGCTCGAATGGGCCACCGGCGCGATCGTGTTGATCCTCGGCCTGGCCGGCTCCCTCTGGGCGCGCAGCGCTCGCAGGTCCGGTTACCGCCCCGGCTGACACCTCCGCACGCAGCGCCGCCGCACGCCCCTCCTCCGCAGCCGCCGCGCCACTCCCCACCGGCCGGTGCACGGAGGGTCGGCTAGGGTGCGGGGACGGGGCCGGCGGCGTGAGGAACGCGTGCGCCGGAGACATGATCTTGGGAGTGGCAGGCTATGGGCGCGAGTTCCGCGGGCAGTTCCACATCCCCCGCCGCCCGGGTCGCCGTCGACGTCGTCGAACTGCTCGAGGTGCTCTGGGAGCAGGGCCGCAACGCCGTGCCGACCAAGCCCGTCTCGCCGTCCCAGCTCCGCGTGCTCCACGTGGTCCAGCAGGAGGACGGCATCAACCTGCGCGGCCTCGGCAAACTGCTGGGCTCCGCCCCGCCGTCCGTCAGCAGGCTCTGCGACCGGCTGGAGGCCATGGGCCTCCTCGAACGCCACCCCAGCCCGGTCAGCCGGCGCGAACTCGAACTGCACCTGACCCGGCGCGCGGTGACGTACCTGGCCGAGCTGCGCACTCGCCGCGAGGACGCCCTGGAGGCCGTACTGAGCCGCATGCCCGCCACGGAACGGCGGCGGCTGCTCGGCGGGCTGGAGAGCTTCGCCACCGCCGTCCGCACCGTCGACACCGGTCGCCGCAGCGCACCGGACGACGAAGCCCGTCCGGCCTGACCCCCGCGGCGCCGCCCTACGGTCAGGCGCTGTCCTCGTTCACAGCGGTACGGAGGCGTTTGAGGCAGGCGGAGAGCAGACGCGACACGTGCATCTGCGAGATGCCCAGGCGCTCCCCGATCTGGGACTGGGTGAGCTCCTCGCCGAAGCGCAGTTCCAGTATCCGGCGGTCGCGGTCGCCGAGTTCGGCGAGCAGCGGACGCACCGCCTCGAATCCCTCGATTGCGTCGAAAGCGGGGTCGCACGCTCCGAGCCGGTCGCCCAGGCTGTGGCCGTCGGCCTCGTCGCGGTCGCTCAGCGCGCCGTCCAGGGACTCGGCGGAGTACCCGTTGGCCGCGACCTGCCCCTCGACGACCTCCTCCACCGTGATGCCGAGGTGGCCCGCGACCTCCTCCGCCGAGGCGGGGCGCCCCAGTTCGGCGAGCAGTTCCTCGTTCGCCATGGCCAGCCGGATGCGCAGCTCCTGGAGCCGGCGCGGCACGTGCACGGCCCAGGTGGTGTCGCGGAAGAAGCGCCGCATCTCGCCGGTGATGTACGGCACCGCGTACGAGGTGAACTCCACTCCGCGGTCGAGGTCGAACCGGTCGATGGCCTTGATCAGTCCGATGGTGCCGACCTGGACGATGTCCTCCTCCGACTGGTGGCGGTGCCGGAAGCGGCCCGCCGCGTAGCGGACGAGCGTCAGATTCATCTCGATGAGGGTGTTGCGCGCGTACTGGTACTCGGGCGTGCCCTCCTCCAGGGTCCGCAGGCGCCGGAAGAACAGAACGGACAACTCGCGTGCGTCGTGCGGGGCCACGGCGCCGGGTTCGGCGACGTGCGGCAGGCCCGCCTCGGCGGCCTCGTGCGGGCGTGCGACGCTGGTGCCGGCCTCGACTGCCGACGGGACTCGCGCTGCGGTGCTCATTTCGACACTCTCCGAAAGGCAACTGTTGTCATCAGGCATGGGGGAATGTGCCCGGCCGGGAGGCGTCTACACCTGCCGCCACCGAATTCCACGCCCCATGGTCGGCCGGATGCACGTGTGGCGGGGGAGAATGCGGGCAAATGGAGGCCTGAGAGACCGGGACGCGGCATCTCCCTCGTCCCCGCAGGCCCGTGAGGCCGACCTCCTCGCGGGCGGACGACGGATCACGTGGAGTGGCACAGTTATGGGCGCGCCTTCTTCCTCGCCGCAGCCGTCCCACGCCGCCGCACGGGCGGCGGCGGAGGCCATCGAGATGCTGGAGGTACTGTGGGAGCGCGGCTTCGACGCCGCCTCACCCGCGCCGGTCTCCGCGTTCCAGCTGCGCGTTCTGTACAGCCTGGACCGCGAAGAGGGCATCAATCTCCGCCGGCTCGGCGAACTGCTCGATTCGAGAGCGTCGTCGGTCAGCCGGCTGTGCGACCGCCTGGAGGCCACGGGCTACGTCGAGCGCAGGCCGAGCCCGGTCAGCAGGCGGGAACTGCAACTGCACCTCACCCGCAAGGCCCGCACGTACCTGACGGACCTGCGCGCCCGCCGCGAAGAGGCTCTGCTGAAGGTGCTCGACCGGATGCCCGCCCAGGCCCGACGGGACCTCGCCCGCGGGCTGGAGAGCTTCCGGTTCGCCGCGCGGGGAGAGCACGCACACTCCGGAGAACCTCCGGGCGCCGGGGACACCCGCCCGGCCTGAAACAGCCGCAACGACGTCCCACCCCGCCGACCCCGTGTTTCACACCAGGGCCGGACGTCCGTGCCAGTCGAGGCAGACCACCAGCGCGTCGTCCTCCAGCGGGCCCCGGCCCCGGTAGTCGGTCAGCTCGTGCAGCACCGCACGCGGCACCTGGTCCGCGGGGAGCAGGCGCGTTGCGGCGAGCGAACGCGCCAGGGCCCGCTCGCCGTAGCCCGTTCCGCCGGGCGAGGGCGTGTCGTACACCCCGTCGCTGGTGATCAGGAGACGGTCCCCCGGCCGCACCTGGAAGCACTCGGAGACGTACGGCGTCTCCTCGAACATGCCCAGCGGCAACTGCGCCTCGAACGTGACCCGTTCGACCTTCCCCTCCCTCAGCCGCCACAGCCGGGGCGAGCCGGCGTCCACGGCCGTCACCGCGCCGGTGGCCAGGTCGAACTCCAGCAGCAGTACCGACAGGTACCGCTCGCCGTGGTGCTGTGCGTACAGCGCCTGGTCCGCCAGAGCGGCCTGGTCGGCGATGCCGAGCCCGGCGCGACGCGCGTTGCGCAGCGCGTTGACGGCGAGACTGGACAGCAGAGCGGCCTCGATGCCGTCACCCATGCCGTTGGTCACGACGAGGGTCAGGCGGTCCCGGGACGCCGACCAGTCGAAGTTGTCGCCGAAGATGGCGTACGCGGGCTCCAGGTGGCCGCCAAGCGCGAACTCCGGGCGGGCGCAGGAGCGGCCGGGCAGCAGCTGCCACTGCATCTCGGCGGCGAGCGTGAGGCGGGACGTGCGGCGCGCCACCTGGAACAGGTCGGTGTCCCGCTCAGCGACCAGGATCTCGTGCCCGAGGGCCGCGCACACGTGCTGCATCTCCGGCAGCGCCGCCTCGCGGTACTGCTCCTCGGGCAGCGTGACGGACAGCACCCCCATCCGGTCACCCCGGACCGTGACCGGCATGTGCACCGTGGCCAGCCCCGGCGCCTTCCGGACGACCAGCGGCTCCTGCGCGCCGAACACCCTCCCCTGCGGACTGTCGTGCAGGGGCAGCGGCTCCACGGCCAGCGGGCCGAACTCGACGGACTGGAGCGACTTCATGCCGTAGTCGGCGATGCGCAGCTCGACGCCGGTGGCACCGTACTGGTCCTTCATGGCCGCCGTCACGACGTCCAGCAGCTGATGCGGGGCGGCATCGCGCAGCGCACGCTCCACGGCGGGGATACCGACCACTTCGTTCGGCTTCCTTCTGTTTGTGGTGAGCCTTCCCGTTCACCGTACCGCCGGGTCGGTCACTTGTCCTGGGGCAACGATGCCGTCCGCGCGTGACCTTGGCGACACCTCATCCCGCCGCCCCGCGGCCGCCGACCACCCGCACCCTCCACCCGGCGGGCCGCACGGACCTCGCCCGCACCGCACACGCCCGGCCCCAGATCCCCGTACCGCCCGCCCCCGCAGCGGACTTGCCCACGCCCCTCCCGGCCCGTCGGCGCATGACCACCCGCGCAACGGGAACCCGGCCCCCACGAGCCGCCCCGCCCTCCGCCGGACAGCAGGGGCGGCACCTCACGAAGGGAGAAGTCCATGACGGCCGTGGCCATCATCGCCGGATGCGTACTCCTGCTCGCCCTCGCCTTCCTCCTCCCCCGCCTCTCGCGGCATCCGGAGCGCGGCGCACACAAGACCCTCGGCGCCGGCTCCCGCACGGCGGGCAAGGCCCCCGGCCCCCTGGGCCGCCTCTTCAGCAAGCCCTTCCGCAGCAGCTCCCGCGCCCTGGGCCGCAGCGGCTCCGCCGGCCGCCGCGCCCGCGGCCGTATGCCGTTCTGACCCGTGCGGCCACGCGGGCCCCGTTCGATCACATCCGCTAGGCTGTCCCCGGAGCCCGGCGCCCCTGCGCCGAGGTTCCCGGACGCACCCGGAGCGCGACCCCCGGTCCGCTCTCCCGTCCCGCCTCCGTAGCTCAGGGGATAGAGCACCGCTCTCCTAAAGCGGGTGTCGCAGGTTCGAATCCTGCCGGGGGCACCAGCCAAGACGCCCCGGAGCGATCAAGCTCCGGGGCGTTCGACATCCAGCTCTGACATCGACAGCGGCGATCAGCCGAGTCCTGCCGGGGGAAATGCCGAGGGGCGCGGATCGCAGCTCATGCCATATGTACAGTATGGCAACCCGGAAGATCACCATCAGCGTGCCGGAAGAGCGGGCGGAATCGATCAAAGAACGCGTGAACGCGCGCGGGGTGTCCGCCTGCATCGCGGCCGCCGTCGCTCAGCCGGAGGGCATGGACCGGCTGCGCGAGCTGGCCGAACGTCTCGAAGAAGACCACGGTGCCGAGTCGGACGACGAGCAGCAAGCAGCACTCAACCGCATCGCCGCCATCGACGGATGGCGTGACAAGGCGCGGTCGGGTTCGCCGAATCCCCGAGTATGCGGAGCCCGGCTACCGGGGCCCAGGGGATCGGCTATTCGAGCAGGGCGTATGCGGAGATGATCACCACGCCGAGCAGCATGTCCAGGCTGCCTGCGCGGCAGGAGTACGGCCAGCTGCGGCCGGCGATGCGGGCTGCCGCGGTTCCCAGGGCCAGCAGGGCCGCGGTGTTGAACAGCAGGGCCACGTCGACGGCTGTGTTCTCCGGCCACCATCCGGCCAGCGCGGCGAGCAGGAACGCCACTGTCGGCAGGACTGCGGCGACCAGAGGCCATTCGGCCAGGACCGACCGCAGTCGGCTGAGAGTGGCTGCCTCGTCGGCGGAGGCACGCTGGGCGATGACGTGCGCGAAGCCGTGGGCGGCTCCCGACGCCAGAGCGCTGAGCAGGACCCACAGCGCGTCCGGGCCGGGGTCGGCCGTGTCGCCCGTCGCGTCCAGTGCGGCCACCATGGCGCTGGCCAGCACGAGTCCGTAGACGCCGCGGAACAGCCACCGCTCCGGCCGCTGATGCAGCAGGGTCCCCCCTGGTGCACCTGCTGCGCGGCGGACGTGGTCGGCACGGTCGGACATCGCATCGCCTCGGTGCGGGGAGAAGACTCGGCCCGCACATGCTCGCCCCGCTCGACGTGTGGCACACGGCGCCACGCGGGAAGCCTTGCAAGACGCGGACGAAAAGCCTAACGGCCGGCCGTCGGCGTGGCCGTCGGGTGCCATTCGCGGCGGAGGAGGCCGAAGACCCAGGAGTCGGAGACCTCGCCGTTGACGACGCAGTCCTCGCGGAGGGTGCCTTCGCGGACGAAGCCGAGCTTCTCCAGGACCCGCGCGGACGCCACGTTGCGGGTGTCGGCCTCGGCCTGGACGCGGTTCAGGTCCAGGGCGTCGAACGCCCACTGCAGGACGGCCTGGGCGGTCTCCGTGGCATATCCGTGGCCCCACGCGGCTGCGTCGAAGAGGTAGCCCAGGGACGCGCTACGAAAGTCCGGGTTCCAGTCGGACAGGCCGCACCAGCCGATGAACGCGCCGTCGGAGACGCGGTCGACGGCCACGCGCGCGCCCGTGCCTTCCTCCTCGATCGTCCGGCAGGTCGCGAGGAAGCGCTGGGCGCGGGCCGGTTCGGTCCACGGCGGGGAGTCCCAGTAACGCAGCACGCGGGCGTTGCTGTGCAGCGTGTAGAGCGGCGCCGCGTCGGCGTCGGTGAACGGCCGCAGCCGGAGCCGGGAGGTGTGCAGCTTCGGGGTGGGCAGCGTCATGCGGAGCATCCTGCCGCGTCAGACTCGCCCCCGGCCATCCATTTTGATCCGGACGGGCCGGGGCTCGCCGCAGCCGAGCCTCGTCACCGAACCGGTCGGTACCGAAAAGGCGTTGGGCGCCCCAGCACCGGGTTACGACCCCATTACGGTATGGGCGCCTTCTTCCCCAACATACGTCCCATGGACGAAAGTGCGAGCGATCCGGCTCCGGACCGCCGGACAGGGAAGTTCTGAACTGAGGATGCCTATGCCTTCCTTCTGGATACCCGCGCCCGCCTCTTCGGGGGTGAGACGCACGGCGCGTCTGGCTCTGGCAGCCGGGCTGGTGGTGGCCATCGCCGCGACCAGCCCGGCTGCCGTCGTCGCAGCGGACGGTGATCCCGTCCCCGCTACTCCGGCCAAGTCGGCCGACGACAAGCTCGGTTCGCAGGATGCCGAGCTCCTGGCCGAAGCCGTGGCCGAGGGCGACAAGAACGTCACCATGATGCTCGCCACCCGGCCCGGTGCCACCGAGAAGGTCGCCGGCCAGCTGGACTCCGTCAAGGGCGGCTCCGTGGGCCGCGTCGACGACAAGCTCGGGTACGTCCGTGCCACTGTGCCCACCGGCCGGGCGGAGGGCGCGATCGACCGGGCGAAGAAGCTGTCGGACGTGGTGGGTATCGACCTGCTCCAGGAGATCCCGCTGCCCGATCCGGCGCCGGAGGCCGACCGCGCCAAGGGCGCGAACAACGGCAAGCGGGGGTCCCAGCCCGGCCCGGGCGAGGACACCCCCGCCGACAACCCGTACCAGCCCGCCGCCGAGACCGGCGCCGTCGACTTCGTCGACGACAACCCCAGGGCGGACGGACGCGGCGTCACGATCGGCGTTCTCGACTCGGGCGTCGACCTCGGCCACCCGGCGCTGCAGAAGACGACCACGGGCGAGCGGAAGATCGTCGACTGGGTGACCGCGACCGACCCGATCATCGACGGTGACGGCACGTGGCGCCCGATGGTCACCTCGGTCTCCGGCCCGACGTTCGAGTACGCGGACCGCACGTGGTCCGCGCCCGCCGGGTCGTACCAGATCAGCCGCTTCTCGGAGTCGGTGACCACCGGCGGCGACATGGCCGGCGACCTCAACCGGGACGGTGACACCACCGACCGCTGGGGCGTGTTGTACGAGCCCGCGACCGGCACGGTGCGCGTCGACCTCGACGACGACGGGAACTTCGGCGACCAGAAGGCGATGAAGCCGTACAAGGACGGCTTCCAGATCGGCTGGTTCGGCGAGGACGACCCGAACACGGAGATCGCCGAGCGCATCCCGTTCGTCGTGGAGATCCGCAAGGACGTCCCGATGGACCCCTACGGGGGCGACTGGGTCGGGAAGAAGGCCGACTTCGTCAACATCGGCGTCGTGGAGTCCGCGCACGGCACCCACGTCGCCGGTATCACGGCGGCCAACGGCCTGTTCGGTGGCGAGATGGACGGCGCGGCCCCCGGCGCGAAGCTGGTCTCCTCGCGCGCCTGCTCGTGGAGTGGGGGCTGCACGAGCGTCGCACTGACCGAGGGCATGATCGATCTGGTCACCGAGCGCGGCGTCGACATCGTGAACATGTCGATCGGCGGTCTGCCGGCGCTGAACGACGGCAACAACGCACGCGCCGAGCTCTACACCCGGCTCATCGACACCTACGGCGTGCAACTGGTGATCTCCGCGGGGAACAGCGGTCCGGGCGCCAACACCATCGGCGACCCCTCGCTGGCCGACAAGGTGCTCAGCGTCGGTGCGTCGGTCTCGAAGGAGACGTGGGCCGCCAACTACGGCTCCAGGGTGAAGACGAAGTACGACATGATGCCCTTCTCCTCCCGCGGACCGCGTGAGGACGGTGGCTTCACCCCGGTGATCGCCGCTCCGGGCGCCTCCGTCAACACCGTGCCGAGCTGGCAGCCCGGCCAGCCGGTCCCCGAGGCGGGCTACGACCTGCCGCCCGGTTACGGCATGTTCCAGGGCACGTCGATGGCCTCCCCGCAGGCGGCGGGCGCCTCCGCGCTGCTGATCTCGGCGGCGAAGCGGCGCGGTATCGAGCTGAGCCCTCTCAGCCTGCGCACCGCTCTCACCAGCACGGCCGACACCATCAAGGGCCGGCAGGCGTACGAGCAGGGTGCGGGCCTCATCGACGTCGAGGACGCCTGGAAGTCCATCAGGCGCGGCGCCACGGCCCACGCGTACACGGTCAAGGCGCCGGTGGACACGGCGCTGTCCGGCTTCCTGAAGGAGCCGGGCTTCGGCAGCGGCCTCTACGACCGCGAGGGCGGTCTCACCGTCGGCGAACGCCGCACCTACACCGTCGACATCACCCGCACCAGCGGTCCTGTCCGGCCGGTGGAACACGAACTCGGCCTGAGCAACGACGACGGCACCTTCCGGCTGGTCGGCGACGACGAGATCGCACTGCCGCTGAACGAGCCGGTCTCCGTGAAGCTCCGCGCGAAGGCGAAGCGGGCGGGCATCCACAGTGCCTCCCTCACCCTGGACGACGAGCGCACCGAGGGCGTCGACAAGCACATCCTCGCGACCGTCGTCGCGGCGGAGGACCAGGTCACCCCGGCCTACGCCGTGCAGGAGCGCGGGTCGGTGCAGCGCAACGGCACGCGGTCGTACTTCGTGACCGTGCCCGAGGGCGCGAAGACGCTCGAGGTCGCGATGAGCGGCCTGAGGAAGAACAGCCAGACCCGTTGGGTCGCGATCAACCCCTACGGTCTCCCCGCCGATCCGACGTCGACGGTCTACTGCTACAACAACTATGACAACCCGGACAACACCTGCCGTCCCGACCTGCGCTCCTACGAGGAACCGCTTCCGGGCGTCTGGGAGTTCGAGGTCGAGGCACGGCGCACCTCGCCGCGGCTGAACAACCCGTTCACCCTGACCGCGATGGCGCTGGGCACCACCTTCGACCCCGCGGTGCAGACGCTTCCCGAGGCCGAGGTGGGGACCCCTGCTCCGGTCGAGTGGGAGGTCACGAACGAGTTCGGGGCCGTCGACGGCTCGCTGCGAGGCGGCGAGCTGGGGTCCGCCCGGCAGGAGCGTCCCACCATCTCCGACGGCGAGTCCCAGGAGAGGACTCTCGTCATCGGCGAGGGCGTCTCGCGCGTGGACGTCGTGATCGGTTCCACCTCCGACACCGGCGCCGACCTGGACCTGAGCGTCTCCCTCGACGGTGAGGTCGTCGGTTCGGACGCCGACGGCGACTCGGAGGAGTCGGTGACGCTGCTGAGTCCGGAGGCGGGCACGTACACGATCACCGTGGACGGATACTCCGTGCCGGCCGGCAGCACCGCGTTCGACTACCGCGACGTCTACTTCTCCTCCGCACTCGGCGAGGTGAAGGTCGACGAGAACCGGACCGTCGCCCTCGGCAACGGCGAGTCCGCCACCGTCGACGCGGAGGTCGTGGTGGCCGGCGACGCACCAGAGGGCCGCACCTTCTTCGGTGAGGTGCAGCTGGTCAACGCGCGGGGCACCACGACGGGCGCGGGCAGTGTGCAGATCGAGGAGGTCGTCGTCCCGTAGCCCTTCCGGCTGCCGGGAACGGCTGACACCAAAGGGGGTGGGTGGACGCGCAGGACGCGCGTCCACCCACCCCCTTTCCGTGAGCTCGTGCGGATCAGGCGGTGCAGCCGGAGGTGGGGAGGGTGTAGAGCCCCGGCGGGGTGTGGCCGTCGTAGATGGCGGTGAGGTAGGTCTGCGGGCAGCGGGCGACGCCGTCCGCGGTGCGGATCTCGACGTGCAGGTGCGGGGCGCCCGAGTTGCCGGTGTCGCCGGTGGTGCCGAGCCGGGCCCCGGCGGAGACCTGGGCGCCGTCGCCGACGGAGCGGGCGGAGAGGTGGCAGTAGACGAAGCGGGAGCCGTCGGACTGGAGGAGGCGGATGCCGATGCCGCAGGACGAGGAGTCGTAGTGGTCGACGACGCCGCCGCGGATCGCGTACGTCGGGACGTAGTTCACGATCAGGTCGACGGCCGGGTTGCCGTTCCAGTGCGAGGCGGCGTAGTCGGCGCGGCCGGCGGCGCTGCGGTCGAGCGGGAGGGCGTAGCCGGACGGGTTGCCCCCGCCGTCGCCGCCGCCGATGAGGCTCTGCCAGGTCTGCGGGCCGACGAGGCCGTCGGCGGCGAGGCCGTGGGCGCTCTGGTACGCGCGGACGGCGGCGTCGGTGGCCGGGCCGAACTGACCGTCCACGGCGATGCCGTGGACGTACGCGTTGAGCTGGGTCTGGGCGGCGCGCACCGCGTCGCCGGTGGCGCCCTGCCGCACGGAGACGATCAGGTGCGGCCAGGTCTGTGAGCCGATCACGCCGTCGGCGGTGAGCCCGCGCGCGTTCTGGAAGCCGACGACGGCCGACCGGGTGTTGGGGCCGAACTGGCCGTCGGCGGCGATGCCGTGGCCGTGGTGGCGCAGCAGGTACTGCGCGGTCCTGGTGTCCGTGCCGGAAGCGCCCTGGCTGACGGACGGCCAGGCCGGGAGGGCGTCGGCGCGGGTGGCGGGCAGCAGGGCGAGGAGGAACGCGGTCAGCACGGTGAGCACGGTGGCGCCGAGGGGGACGGATCTGCCGGATCGCATGCGAAGGGGCCCTTCCCGTTGGGGGGTTGACGAGTGCCGCAGCAGGCTAGGGGGCTTCCGCCGGACTCACCAGGGCCCGGCGGCGCCCCCCTGCGGGAAGCGGCGAAGGCGTGACACTTGCCACGACCCGGACCACGGGCCGCCGCACCCGCCGCTGCGTGCGGGCCGCCTATGCGGACCGGCGGGCGTCGTACCAGGCGGCCAGGGAGGTGAGGACGGCCTGGAGGGTGCCGCGTTCGACGGCCTGCCCGATGGTGCCGTCGCAGAAGCGTTCGCCGCGGATGATCGTGGTGGCGAGGCGGACGGCGTCGGCGGCGCCGGGTGGCGTGCCGTCGTCGGGGAGGGCCGGAGGACGTCGCTGCATCCAGGAGTAGGCCGGGGTGACAGCGCCGACGTCGGAGAGGGCCCGGCAGGCACGCTGCACGCGGGCGCTGTACTCGGGGTAGCCGACGGTCACGACGCCGTCGGAGCCGCGGGTGCTCTGCACCCAGCAGGTGTCGCCGTCCGCCTGCGGCTGGGCGGCGAAGTCCCGGGCGGTGGCGGTGAGGAGGCGCCACGCGTCGTCGTGGGAGGGGTCGAGGCGTAACTGGGCGAGCAGCATTCTGTCGTCCGCGTCACCGGGTACGTGCGGAGAGTCACTCATAGTTCGTCAGCTTTTCATGACGGTTCTCGGCGCGCTGCTCGGGTGTGGTGGGGTGGGCCGATGGACGCGAAGGTGCTCTATCTGCTGGGGTGTGCGGCTCCGCCCGTGCTGGGCGTGGCGGACGTGGTGCGGGAGGCACAGCGCGCCGGGTGGGAGGTGTGCCTCGGGCTGACGCCCACGGCGCGGGGCTGGCTGGCGGACGAGGTCGACGGACTGGCCGAACTGACGGGACGTCCGGTGCGCAGCGCACTGCGCCGCCCGGACGAGACGGCGCTGTGGCCGGACGCGGACGTGGCCGTGGTGGCGCCGGCGACGCTCAACGGCGTCAACACCTACGCGCTCGGCCTCACCCCGGACTTCGTGGCCGCGTACGTCGCCGAGGCGGTCGGCAAGCGGTGGCCGCTGGCGGTGCTGCCGTGCGTCAACGCGGCGTACGCGACGCACCCGCAGTTCGGGCGCAGCGTCGAGACCCTGCGCGGGGCGGGCGTGCGCATGCTCTATGGCGGGAAGGACGGCTTCGTGCCGAAGGCTCCCGGCGAGGCGCGCCCTCAGGAGTATCCGTGGCACCTGGCACTGGCAGCGGCCCGCGAGATGGCCGGGCCCGCCGGGCGGTCGACCGGCGGCGTGTGACCGGCGGCGAGAAAGAAGTCCGCCACGCCGGCGGGTGAAGCCGCCCGTTCCAGTGGATGTCACCCGAGTGGGCCGGGCAGGTCCGGGAGAGCCGGTCAGCACAGCACACGGAGGGGCCCGGGCGCGGGCCGTTCCGGGAGCGTCCGGTAGAAACCCGGGACTCGCGTGCGAGATCTATGCCACACCCGAACGTCTCTCCTACACTCCCCGCTCAATTGACAGGCTCAGTTGACAGGCACCCAGGTGGAGTTGGCCTGGGCGACGGGTGGAACCGGGTGGCCGGCGTGAGTGACAGCAGCGACTTCCTGGTCGTCGGGGGCGGCATCGCCGGGGCGGCGGCCGCCTATTTCCTGAGCGCCTCCGGGCGGGTCACCCTGCTGGAGGCCGAAGCCTCGGTTGGCATGCACGCAACAGGGCGTTCGGCGGCGCTGTACTCCGAGTACTTCGGCGGCCCGGCGGTCCGCACCCTGACCACGGCCTCCCGCGCGTTCTACGCCTCCCACGGCACGGGCACCACACCGCTGCTGCGCCCCCGCGGAGTCCTCGCGCTCGGATCGCCGGACACGGCCGACGCGTTCGCACAGGCCCACGCGGCGGGCGCCCTGGCCGAACGCCCGGTGGTAGAACTGACACCCGACGAGGCGCAGCGGCTCTGCCCGGTCCTGAGGCGGGACGCGTTCGACCGGGTGCTGTACAAGCCCGGTGCCTGCGACATCGACGTGGACGCCACCCACCAGCTCTTCCTGCGCGGCCTGCGGGCGGGCGGCGGCCGCGTCGTGACGCGGGCACCCGTACGGGAGTCGACCCGCGTCGGCGGGCTCTGGCACGTGCGCACCGGCGGGCCGCACGAGGCCGTGTACGCCGCTCCGGTGCTGGTGAACGCGGCCGGGGCCTGGGCGGACCGGGTCGCGCAGACGGCGGGCGTGGCGCCCGCGGGCCTGCGCAGCACCCGTCGCACGGCCGCGCTGGTGACGCTCCCCGATCCGCCCGGCGATCCCGGGCCGTCCGCATGGCCGATGGTCACCGACGTCGCCGACACCTTCTACGCCAAGCCCGAGGCGGGCGGCCTGCTGCTCTCGCCGTGCGACAGCACCCCCGTGGCGGACCCGGCGGGGCGGGTGCGCGCCGACGACCTGGACGTGGCCATCGCCGTCGAACGGTTCCACGCCGCCGTGGACCTGCGCATCCGCGGGGTCGGCCACACCTGGGCCGGACTGCGGACATCCGTCGTCGACGACACCCCGGTGCTCGGCGAGGACCCTGCCGCACCCGGGTTCTTCTGGCTCGCGGGACTCGGCGGCTACGGCATCCAGACCGCCCCGGCCGTCGGCGCACTGCTCGCCGCGCTGGCCGCCGGAAACACCCCGCCGGCCGCGACGGCGCCCCTGACTCCCGCACTCGCGCCCGGCCGGTCCCTGGCGGCGCCCGTCCGCTGACCGTCCACACCACCGCAGCAGCACGCACGCCCCTCGGTTCCCCCTCTGGCAAGAGAGATGACGGATGGACGCCACCCACACCGCTCCCCGCGTCGCGGGCCGCCACGTCGACCACGGACCGTACGCGTCCGTCGTCACCCTGATCGAGGACCAGGCCCGGCGCACGCCCGAGCGGCGCGCCGTCACGCACCTCGGCCCGGTGTCCCGCAGCCTGACCTACCGGAGCTTCGACGAACTGGCCAACGGGCTCGCCGCCGAACTCCGTGCAGCGGGGGTGCGCCACCGCGACGCGGTGCCTGTCGTGCTCGGCAACAGCCTCGAACTGCCCGTCTGTATGGTCGCGGTGATGAAGCTGGGTGCCGCGTTCCTGCTCTGCGACCCGGCGTGGCCGGAGGAACGGCTGCGGACGATCTTCACCGCCCTCGAACCGCGCACGGTGCTCACCGCCGGGCCCGAGACCTGCGGCGGACGCGACGCCCGGCCGGTGTCGGTGGACGCCATCCGGCCCACCCCGCGCCGCCCGGAGGTCCCGCTGCCGGCCGACCTGCCCGCCTACGGGGTGTTCACCTCCGGCTCGACGGGCACCCCGAAGTGCGCGCTGAACGTGCACGGCGGGCTCGCGAACCGCTTCCGCTTCATGTCCGCCTACTTCTCGGCCACCGGCGAGGAGGTGGTGCTGCAGAACAGCCGCCACACGTTCGACTCGGCGATCTGGCAGCTGCTGTGGCCGCTGACGACCGGCGGCCGCACCGCCATCCCGGACCAGGGCGAGTTCCTGGACCTGGAGCACATCGTGCAGGCCGTCGGCTCCGAGCAGGTCACCGTCACCGACTTCGTCCCGGCGACGCTCGGCATGCTGGTCGCCCTCCTCGACGCCGATCCCGCGCAGCTGCGGCGCGTCGCGTCGCTGCGGCACCTCGTGGTGGGCGGCGAAGAGATCATCCCGCATGCCGTGCACCGCCTGCGCGCCCTGCTCCCCGGACTGGAGATCACCAACGGCTACGGTCCCTCGGAGGCGTCCATCGGCATGGTCTTCCACCGGGTGACCGACGCCGACGGCGACCGCATCCCGCTCGGCACGCCGATCGACAACTGCTACGCCGCCGTCGTCGACGAGGACCTCCGCCCGGTCCCGGCCGGCGACATCGGCGAGATCGTCATCGGCGGCGCCTGCCTCGGCGCCGGCTACCTGGGCGACCCGGCCCGCACCGCCGAGGCGTTCGTCCGCAACCCCCTGGGGGACGTGCCCGGTCCGCGGCTGTACCGGACCGGCGACCTCGGCCGGTTCACCGGCGACGGGCTGCTCCGCTTCGCCGGTCGCCGCGACCGGCAGGCCAAGGTGGCCGGCGTCCGCGTCGAGCTGGGCGAGGTCGAGACCTGCGCCGAGGGCTGCCCCGGCGTCATCCAGGCCAAGGCCCTGGTCCTGCGCCGCAACGGCCGCACCCGGCTCGCCGTGGCCGTCGCCGGCGAGGACGGCACGACCACGGACGCGCTGCGGGCGCACCTCCTCGCCTCGCTCCCCCGCATTCACGTGCCGCACCACTGCCTGGTGCTGCAGACGCTGCCGCTGACCGACAACGGCAAGGTGGACCTCGCGGCGCTGCGGACACTGGTGGAGGAGAAACTGGACGACGGCCCCGGCGCCCTCCCGGCGGTATGGGACGTGGACCTGGCGGAGGGCGCGGACGTGCCGCCCGCCGAGCGGATCGCCCACCTGATGGGCCGGGCCCTGGACCTTCCCGGCTTCGGCGTGCACGAGGACTTCGTGGCCCGCGGCGGCGACTCGCTGGCCGCACTCGGGGTGGTGATGCGGATCCGCGAACACCTCGCGCTCCAGGCGGGCGTGGCCGACCTGTACGCCCACCGCACCCCGCAGGCGCTGGCCGACGCTCTCGCCGAACGTGCCCGCGCGGTGGCCGGGCCGGGAGCCGACGACCACGCCCTGATGGAACGGGACGCGGTGCTGCCGCCCGGCCTCGCCGACGCAGCGGCACGTCCGGCGGCAGCCTCGCGCACCGCGCCCGTGTCCCCCGCCGGCCCCGGAACGGTGCTGGTCACCGGCGCCTGCGGGTTCGTCGGCTCCCGCGCGGTGCACCGCCTGCTGAGCGCCACCGACGCCCGCGCGCTGGCCGTCGTACGCGCCCCTGACGACGCCGCCGCCCGGCACCGGCTGATCCGGACGCTACGCGAACTCGACCTCTGGGATGAGCAGTTCGCGCACCGTCTGGAGGTGCGGGCGGGCGACCTGGGTGAGCAGCGCTTCGGCTGGCGCACGGCGGAGTGGGAGGCGCACGCCGCGGAGTGCGACACCGTGCTGCACGTCGGAGCGCTCGTGAACTTCCTCTTCGACTACCGCGCGCACCGCCCCGCCAACGTCCTGGGCACGGTGGAGGCGCTGCGGTTCGCCCTCACCGGGCGCCGCAAGACCTTCCACCACGTCTCCACGCTCGGCGTTCTCGACCGGCACGCGGCCCGGCAGGACGCCCCGGTGCCCGAGGACTTCGACCCGGCGGCGGCCCTGCGCCCGGCCGGCGGCTACAGCCGGTCCAAGTGGGTGGCCGAACGCCTGGTGCTGGCCGCGCGTGCGGCAGGAATGCCGGCCCGCGTGTACCGGCTGGGCGAGGTGATGCCGGCCGCGGACAACGGCGCGCCCAACGCCAAAGCGCTCACCCACCTGCTGCTGGCCGCGTTCCGCCGTCTCGGGCTGCGGCCCGGTGTGCCCATGCGCTCCGACTACTCACCGGTGGACGAGGTCGCCGCGACGCTGATCGCCGCTCTCGGCGAGGACCCCTGCACCGGCCCTGGCGCGCTGCACGTCCTCCGGCGCGAGAGCGTGGACTTCGCCGAACTGCCGGTGACGGAGGGGGCACCGGCCCGCAGCGTGCCGCCCGGCGCGTTCCTCGCCGCGGTCGCCGAGGCGGCGGCGGACGACGAGGACGAGCCCGGCTCCCCCCTCCCGCTCCTGCACGGCATACTCACGGCCCGGCGCCACCTGGCCGCCGAGGACACCACCGGCACCCCGACGGACGCGGAGGCGGAACGACTGCTGACCGGCCTTCTGGTGGACAACCCCGCGCTGTTCACCACCGACGCCGCCGACGCCCTCGCCGCCCGGCACGGCTTGAGCGACGATCCCGCCCGGAACGGCTCCGGCGACGCCCCGGACCTCCCTGCGCAGCCGCAGGCCGCAGCGGTCGCGGCCTACGTGCGAACCCTCACCGAACTCCCTTCCCTCCACTCCTGAAACACCGGCCTCCGGAACCCCAGAGGCCACACCACCGCTCGAAAGGAACGACCGTGCGACAGAGGACGATGGGCCGGCTCGGCTGGCAGGTCAGCGAGATCGGCTACGGCATGTGGGGCATCGGCGGCGGCCCCGGCGGCTTCACCGGCTGGGACTACGACACCGCGCCCGCCTGCCTGGACCAGGCCGTGGAACAGGGCTGCACGTTCTTCGACACCGCCTGGGTCTATGGCCGCGGCGTCAGCGAGCGGATGCTCGGCGACCTGCTGCGCCGCCACCCCGGCGAGCGGCTGCGCATCGCCACCAAGGTGCCGCCGCTCAACCGCGAGTGGCCGCCGCGCCCCGGCGACACACTGGACGACGCCTTCCCGCCCGGCCACATCCGCGAGTACGTCCACAAGAGCCTGGAGAATCTGGGCGTCGAGCGCATCGACCTGCTCCAGTTCCACGTGTGGGAGGACCGTTGGGCCGACGACGAGCGCTGGCAACGCGTTGTGTCCGAACTCAAGGCCGACGGCCTCATCGACGGCTTCGGGATCAGCGTCAACCGCTGGGAGCCGGCCAACGTCCTGCGCGCGATCGACACCGGTCTGGTCGACGTCGTGCAGGTCATCTACAACCTCTTCGACCAGGCTCCCGAGGACGAACTGTTCGCCCGGGCGCAGCGCGACGACATCGGCATCATCGCCCGCGTCCCCTTCGACGAGGGCGGCCTCACCGGAAGGCTTTCCCGCGACACCGTCTTCCCCGAGGACGACTGGCGCGCGGTCTACTTCGGCCCGGAGAACCTCGGCCCGACCGTGGACCGCGCGGAGGCGCTGGCCAAGCTGCTGCCCGAGGGCATGAGCCTGCCGGAGCTGTCGCTGCGCTTCATCCTCGACCACCCGGCCGTCTCCACCGTCATCCCCGGCATGCGCCGCTCCGCGCACGTCACCGCCAACCTCGGCGTCTCGGACGGGCGTCCGCTCGACCCGGCGCTGCGGGAGGAGCTGCGCGCGCACCGCTGGGACCGGCAGCCGACCGCGTGGTCGATGTGACCGTCATCGCTCTCTGGGCGCACCCGCGTGCCGTGTCCACCGCGTTCGTCCGGATGATGATGGAACGCGGCGACGTCACGGTCGTCCACGAGCCGATGGTCCTGCTCACCGACCACGGCGAGACGCGGCTGCCCGCGCCGCCGGGCGGCGCGGGTCCGACGACCGTGCGCGCGCCCGGCGAGTTGTACCGGCATCTGGCCGAACTCGGCGCGCACGGGCCGGTGTTCTTCAAGGACACCCTGGAGTACCGGTACGCCCACCTCTTCGACCACCCCGAGGACGTGGCCGCCTTCCGGCACACCTTCATCGTCCGCGAACCCGCCCGCACCATCGCCTCGCACCACGCCGTCAAGCCCTCGCTGGCCTGCGCGGAGATCGGCTACGAACACCAGTGGCGGCTCTTCACCCACCTGTGGAAGACGACCGGCGAACGCCCCCTGGTGTTCACCGCCGAGTCGCTGCTCGCCGACCCGCCGGCGGTCGTACGGGCGTACTGCGCGCACGTCGGGCTGCCGTTCCGGCCCGAGGCGATGCAATGGCAGCCCGGCGAACGCCCCGAGTGGGAACAGAACCGCCGCTGGCACCTCGACGCCATCGCCAGCTCCGGCTTCCGCGCCCCGGTCAAGGAGTTCGCGGCCTCCGTGCACGACGACCCGCGGCTGCGCGCCTTCCACGCCCACCACCTGCCCTACTACGAGCGGCTCGTCGAGCACGCCCTGACCACCACCTGAGACGACCGTGAGGACGATGCACATGACCACCGTGCAGGAGACCGACCCGAAGGCGACTGCCCTGTCCCCGGGCGAGCGGTTCGCCCGCGCCTACCTCGACCACGGCCCGGAGGCGGAGGTGTGGTTCGACTACACGCTCAGCGACGCCTTCCAGCCCGTCGAGGACCGGCCGCGCCTGACCACCCGCAACCTCTTCAAACACCAGCGGGTCGCCGGGGACACCGTCCGCGGCTGGTTCGAGACCCGCCCGTACCAGCCCGGGACCGCGGCGGCGCTGCGCGAGGCCGCGTTCCGCTTCGACCTCGCCGAGTACCGGCTGCGGCCCATCACCGGCTGGGTGCAGATACCCGACGGCCTGGCCGAACACCCCGAGAGCCTGGTCCAGTTCATCGACCGCCGCCTGATGGTGCGGCTCGGCACCGCCGAGAACCGCGCCCTCACCCTGGACGTGGTGGACCACCCCGACGTGGCCGAACTGCCCTACCGCGGCTCGTACGTCTCCGGGCTGCTCGCCGCATTCGACGAGATCGAGCAGACCGGCGGCACCGGACACGCCATGGTCGTCAACCCGGTCGACTACTACGGGAAACTGGTCGGCTCCGGCAGCGTGCTCGACGACCTCGCGCGCGAGAAGGTCAAGATCTGCCGCAACCGGCACGTCGCACCCGGCTGCGCGCTGGTCGGCGACTTCTCCATGGCCGCCCGGCTGCTGGAGTCCGGCCGGTCCGTGATGAAGGTGGCCCAGCCCCCGGCCGGCACCTTCGACCGGCCCGGCACCGCCGTGTGCGCCGAGGTGTACGAGGGCGTCGCGGTCCAGCTGCCCACCCACTTCTTCCACGTCGTGCCGGAGGGGGGCGTCCGACATGGCTGACACCGCGAAGAGCACGGGCGCGGCGGCAGGCGCGGCGGGTACGGGCTCCGCCGCGCAGCCGGGCCCGAAGCAGCCCTGGGTGGGCACCTTCGTCGGACTGGTCTGCGCACTGCTGTGCACGTTCACCGCCGTCGGCATGGTGATCCCGGTCGTCCCCCGGCTGGTCACCGGCGAACTCGGCGGCTCCGCCTTCGAGGTGGGCGTCACCTTCGCCGTCTCCGGCGTGACGGCACTGCTGGTACGCCCGTACGCGGGCCGGCTCGCGCAGCAGTACGGCTGCCGCAAGGTCATGATGCTCGGCGCGCTGGTCATCACGATGGTCGCGGGCGTGTACGCGCTGCCGCTGGGGTTGGCCGGACTGTGGACCGGCAGGTTCCTGCTGGGTCTCGGCGAGGCCCTGCTGTTCATGGCGGGCTCGCTGTGGACGGTCGGTCTCGCCCCGCAGGACCGGCGCGCCCAGATCGTCGGCTTCTACGGCCTCGCCATGTGGACCGGGTTCGCCGTCGGCCCGATCCTCGGCGAAGTGGTCTACCGGGCCGGTTCGTTCACGGCGGTGTGGATCGCGGTGGCCGTGCTGCCCGCGGTCGCGTTCGCCGTGGTGTGCCTCCTGACCGACCGCATCGCACGCGGCGCGCAGGTGTCCGCGAAGCTGCTGCCGCGCGCCGCGGTGCTGCCCGGCGTCTCCCTGCTGTGCGGCTCGTTCGGCTACGGCGTGCTGGTGAGCTTCGGGGCACTGGCGATGACCGCCCGCGACATCGCCGACGGTTCGGTCCTGGTGTCCGCGTTCGGCGCCGCGTACGTCACGGTCCGCGTGCTCGCCGGGCGCATCCCGGACCGGGTGGGCGCGTTGCGGGTGGTGCTGATCTCGGCCCTCGTGGAGGCGGCGGGCCTCGCCCTGATCGCGTTCGCGCCCTCGCTGTGGGTCGCGGCGCTCGGCGCGCTGATCGCGGGCGGCGGCTTCACGCTGCTGTACCCGGCGCTGGCCCTCATCACCATCGACGCCGCCCCGGAGAACGAGCGCGGTGCCGCGCTGGGGGCGGTCACGTCGTTCTTCGACATCGGCGTCGGCGTGGCCGGACTGCTGGGCGGCGTCCTCGCGGAGTTCAGCTACACCGCGGTCCTGGCCGCCGCCTCGGTGGCGGCGCTGGGGTCGCTGCTGGCCGGCAGGACGGCCGCGGCACGCGCCCGCGCGTAGGGCCTCTCTCCGGGGCCGGCTGGGTCTCGGCGGACGAAAGGGGCCGCGCCACGCGCGCGCCCCTTTCGTCCGCCGGAGGGCGCTACGCGGGCCAGCCGTCGGAGGAGCCGGTGGGTCCGCCGTTCTCGTAGAGGACGACGCAGCGCCGCTTCGCCTCCCGTTCGGCGAACTTCTCCGCCGCGGCGGCGCCGTTCTTCCTCCGCTCCGCCTTCGCCTCAGCCACGACCTCTAGCAGGATGTTGTTCTGGCTGTCCGACAGCCCGCGCGACTGGTAGTCGCCGTAGCCGCCGTCCCCGCTCAGTTCCCTCTTGGCCCAGTAGCCGACGAGTTCCGCGCAGATCCGCTCGGGCGGCTTCGGGGTCGGGGAGGCCGTTGCTGTCGCGGACGCGCCCGGATCGCCCTCCGCCTGCGGGTCCGCGCCGTTCGTGCCGCAGGCCGTGAGACTCGCGGCCGTCACGGCGGCCAGGAGCGTCGCCGCCAGGCGTAGGAGGGGTCTGCGTCTCTGCATGCCGCACAACGTAAGGGCGCCGCGCGGGGCCCGCCAGCGGAACCGCGTGATCCGTCGGGCGCCCCTGGGGGAAAGCACGGTGACCTGGTACGACGTCTGGTCCGTGCGGGCCCGCGCGTGATAGGCAGCGTGGCATCGGGACCGGCGGCGGCGACGGCACCGGACGTGCCCACCGACGACAGCGAGGAGCGCTCTCATGTGCGAGCGGGCGTGGGAGCGGGCGCTGACCGAGGCGCTGACCGACGACGCGGACGCCGGGAGTCCGGCCCTGCTGCTCGTCGAGGGGGCCGCCGGGACCGGCAAGAGCCACCTGATCGAGGCGCTGCTGGAACTGCCCCAGGCGCGCACGGTGCCGCGGCTGGCCGTCCGCTTCCGGTCCTCCGGTGCGCTGGCCGTGGCCGAGCCACCCGCCGCGGAGCACCGGGCGGCGACCGCCTGCCTGGCCCTGGAGGCAGCGCTGAACGCGGTACGTCCGCTGCTGCTGGTCGTGGAGGACGTGCAGCACGCGGACGACGACTCCCTGAGGTTGCTGCGCGGGCTGCTGCGCGAACCGCCGCAGCGGTTCGCCGCCGTGCTCACCTACCGGCCCGAACAGCTGCCCCGGCGCGGTCTGCCGCTGGGAGGTGCCGCGAACTATCCGGCGCAGCTGTCGGTGCTGCGGTACGTGCCGCCGCCGCTGGACGAGGCGCAGGTCCGGGCGCTGGCCGGGGACGTGCTGGGCGCGGAACGGTGCCCGGAGGAGTTCGTGAACCGGCTGCTGCGCGACTCCGCCGGGGTGGCGCAGGTGCTGGTGGACCTGCTGCGGATGCTGCGCGACGCTGACGAGAGCCGCGACCACGCGGACGTACGCGACCACTTCACCGCCGAGGACGTGGACGAGGCGGGCGTGCCCGTGCGGCTCGCGGAGGCGGTGCTCGACCAGCTCGACGCCCTGGACGCGCCGCACCACCCCGTGGTCTGGGCGGCGGCGGTACTGGGCGAGCCTGCCGGGGTGCAGGACCTGACGGCCGTCGCGGGGCTCGGTGAAGAGGAGGGACACCGGGCGCTGGTCGCCGCGCTCGGGTGTGCCGCCCTGCACGAGACGGGCCAGGGCAGGTACGGCTTCGCCGTGCCGCTGGCCGCCTCGGCGGTGTACCGGGTGCTGCCCGGCCCGGTGCGGGAGCGGCTGCATCACCGGGCGGCCGCGCTGCTGGCGGCCCGCGAGCCGGCGCCGTGGGCGGCGGTCGCCCGCCACTGGCGCGGAGGCGGCCGTACGGAGGACTGGCTGCGCGCGGCCGAACGCCTCGCCGAGGGCGAGGCGGCGGTCCGCGAGGACACGGCGGCACTGGCCCTGCTGGAGCAGGCGCTGGCGGAGAAGGGCGTTCCCGCGGAGCGGCGTGGCCGGCTGGCGCTGACCCTCGCCCGGGGCGCGATGCTCGGGGTGCGGTCGGAGGGCACCGCCCAGGCGCTGCGCGGCATCGTGGAGGACCCGGCGCTGCCGAGGGCCGTCCGGGGCGAGATACGGCTGGAGCTGGGGCTGCTGCTGCACAACCGGAAGCGGCGCTTCGATGAGGGTCGCGTCGAACTCCGTCGTGCGGCACAGGAGTTGACGGAACGTCCAGCGCTGGCGGCACGTGCGATGGCGGCGCTGGCCAATCCGTTCTTCCCCGGTACCTCGCTGGAGGAGAACCTCGGCTGGCTGCGGCGCGCCGAGGAGGCGGCCGCCGCGTCGGCGGACGACGGCGCCGTGACGGCGGTGGACGCGTGCCGGGCGACGGTGCTGATGAACGCGGGCGATCCGGCCGCATGGCCGCTGGTGGCCCGGCTTCCCCGGGACGCCACCGACCGGGCCTCGCGGCAGCAGGTGGCGCGCGGCCTGTGCAACACGGCCAACGGCGCGGTCTACCTGGGCCACTACCGGCGGGCCGACGAACTACTGGACGAAGGCGTCGCGTTGGCCCGGAACAGCGGGGCACCGTTCCTGGAGCGTGTCGGGCGCGGTACCGGGCTGGTCCGCGACTGGCTCGCCGGGCGCTGGGCGGGTCTGGCCGAACGCTGCACCGGGCTGGTCGCGGAGGACGGCATCGCCAACGACGCACGGGTGGTGCTCGCCCTGCTCGCGCTGGCCAAGGGCGACTGGGCCACGGCGGAGAACTGGCTGCCGGACGACGACCCGCCGGCGTCCGAGGTGTTCGAGGCACCAGTGGCGGCGACGGCGGCGGGCGCGCGTATCCGACTGCTGATGGCGCGGCAGCGGACGGAGGCCGCGTCCGCGGCGGCGACGGCGTCCTGGGACTGGCTGCGGCGCAAGGGGGTGTGGGTGTGGGCCGCGGGGTTCGCGCCCTGGGCGGTCGAGGCGCACGTGAGAGCGGGGCACCGGGAGCCGGCGCGGGCGATGGTGGCGGAGTTCGCGGCGGGCCTGGACGGGCGGGACGCGCCGTGGGCGGAGGCGGCGCTGCTGTGGTGTCGGGCCGTGGTGGCGGAGGCGGACGCGGAGGGCGCAGCCGTGGCGCACGCGGTGACGGTCGCCGGGCACGCCGCCGGGCTCGACGTCGGCCACGCCGTCGGGTACTCGGCCGGGGAGGCCGGAGCCGCCGGGCGGGAGCCGGGCCACGGTGCGTGGGAGGAAGCCGCCCGCCTGTACCGGGAGTCGAGCGCCGCCTTCGCCCGCCTGCCCCATCCCTATGCCGAGGCCCTCACTGCCGAGGGCGCCGGGCGGTGCGCCGTGTGGCGGAACCGTCCGCAGGCGGAGGCGGCGGGCGGGGAACTGGCCCGGTGCGTGGAGCTTCTGACCGGTCTCGGCGCGGCGTGGGACGCGGCGCGGGTACGGGCCGTGCTGCGGGCCCACCAGCCAGCCGCACAGCGCAGACGACCGGGACGACCGGCGTACGCGGAGCGTATGTCGCCGCGTGAGGCGGAGGTGGCGGAACTGGCCGCGACCGGCCTGACGAACCGGGAGATCGCGGCGACGCTGCATCTCTCGCCCCGCACCGTGGAGCACCACGTGGCCCGTGCGATACGGAAGTTGGGCGTCGATTCACGGCAGGCGCTGGCCGAGCACCACCGGGTGGCCGGTGGAGGCGGGGAAGCGGCACCGTGACCCCGCGGTGCGCGCACGCGGGGCGGTGTCCGGACGCTGCCGTTTCCGGACACGCGGACGGGCCGGCCGCTGCTGCGGCCGGCCCGTTCGTGGTGCCGAGTGCCGGTGGGGGGCCGGCGCTCTCCGGTCGGTGACCGGTCAGCACATGGTCGTGCGCATCACCGCCGAGGGGCTGGACCAGTCGGCGCAGCCGGAGGCCGAGTGGCCGTACCAGTTGTGCCCGAACTCGTGCGCGGCGAGCAGGGCGAAGTCGTTCACCATGGTGGAGAGCATGATGCGGTCGCCCATGCCCCAGTTGCAGCCGACCACGTTGCCGCCGCCGCAGCCGGAGACGTAGCCGCCGGTGCACTCGACCGGGGTGCCGCTGGAGGAGGTCTCGGTGCCGCTGCCCCAGTAGTTGGCGCCCTGGCGGATGGCGCTCTCGTAGCCGCTGCAGGAAGCGGTGATGTGGTAGCTCCAGGCCGGGACCTGGAAGGCGGCGCGGTCTTCGGCGGCCGGCGCCGGGGCGTCGGAGTGGGCGTGGTCCCCGTGGGTGTCGCCGACGAGGTTGCCCTCCTCGCCGAGCAGGGTCGCCGAGTAGGCGGGCGGGGTGTCCGTGGGCTCGGCCGCGTTGGCGGTCACCGGGAGCATGAACACCAAGGCCGCGGCGAGAGCGGCGCCTGCGACTCTTCGAACTGTTCCGAGCATGTCAAATCTCCTTGTGTGGGGGAACGGTCGCCTCCACGCCGGCCTCCCAGCCGCCGCGGTGAACCGCCAGACCTCGCACCCCGAACTGCCGGATGTGAGGCGGATCACGGAGAACGTACGACCGGATGCGCGGCGTACCTATACGGGTGGGCCGAACTACGGATACGCAAAAAACCCCTACCCCCGCGCTAGGGGTGCCCGTGCTCATGACAAACGCCTCTCCACGCAGTACTCGTGAGTACGGACCCCCACACCCCAGGAGGCACGTTGACCACCCGACCCACCCGGCGGGGCTTTCTCACCGCCGCCGCAGCGCTGGGCGGCGCCGCCGCCGTCCCCGTCATCTGTTCCGGCCCCGCGCACGCCGTGGCCGGCAGAGGTGAACTGCCCGTCGTGAACCGCCCCGACCACCCGGCGGCGGTCTACGCCTCCGGTGACGGGCGCAACGCCCACGCCGAGCCCCTGAACGCCAGCGTCGACTGCGAGCTGCACGGACGGAGGACCCGCTGATGGCCACCTTCGTCACCCGCGCTCAGTGGGGCGCGCGTCCCCCGCGCAGCACCAGCGGCAATATCACCCCCCAGAACGGCGGCGTCACCGTCCACCACGTGGGCGGCAGCAAGGTCGCCGCGTCCAGCCACAGTTCGTGCGCGGGCCAGGTCCGCGGGCACCAGAACCACCACATGGACGGCAACGGCTGGTCGGACATCGCCTACAGCCACCTCGTCTGCGTGCACGGCTACGTCTTCGAGGGCCGCGGCGAGAACGTCCGCACCGCCGCCAACGGCACCACCTCCGGCAACCAGAACTGGTACGCGGTGTGCGGCCTCGTCGGGGGCAGCTCGTCGAACTACGACAGCATCACCAGCGGTCTGATCGACGCCTTCCACCACGCCATTACGCGGCTGCGGAACCAGGGCGGCGCGGCCGGCGCGGTCAACGGCCACCAGGACCACAAGGCCACCGCCTGCCCCGGCAACCTCTATCCGCTGGTGCTGGACGGCACGCTCAACCCGGGCGGAGGCGGCGGCACGCCGTCCTGGCCGGGCGTGTACTTCACCCAGCCGCCGATCTTCAACCACCCGAGCGTCGCGACCTGGCAGTCGAAGATGAACAGTGCACACGGCTTCAGCCTGGGCGTCGACTCCCAGTACGGGCCGGCCTCCGAGAGCGCCTGCCGCACACTGCAGGGCCGCAAGGGTCTGACCGTCGACGGCGTCGTCGGCCCGGACACCTGGAACGCCACCTTCTCCTGACGGGGTCGGCCGCCGATCGGGGGCGCATCCGGCGCCGCTCGCGCGCCGGGTGCGCCCCCGACGGCACGGTCTGCGCCCTCCCCGGCGGCGGGTCCGGCGCCCACGATGTGACACCTGTCGTGGGCACGAGAAGGGCGGTCGGCATGGGTACACAGTCGAAGTGCAGGGCGTGGACGAAGAATGGAGGGAACTGTCAGAACCTGGCGATGAAGGGCGCCTCACGCTGCCACCTGCATCGCGGCGCCTGGTCGTCGTACGGCTCCGGGAAGCGGAAGGGCAAGCGCCGTTGACGGCGACGGGCAGCCGGCTGTGACCGTCGGCTGCCCGTCGCCGTGCGCACCGGTCAGACGCCGGTGCCGGCGCCCAGGTCGAAGACGCCGAAGGCGAAGGACTCCGCGGTGAGTGTGGTGGGGGTGACGGTCACGCCGGAGACCTCCAGCGCGGCCGGGGTCGTGCCCGGCGGCAGCATGCAGGGCAGCGGCATCCGGACCGGCTCACGGCGGGGGTTGACCACCACGAGGTAGCGCTCCCCGCGCAGGTACACCAGCGGGTAGCCGGTGTTCAGCACCCGCACGGCCCCAGAGGGCCCCAGCTCCGGCGTGGACCGGCGCAGCGCGATCAGCCGGCGCACCAGGTGCAGCAGCGAATCCTCATCCGCGCGCTGCCCGGCGACCGTGGGGCGGTCCGGGTCCGGGTCGAGCGGCAGGTACAGGTCGTCCGCCGGTGCCGTGGAGAATCCGGCGTTCTCACCGTCGTCCCACTGCATGGGCGTGCGGGAGCCCGCTCGGTTGTACCGCGGGCCGAGGACGCTTCCCTCGTGGTCGGGCAGCCCCGGCACGTACCGCATGCCGATCTCGTCGCCGTAGTAGATCGCGGGCAGCGTCGGCCACGTCATCTGGAAGGCGAACGCCACCGGCAGCTCCTCGCGGGTGCGCGGCGAAGTCGCGAGCCGGGAGAAGTCGTGGTTGGAGGTCGGCAGCACGATGTGTCCCGCGCCGCCGATGGCGGCGGCCGCTTCCTCCCAGGCATGGGTGAACCGGTCCGGGGAGCCTTCGCCGTCGGCGTGGAAGTAGCAGCTCAGCGGGTCCCAGGAGGTGTCGACGGTACCGCCGCCGTTGCTCCACAGCGATCGCATGGGCAGGCCGTTGGACGGGCCGCCGAACTGGAGGAAGAAGTCGCCGTGGAAGCCCGCCGGGACCGAGACCGACGGATCGCCCCACTCGCTGAGGATCACCGCGCGCGGGTGGGCGCGGTCCAGCCACCCGCGCAGCTCCTGCCACAGCTTCACGGTCTCCCGGTGCTCCGGGTCGTCCTTCACCAGGGAGGAGGCCATGTCGACCCGGAACCCGGAGAGTCCCAGACCCAGCCAGTGGTCCATGATCTCGCGCAGCGCGGCGCGGTTCGCGCGCGGCCCCTCCGCGTCGACGGGCTGACGCCACGGCTCGTCCGGGTGCGTGCGCGCGTAGCCGAAGTTGAGCGCGGGCTGGGAGACGAAGAAGTTGGGCAGGTACGCGCCGGGCCGGGGGCCCGGCGAGGGGGCGAAGCCCGCCGGTACCGGGTCGCTCTCGGTCCACACGTAGCGGTGGTCCGCCGGGTCCTCCAGCGCGTGCCGGAACCAGGGGTGCTGGTCGGAGGTGTGCCCGGCGACCAGGTCGAGCAGCACCCGGATGCCCCGCCGCCGTGCGGCGTCGACCAGCTTGGCGAGGTCGTCGACGGTGCCGTAGCGGGGCGCGGGGGTGAGGTAGTCGGACACGTCATAGCCGCCGTCGCGGAACGGCGAGGCGAAGCAGGGATTGAGCCAGACGGTGTTCACGCCGAGCCAGGCGAGATGGTCCAGTCGCTCGGTGATGCCCGCGAAGTCGCCGATCCCGTCGCCGTCGGAGTCGGCGAAGCTCTGCGGATAGATCTGGTAGAGGACGGCGTCGGACAGCCACGCCGGGGCCTGGACGGCGGCGTCAGCGGGCTCCGGCTGCAGGAAGCGTTCCGGGGACATGGGGCGTGCGGCCTTCCTCACGGGGGTGCGTATCGGCTCCCACGATGCCCGCCCCGGGGGCGGGGCGGAAGACCCGGCCCCCACGACGGCCGCGCCGCCCCGGCAGCCGTCGTGGCAGCCGGGGCGGAGGGCGGGGCGGAAGCCCGGCTCAGAGGTCGTCGCGGAGGGCGCGCAGCAGCTCGGGGGTGCGGGAGGCCCGCTCGGCCTGGACCACCAGGCGGTTGAGCACGTCCCAGTAGTGGTGCACGTCCGCGGGCTTGTCCGGGTACACGGCGCTCGTCAGCTGCTCCAGGTAGACCATGTCGGGGAGTTGGCCGCCGGGCAGCCGCAGCATCGTCACCGAGCCGCACAGGGCCGGGTGGCCCCCGCAGGCGAACGGCAGGAGCTGGATGGTGATGTGCGGGCGCCGCGCCATCCGGGCGAGGTGGTCGAGCTGGTCGCGCATCACGGCCCGCGAACCGAGGGGGCGGCGCAGCGCCGCCTCGTCCACCACGACCCACAGGTGCGGCGGAGTCGGCCGGTCGAGCACCTCCTGCCGGCGCATCCGGAACTCCACGTGCCGGTCCAGTGCGTCCTCGGACGCGTCCGGGTGCCCGAGCCGTACGACCTCCCGCGCGTACGCCGGGGTCTGGAGCAGGCCGGGCACGAACTGCACCTCGTAGCCACGGATCACGTCCGCCGCCTGCTCGGCACCGAGGTAGTCGTGCAGCCAGGAGGGCACGAGGTCGAGGTAACGGTGCCACCAGCCGGGGGTGTTGGCCTGCTCCGCCAGGGTGCGCACCACGCTGCGCTCGGCCTCGCCGACCACGCCGTAGAGCGCCAGCAGGGCCTCCACGTCGCGCTGCTTGCTCCCGGTGCGGCCGTGTTCGAGACGGCTGATCTTCGACCGTGACACCCCGATCGCGGCGCCCGCCTCGGTGTGGGTCAGCCCGCTCTCCTCGCGCAGTACGCGCAGACGGGCGCCGAGCGCCCTTCTCGGTACCGTGGGACCGGGCCGCCACAGCTCCACCGGGCGGCACGCCGGGTCGCCGCCGCTCACGGTCAGGTCGCGCACGGTGTGTGAGGTGTCCACGTTCACTCCGTCATCCGTCGGTGGCCGCCGGAACGCGCCGGCCCGTCAGGCGCGTCTGCCATGTTCGCATGGCACATGCACCCGGGGTGAAGTCCGACGACGGCATCGAGACACCGATGAGACCCCGGCCACACGGCTCAACCCCCTGGCACGAGGCGGGAAACGCTCCGGGCACGTGAGATGCGCCACGGAGCGGGGGCGCACGACGGCGCTCGGTGACGGCAGGGGCCGGGGGCACATGCCACCGGCCCGCATCGGGAGTGTCGCGCCTGAGCTGCGGTTTTCCACCCCATGAGGCCGGAAGGACCGATCTGCACCCCTGCTCGGCGGGGCGCACGCGGGCGCATCCGGGTCGTTCCGGTACGAACGCACCGGGTGAGATTGTCGGTCACCTCCCCTAACCTTGCACACATGTCCACTTCGTCTACACCAACGCCTTCCGGCTCGACGGCCGCCGCGGACGCCAACACGGCGATCCGCGAGTTCGTCGCGGGCCGTCGGGTGTGGACGCCGGCCGACCTCGCGGAACTCGCCCGCCTCCGGCGGGCCTGGATGAGTGCCACGCAGGGCTCGGTGACGCGCGCCGCGTAACCCGACCCGTCCGCCCCGGACCCCGACACCTCGAAGACCCCGGATTCCTCGCGGAGTCCGGGGTCTTCACCTGTCCGCAGCGCCGGGCGTCAGGGCACCGCCTCGGCTTCCGCCGCCACCTTCTCCTCCCCGGCGACGGCATCGCTCTGCACCCGCCCCAGTACCGTGCGCGGCGCACCGCCACCCAGGACCGCGCTGCCGATGGTGGCGCTCAGCCGCCGCGAAGCCTCTCCCCAGGACGACTTGCCGAGCGGGTAGAAGCGGGCGACGTCCAGCGACTCGATGAAGGGCCAGAGCGGCTTGTGCGCCGCGTCCTCCCGCATCGTGTACGCGGCCTCGGTGGTCACCGGCAGCATGTTGTGGGTGCCGGCGTACTCGACCACGTACCGCTCCTGGTAGACGAAGTCGAGGAAGGTGCGGATCTCCTCCGCGTGACCGTTCTCCTTGAACGCCATCGTCCAGTCGGCGACACCGGTGGTGGTCCGCGCGGGAGCGGTGCGGCCGGGCAGCGGGGAGGTGCCGAAGCGGACACCGCTCTCCAACGCGAGCTGCATGAGCCCGGGATGGCCGTTGAGCATCGCCACCTCGCCCTCAAGGAACGCCGCGTACACCTCCTGGCGGTCGGTGGTGGCGGGGTTCTCGTTGGTCAGCCCCGGGCCGACCAGTTCGTCGCGGAGGAACTCGAAGGTGGCGACGTTCTGCGGGGAGTCGATGTCGTACGAACCGGCGTCGCTGAGATAACCGCCGCCGTTCCCGAGCATCCAGTTGAGCGTCTCGGCCTGCGCCTCCTCCTCGCCCAGCGGGAGACCGTACGGCGTCTTCACCCCGACCGCCTTCAGGGAACGGGCCGTCCGCAGCAGCTCCTCCCAGGTACGGGGCGGCTCCTCGACGCCGGCCTGCTCGAAGAGGTCCTTGTTGTAGAAGAGCGCGCGGGTGCTCGCGGAGAACGGGAACCCGTACTGGACGTGGCCGACCGTGCCCGCCTGGACCAGGGACGCCGTGATGGACGCCTGGGTGTGGGTGGAGAGCACCTCGCGGGCGCTGTAGAGCAGGTCGCGGCGGGCGTAGCCGGCGAACGAGGCGCTGGTCTGGGCGAGGTCGGGGATCCGGTCCTCGGCCACCCTCTCGCGCACCTCGGCGTCGATGGCGTCGCGCTCGTAGAGGTCGACGTCCACGTCGATGTCGGGGTGCTCGAACCGGAATTCGCCGATCAGCTTGTCCCAGAACCGCTGGGAGCTGTTGCCGGAACGGTCCCCGTGCTCGACCGCCATCAGCTTGAGGCTGACCTCACCGCCGAGTGGGTTCTCGCCACCGCAGCCGGTGAGCGTCGCCAGCAGGCTGGTCGCCAGCCCGGCCGCGACCAGGCCGATCTTCCGTCGTCGCTGCACTGCCCGCACCGCCCTCGCTCGGTTTCGGCCGTTCACATGCCGGACGGCGGATGTGAACGTTCGACGCGGCAGGGAGTCTCCCCCACCCGCACCGTGACGTCCAGATCACAGCACGTATCGCTTCGGTATCGCCTGCCCGGAACGATCACCGGGCCCTCCCCCGTCCCCCACGTCACGCACGCGGGGAGCACACATCTCCCCGCGTGCGGTGGCGGAGCAGCAACATCGCCGCGTCGTCCCGCAACGGGCGCTCCACGTGCGCCACCAGGTCCTCACGTATCGCGTCCAGCGCGGTCTGCGGGTTGGGGTCCTTGAGTAGTCCGGCGCGTTCCGCGAGCGGGTAGAAGCGGTTGTCCGGATCTCGCGCCTCGGTGACGCCGTCGGTGTAGAAGAGCAACTGGTCGCCCGGGGCGAAGGGCTGGGCGTACGGCAGCGGCTCCTCCTTCGCCAGCGAACCTAGCCCGAGCGGCGGCGCCGGGTCGGGCACCTCGACGTACTCGACGCCCCCGTCGTGCCGCACGAGCAGCGGCGGCGGGTGCCCGAAGTCGAGCAACGTGGCTGTGTCGTCGGAGAGTTCGGCAAGCACGGCGGTCACGAATTTCTCGTCGGACAGGTGTCGCCCCAGGGCACGCTCCAGGCGGGCGCCGACGGTCACCAGATCCACCTCGTCGTAGGCGGCCTCCCGGAAGGCGCCGAGCACCACGGCCGCGGTCTCCACCGCCTCCAGCCCCTTCCCCTGCACGTCCCCGACGATCACGCGCACCCCGCGCGGCGAAGTCACCACCTCGTACAGGTCACCGCCGATGCGGGCCTCGGCGACCGCCGAGGTGTAGGAGACGGCGATGCGCAGCGGGCCGACGCTGAGCGGCACCGGCCGCAGCAGCACCCGCTGCGCCACCTCGGCGATGCTGCGGACGCTGGCCAGTTCCGCCTCACGGCGCTTCCGTCCCGCCGTGGCGAGCAGACCGGCCGCCGAGACCCCGGCGACGCCGAGCAGTGCCGTCGAGCCGCGCCGGTCCCCGAACTGCCCGTTGTACAGGCCGAGTGTGAGGCACAGTCCCATCGCGAGCACGCTGATGGCACCCGTGCGCCGCATGCTGCCGGCGAGACCGGCGAACGCGGGGCCGAGCGCGATCAGCGGCAGGAAGCCGACTCCCGGCCCGGCCGTGAGGTCGATGACGGCCACGGCGGCCATCGCGGCATACGGCAACCACGACAACAACCGACCGGGGTGGGTGCGGGAGGGCTCGGCCAAGGGTGACTCCGGCGGATCGACGAACGCCGCCTTGTGGGCGGCCGACCGCCCAAGCTTCGCAGTGTTGCGCCACCCTGCACAAAGCTTTCCGGGATTGACCGGTCGGGACCCCTGTCAGTGACCGCTTGCAGGGCTCCGCGGAGTCTCCGCCCGGTCGGCGCGGGCCGCGGCCACGTCCCGCAGCCAGGACGGCTCGTCGGCGATCTCCAGCAGCAGGAGCAGCCGCGTGAGCGGGTCGTCCCACTCGCAGTGCGGTGCGTCGGTCTCGGTGCAGAGAGGGGGTGGCGTCATCACGAACTCCACTGCCGTCATCGGTACCTGGAAACGAGCTGACACAGGTTCGGACAGGTCGCCTCCATCATCCGCCTCCGGAGACGGAGCTGCAAGCACATCTGCAAGAACGGTCGTAAGGACAGATGCAAGAACACCCGCAAGGACATCTGTAAGAACAGGTGCAAGAACACTCGCCTGATGGCATGGTGATGCCCATGCACATCGACCACGCGATGCAGGACCCCCGACTCCGTCACGTCACCTGGCGCAAGAGCCGCCGCAGCAACCCCAGCGGCAACTGCGTCGAGCTCGCCGAACTCGCCGACGGCGGAGTGGCCGTACGCAACTCCCGTTTCCCCACGGGCCCGGCCCTCCTCTACACGCCGGCCGAGATCACCGCCTTCATCCAGGGCGCCAAGGACGGCGACTTCGACGACCTGCTCGACGCCGGCGCCTGACCGCCGCCTGCGGACCACACCGACCACCACCCCCACACCCGTCGCCCCCACACACCCCACTCCGGCGACCGGCCGTCCGAGACCGGCCTTCCGCCCGACCAGCGGAGCAGTCGCCGAACGACACCACTTCGCGCCCGCGCCCACCACACCGAGCGCGGGCGCGTGCCGTCGGTCACATGCGCCTGGCCAGTGTTCGGCTGTACGCCGGGCCTTGACAGTGGGACACTGGGCATCCTGACGACTACTCACGGGAGCAGGGGCTAGGAGATGGCAGCACAGCCGGAACCGGAGAGCCGTTCGTCGGTCAGGCGCATCCTCGACCACCCGCGGGGCGGGCCGACCATCCTGCGCATCGTGCTCGGCACGCAGCTGCGCCGGCTGCGCGAGACCGCGGGCATCAGCCGGGAAGCGGCCGGCGACGCGATCCGCGGCTCACACGCGAAGATCAGCCGGCTCGAGCTGGGCCGCACCGGCTACAAGGACCGGGACGTCGCCGACCTGCTGGCGCTGTACGGCGTGCACGACGCCGAGGAGGTCGAGAACTTCCTCGCCCTCGCCCGCCAGGCCAGCGTCCCCGGCTGGTGGAACAAGTACAGCGACGTGCTGCCCTCCTGGTTCGAGCAGCTGATCGGCCTGGAGGAGGCCGCGTCCGTCATCCGCACCTACGAGGTGCAGTTCGTGCCGGGCCTGCTGCAGACGCCCGAGTACGCCCGCGCCGTCACCCGGCTCGGCCACCCCCGCGCGAGCGAGGCCGACATCGAGCGGCGCGTGCGGCTGCGCATGGAGCGTCAGAACGCCCTGGAGAGCGAGTTCGGCCCGAAGCTGTGGGCGGTCGTCGACGAGGCGGCGCTGCGGCGCCCGCTGGGCAGCGAGCCCGAGGTGATGCGGGACCAGATCGAGCACCTGCTGAAGATGGGGTCACGGCGCAACATCACGCTGCAGATCGCGCCGTTCAGCATCGGCGGGCTCTCCGCGGCGGGCGGGCCGGTGACCATACTCCGCTTCCTCGAGCCCGACCTGCCCGACGTGGTCTACCTGGAACAGCTCACCACGGCCCTCTACCTGGACAAGCAGGACGAGGTGGAGAACTACATGGTGGTCATGGACCGGCTCTGCGCGACGGCGGAGACGCCGACCAGGAGCACCGCGTTCCTCAGAGAGCTGCGCGAGGAGTTCTGACGAGAGACGCCGGTGGCCGGCCCCCCCATGGGGGGCCGGCCACCGGCGTCTGCGGCGCGTGCCCTCAGGCCCCGCTCACGGGATGCGCGCGACGCCGCCGAACTCGTACCAGTCGCCGGTGTCCGGCTCCTGGAGGACCAGCTCCGAGTCCTGCCGCCAGTGGTTGATCCGGCCCAGCCCGGGCTCGAGGACCTGCAGGCCGTCGAAGTACCGCTCGACCTCGTGCGGCTCGCGCACCCGCCCCCAGTGGCCCTGGGTGGTCTCGTCCATGAAGTTCGTGACGAAGTCGCGGGTCTCCTTGTTCTCGCTGACCAGCTGGTTGATCACCACGAAGCTGCCCGACGGCAGCCTTTCGGTGATCTGCTTCACCAGCTCCTCCGGCCCCGGGTCGGGGATGCAGTGCATCACCGAGACGAAGAGCGCGGCGACCGGCTGGGAGAGGTCGATCAGCCGCTTGACCTCCTCGTGCGCGAAGATCTGGTCGGTGCGGCGCATGTCCGCCTGGATGACGACCGTGCGGTCGTCCTCCTGGAGCAGCGCCCGCCCGTGCGCGAGCACGATCGGGTCGTCGTCCACGTAGACCACGTGCGACTTCGGGTCGATGCCCTGCGCGACCTGGTGCACGTTGTCCTGCGTGGGCAGACCTGAGCCGTGGTCCAGGAACTGGCGGACGCCGTAGTCCTCGGCGAGCACGCGCACCACGCGCTGGAGGAAGCGGCGGTTGTTGATCGCGAGCGGTCTGGTGCTGGGCACCACCTTGTCCAGCTCGGCCACGGCGGCACGATCCACCGCGTAGTTGTCCTTGCCGCCGAGGTAGTAGTCGTACATCCGCGCCACACTCGGCACGTTGACGTCCACCTCGGACAAGACCGTGCGGTTCTCCTGCCGCATGTCAGACCTCACACCCTTCAGACAGGCTTGCGCGCGCACGGGTGACCGCACGCTGTCCGTAGTCGGACGGTCGCGCTCCTCAGCTTTGCACGCGGCGGGGTGTTGACGCCACGTCAAGTGCACAACCCACGGGCCCTCTTGACCGACGCACACGCCTGTGCGACGCGCCCCCTCCGCACCCCGTACGGCGCCCCTCCGGCCGCGTCAGGGCCGCCGCACGGCGTGCGCGGAGCACGGTCCGCCCCGTGCGAGGCCCGGGCGCCGTCGCCTGCCGGCCGCCGGGCGCGCGCAGGACCGCGCGCCGTACCGCGCCTCGGGGTGAGGGCTGGGCGAGGATGACCGCATGCTCCTGGCCGACATCGCCCGTACCTCGCTCGCCGTCGCGGCCACCTCCGCCCGGACGGAGAAGGTCGCACTGCTCGCCGAGCTGTTCCGCACCGCCGACCCCGCCGAGGCCCCGGTCACCATCACCTACCTCGCCGGACGCCTCCCCCAGCGCCGCACGGGCATCGGCTGGCGCACCCTCGTCGACCGCCCCGCCCCCGCCAAGACCCCGACCCTCACCCTGGGCGAGGTCAACCGCGCGCTGGACCGCATCGCCCTGGTCTCCGGCAAGGGCTCCCAGCACGAACGCCGCCGGCTCCTCGGCGAACTGCTGGGCCGCGCCACCGCTGCGGAGCAGGACTTCCTGGTCCGCCTCATCGGCGGAGAACTGCGGCAGGGCGCGCTGGACGCCTTCGCCGTCGAGGCACTCGCCGTCGCTGTCGGCGCCGACGCGGCCGAGGTGCGCCGCGCGGTGATGCTCGGCGGGTCGCTCGGCTCCGTGGCCCGGGCCCTGCTGGAAGGCGGCCCGGCCGCGCTGGCCGACTTCCGGCTGGAGGTCGGCCGCCCCGTCCAGCCCATGCTGGCGCAGAGCGCCAAGGACGTGGACGAGGCGCTCGACCGGCTCGGCCCCAGCGCCGTCGAGGAGAAACTCGACGGCATCCGGGTCCAGGTCCACATCGATCACGAGGGCGAGGACCCCCGCGAACCCGCCCACCCGGTGCGCGTGCGCCCCGAAGGCCGGCAGGGTCCCGTCGTGCGGGTCTGGACGCGGACGCTCGACGAGATCACCGACCGGCTCCCCGAGGTCGTCGCCGCCGCCGCGGACTTGCCAGTCACCCGCGCCGTGCTGGACGGCGAGGTCGTCGCGCGCGACGCCGACGGCCGCCCCCGGCCCTTCCAGGAGACCTCCGGGCGCGTCGGGTCACGGCTCGACGTCGCCGGGGCGCAGGCTTCCCTCCCCGTCTCCGTCGCCTTCTTCGACCTGCTCTCCCTCGACGACCGTTCGCTGCTGGACCTGCCCGTCCGCGAACGGCACGCCGAGCTGGCGCGCGTCGTCCCCGAGGCACTGCGGGTGCGCCGGACGGCGGTCGAGGACGCCGGGGAGTCCGGGCAGGCGCACGCCCGGGCGTTCGCGGAGGAGGCGCTGGCACGCGGGCAGGAGGGCGTCGTCCTCAAAGCGCTGGACTCGGCGTACAGCGCCGGCCGGCGCGGCGCCTCCTGGCTGAAGGTGAAACCCGTGCACACGCTGGACCTGGTCGTCCTCGGCGCCGAGTGGGGTCACGGGCGGCGCACCGGCAGGCTCTCCAACCTCCACCTCGGCGCCCGGCGCGCCGACGGCACCTTCACCATGCTGGGCAAGACCTTCAAGGGCCTCACCGACGCGCTGCTGGCGTGGCAGACCACGCGCCTGCGGGAGCTGACCGTCAGCGAGGAGCCGTGGGGGGTCCTGGTACGGCCCGAGCTGGTGGTGGAGATCGCCTACGACGGGGTGCAGCGCTCCTCGCGCTACCCGGCGGGCGTCACGCTGCGGTTCGCACGCGTGGTGCGCTACCGCGAGGACAAGCGCCCGGACGACGCGGACACCATCGACACCGTCCTCGCCGCGCTGCGTCCCTGAACCGCGCCGTCCGCAGCGACGTGCGGGCCGAGCCCGGGAGGGGGCGCTGGCGAGGGCTAGGGTCTGTCGCGCGGGGCGTCGGCGGACGACGCGGGACAGGGCGTGCCGCGTGGCAGGCGGTACGGCGCGGCGATCCGGTACGTGCCGGCCCGCGGCGCCTCCAGCACCGTCCAGTGGTCGGTGCGCCGCTCGTCGTACTCGCCGGAGGCGAGGACGCCGAGGGCGTCGCCGTCCTCCGGGGCCGGCGCATTCCCGGGGGCGTTCCGGTCGGGCACGGACCCCGGCCCCGGCGCGTGCGCGCCGGGCGCCGCCTCCGGGGGCGACTGCACGGGCCGCGGATTCGCCGGGCGCAGGCAGCCGTTGACGTTGCGGCCGAAGCCGCCCGGCGGCGCGATGCGGTCGCCGTCCCGGTTGACCAGCCCGAGCCAGGGCGACCAGGGGACGCGGACGAGCACGGCGCCCGGCTCGCGCACCGTCAGCGTGACCTCGCCCGCGCCCGCCTCCGCGGACGTCGCCGGCGCCGAGGCGAGCGGCAGCGGGTCGGTGACGCGGTAGAGCTGCCAGTTCTCGTCCTGCCAGACCGGCTCGAGGAAGGCCGGGTCGGAGCGGACCAGCCGCGCCTCCTCGCGCGCCGCCACGTCCGGGGTGTCGGAGAGCGGCAGCACCACGTAGCGGACGGCCCAGCGCCGCAGCCAGTCGTGGTAACCGTCCGCCGAGAACGCGCCCTCCTCGTAGAAGAGCGGGTTCCGTTCCGCGTCGGCCTGCCGGTTCCAGCCGCGCGCCAGGTTCACGTAGGGGGCGAGCGCAGAAGCTTCCCGGTGGCTGCGCACCGGCACCACCTCCACGCGGCCCCGGTCCGCGTCGACCTGCTGGAGCTGGTGCAGCAGCGGCGCGAGGCTGTGCGCCCAGGCGGCCTCCGGACGGGTGTGCACGACGTCCCAGACGGGCTTGCCGATCTGGAAACCGGCGGTCACCACGAACGCGCACACCAGCGCGGTGAACCGGCGCCCGCGCACCGCCGACCGTCCGGTGCGGAACCGGGGCAGCAGCGCCAGCAGCACCACGCCCCCGAAGATCTGCGCGAGCCGTTCCACGTTGGAGCCGACCTGGGACGGAATCGCCCAGGTGAGCAGGATGCCGACGAGGTAGATCTCCGCGCCGCGCCGCACCGTGCGCCACTCGCGCGGCGCCAGCAGCCGTACGGCCGCCGTCGTGACCAGCGGGAAGGCCACCGACACCCACGGCATGGGCTGCACGCCCGTGAACGGGAACAGCAGGGCGCTGACGCCCACCACCAGCGGCAGCGGAAGGCCGAGGGCGAGCGCGGGACGCCAACGTCCGCGCAGAATCAGCGCGCCGGCGACCACTTCGAGGAAGAGGCCCGCGACCGGGCTGCCTCCCGTCGCCAGCGCCGACAGCACCAGCGCCAGCCCGCCGCGCAGCGCACGCCGGTCCCGCCACCGCACCGGCCAGGCCCACACCACGGCCACCGCGCCGAGCGCGAAAAACGTGCCCAGCGCGTACGTCACGCGGCCCGACGCCGCGTTGCAGGCGAACGCGAAGGCCCCCCACAGCGCCGGGACCAGAGGATGGCGCACCGCGCGTGACCGCATCAGCAGCCACGCCAGCAGGCCGCCGGACAGCACACCGGAGGCGATCAGCGTGGGCCGCACGCCGACCACGGCCATCAGGTACGGCGAGATCACGCTGTACGAGACGGGGTGCATCCCGCCGTACCAGGCCAGGTTGTACGCGGACAGCGGGTGCTGGCCGACGAACTCAGCCCACGCGTCCTGCGCGGCCAGGTCGCCGCCGCCGTTCGCGATCAGCCACAGCCAGAGCAGGTGCAGCACCGAGCCGAAGAGCAGGGCCGCGCCCACGGGGTGCCGCAGCCACCGCGCCACCCGCCCGGCGACTGTCGCGGGCGGCGCCGCGACGGCCGTGCGTGCGGCGGACGTCGTGTCCGCGCGCGGCTGGCGCGGGCGCGGCAGCAGCGCCGTGCGGCCGCCCGGTATCCGCCCGGCGGCCTCGACGTCACGCGCGGCCCGGCCGTCCTCGGCCTCGGCCTCCCGCGTGCGCGGTGGGGGCCCCAGGGTGGTCATCTGTCGTCTCCCCCACGTGGCTTCTGCGTCCGGGGCAGGCTACCGGCGCGGCGTGCGCCGGCCCTGCCCCGGACGGGTCGTCACCGCTGACGCGTCACAGGATGCGCGTCAGCTTGTCCCCGAAGGCGGGTTCGGGCAGGTCCTGCTCCAGCGCCACCGGTACCTCGACCTGTCCGGGGCCGCCCCCTACCGTCAGCGTGCCGACCCGCTTCCCGGTGGGGGCGGTGTGCGGCATGTCCTTCAGGGGCTCCAGCGCGAGGTCGACCTCCACACCGCCCCAGCCGACGGCCGCCACGTCCTCGGTCGCGACGACCGGCGTACGGCCGCCGAGGCCGTCGTCCACGTAGCCGACGACGTCGCCCTTCTGCACGATCTTCTCCGCGGTCAGCGTCCCCTCCGCCGCGGTCAGCAGCTTGTCGCTGACGGCGTTGGCGGTGTCGATGATGGGCGGCTTGTGCTGCCCGAGCACGGCGCCGACGACCAGTTGCCGCGTGTCGCCGATCTCCTCGTAACCGGCGAAGAGCAGGTTGCCGCCCGCGACCGTGGTGGTGCCCGTCTTGATGCCGATCGCGCCGGCGCTCGACACCACCGTGTTCCAGTTGCGCATCTGCTCGCCGGAGAACGGGTCCTTCCAGAACGGCTGCCTGGTGATCTCCACCAGCGCCGGGATCTCCATGGCCTTCTTGCCCAGCTGCACCTGATCCTTCGCGGTGCTGACGGTGGTCTCCTCCAGGCCGCTGGGGTCGGTGTACTTCGTGTTCTCCATGCCCAGTTCCTCGGCGGTCTCGTTCATCTCCTCGACGAACGCCGCTTCGGAACCGCTGTGCCAACGAGCCAGCAGACGGGCGATGTTGTTCGCGGAGGGGATCATCAACGCGGACAGCGCGTCCCGCTGGGTGATCTTGTCGCCCTTCTCGACGCTGGGCAGCACGGACTCGTCGCCGTTGCCCGCGCCGCGCTTGCCGTCGTCCTCGGCCTTCTGGTCGATGGTGATCTTCGGCCCGTCCGCGCCCTCCTTCAGCGGGGACTTCTGCAGCACGAGGTAGGCCGTCATGGTCTTCGCCACGCTGCCGATCGGCACCGCCTTCTGCTCGCCGTACGAGCCGAGCACACCGAGCCCGGAGACCTCCACGTACGCCTGGCCCTCGGTCGGCCACGGCAGCGACGGCTCGCCGCCGTCGAAGGTGTACGTGGCCTGCTCGGTCAGCGTCAGCGTCGGTTCCGGCAGGGGCCGCACGGCCTGCACGATCACGAACACGATCGCCAGCAGGAGCACCAGCGGCGTCCAGATCTTGACCCGGCGCACGGCGGTGCGCAGCGGAGTCTCCGGCGGCGGGGGCGTGTTGGTGAGCTGCGCCAGCAGTTCCAGCGGCGGCGGCTCGGGCGCCGGCTGCTGCTTGGTGCGTTCCTGTTCGCCACCGACGCCGGAGATGACGGAGGCGGGCGTGCCGGTGCTGCTGGTCTGCGCGTCCGGCAGCGGGCGCCGCGTTCCGGCTCCGTCGGGCGTGCGCGGCGCGTCGGTGGAGCGCAGCGGGACGAACCGGCTCCCGCCCTCGCCGGAGCCGCCGTTTTCGCCGTCGCCGTCGGAGGTGTCCTCGTCCTTGCCCTTGTCTTCGTCCTCGCCCTTGTCCGCCGGCTTCTCCGCAGGTGTCACCACCGCCGTCGTCTCGCCGGACGGGGTGTCCTCGTCCCCGTCCTCCCGGGGAAGGCGGAGGGCCGTCGTCGCGTGGTCCCGCTGCGCGGCCGGCCCGCCCGGGTTCTCCTCGTCGGTCTTGGCCGCCGAAGCGGCGACGGCGCCGGAGGCGGTGGTCCTCCGGTCCTTCCCCGGTAGCTCCTCGCCTGCCGCGTCGGGCGCGTCGAGGTCCGGGTCGGGGTCCGTTGCCGAGTCCGATGCCGTGTCCGCCGGAGTGTCCGCCGGGGTGTCGTCGCCCGGCAACTCCTCGTCGTCCGCCGGGGCGTCGACCGCGTCTCCGTCGTCGTCACGCTCCTCCGGTGCGCTCGCCGGCTCGTCGGGACCCGCGGGCGCCTGCTCGGTCACGTCACGCGCCTCCCCCGGCGTCTGGTCAGGCGCGACGTCGGCAGAGGTGTCGAGCGGGGAGTCGGCAGCGGAGTCGGCCCCGACGCCCTCTGGGGAGGTCGCTTCGGCCACGGAGTCCTGCTCGCCGGGCTTGCGGGACGAGCCGAAGAACGCCGCAGTCATCCGCTCCGCCCTGGCGGCTGCGGACGTCTCGTCGGTCGGTTCGAGCACGTCCGGGCGCACGCCGAACATCGTGGTGGCGGTGTCCGGTGCGGGCTTCGCCGCGGAGTCCGTCCCGGGCTCGGTCGCGGCACCGCGCGGCCGTACCGGCAGGTCGCTGTTCGCGCCGTCAACGGCCCCGTCCTCGCCGCCCCCTGGCGGGGAGTCGTCCGCCGGTGCTTCCGCCCCGGAGCCCGAGTCCGCGGGAGCGTCGCTGCTCTGCGTACCCGGCCCGGCGTCCTGGTCGTCCTGACCGTCCTGACCGCTCTGGTCGTCGTCGGCCGAGGAGACCCACGCGGCGACCGCCGCGCGCAGCCGTGCGTCACCGGAGTCGTCCGCGGGCGCGTCGGCGGCGTCCGCGTCCTGCCGCGAGTTCCCGGACCCCGGCCCGTCGCGCTCCGCGCCGTCCGATGCGGCCGCGCTGTCCGGTTCCGCCGCGCCGTCCGCCCCCTCGGGGACGCCCGCCGCGGCCTCCGGCTCCCCCGCCGGGCCGGTGTCCGCGGCAGCCGCGTACGCCTCACGTGGGTCCTGTCGTCGCGCCGCGGGAACCGAACCGGCGTCCTCCGTCGTCTCCCCCGACGACCTTTCCCGCTCCGACTTGTCGGGGGACTCGCCCGCCACCGATGCCTCCTGTCGCCTTCACTCTCGCCGCCGGTCTACCAGTTAAACAGTGATCCGGCTCCGGGATCGCCCCCCGATGACCCGGTACCCCGCCCCGGACCGGCCGCGCCGTCGCGGACCGCTCCCCGTCGGTAACGCACCGTCAAGGGGCCACTCCCCTTCCACCCGGGATGACGAGAACGACATACCTGCTGGTTCCCTAACATTCCGGTCAGGTGCTCTCGACAGATGATTGTGAGAGGGGTCACCCTGTCATTCATCCACGCGGGGAGGCATGGATGGGCAGGAGCCGCAGAACTATTCCGGAGGAGCTTCTGCTGCTGGCACTGGACCCGACCACGGGTACCACTGCACAGCCGCAGTCGCTCGACCTCGGCCTGGCCGGAGCACAGCTCGTCGAGCTGGCACTGGCGGGCCGGATAGCCCCAGACGGGGACCGTATCGCCGTGGTCCTACCACGGCCGACAGGAGATCCGACGCTGGACTCCGCACTGGAGCTGCTGCGCAGGCGCGGCAGCCCGGTCCGGGCCGTGCACTGGATCGGCGGGCCCAGGCTCGGGCTGCGCCAGACGTACCTCACGCACCTGGAGCGCTGCGGCATGGTCCATGCCGTCAACGGCCAGATGTGCGGGGTGCTTCCGACGACGCGCTATCAGGCGACCGACACGGCCATCAGCCGTGAGATACGGACCCGCCTCGATGCCGCGATACGGACCGGCGTACCGCCGGACCCGCGTACCGCCGCGCTGGCCGCGCTGGCGCACGCCGTCGGGCTGGGCAAGCACCTCTACCCCGGCAACGAGGGGCGGTCCTGCCGCTCCCGGCTGAGGGACCTGATCCGGCACGACCCGATGGGCGGCCTCGTCGCGCACGCCGTGATGGACGTGCAGAACGGCGCAGCCGCGGCCCCGCGCCGCCCGGGCGGCGGCGGAGGCGGCTCGGGCGGGCGCGGCACCGGAGCGCGCGCGGCGGCCCAGCCGCCCGCTCAGCACGCTCCGCGGCCCGCTGCGGGGCACACGGTGCCGGACCAGGCGCGGCGGACGCCGGCGGTGTCCCGCATGTCCCGCGTCGGCGCGCGCTGAGCGACGCCGACACCGACGCCGCACGACCCACGACCGGCGGGTGACGGACGGCCGCCCAGGCAACGTCCGTCCGTCACCCGGTGCCGCATACCGGCGCACCCTGTGTCGCCGTTTCCCAGCGCGGACGCGGACAGTGGTGGCACTCTTCTGGTGAGTAGTCGTACTTACCCGCGGAGGTGCAGTCGCTGTGGCGTCCCAGGTCAATCCCACCGTACGGCGCCGCCGGTTGGGCCAGGAGCTGCGCAGGCTGCGCGAACTCCGGGGCATGACGGCGGAGGAGGTCGCGGACCGGCTGCTGGTCTCCCAGTCGAAGATCAGCCGGCTGGAGAACGGCCGCCGCAGCATCAGCCAGCGTGACGTGCGCGACCTGTGCGGCGTGTACGAGGTCGAGGACCGTCGGATCGTCGACTCCCTCATGCAGATGGCCAAGGAGTCCCGTCAGCAGGGCTGGTGGCACGCCTTCGGCGACATCCCCTACAGCGTGTACATCGGCCTGGAGACCGACGCGGCGTCCCTGCGGGTGTACGAGTCGCTCATCGTGCCCGGGCTCATGCAGACCCGCGACTACGCCCAGGCGGTGATCTCCGGCATGTGGCCGGAGGCGACCGCCGCAGAGGTGGACAAGCGGGTGCAGGTCCGGCTGAAGAGACAGGACCGCCTCAGCGATCCGAACGAGGCGCTGCGCTTCTGGGCGGTGATCGACGAGGCGCTGCTGCGGCGCGTGGTCGGCAGCCGCGCCGTGATGGCCGACCAGCTCGACCACCTGGTCCGCCTGAGCAGGGAGGCGCACATCACGCTGCAGGTGCTGCCGAACGAGGTCGGCGCCCATCCGGGCATGTACGGCAAGTTCTCCATTCTGGAGTTCCAGGACACCCTGGACGCGAGCGTGGTCTACCTGGAGGGAGTGACGAGCGATCTCTACCTCGAGAAGCCGAACGACGTGCAGCACTACAGCGTGATGTACGAACACCTCCGGGCGAAGGCCCTCAACGCCGAACAGTCCCGGGAGTTCATCGAACGCCTGCGGGACGAGTACGCCTCCTGAGCGGCCGCGAGGGCGCCCGCGGGAGCGCAGCGTAGAGGCCGGAGGCCGCGGCCGGAGCACTCCGGCACGTGAGTCACTCGAACGAGTGAACGCTTCCGATCGAGGGTGGTGGCGCGGCGTAGCGTCGGCCCCGGTAGTGCCCCGGACGGGGCTTCCCGGGGCTCTCCCCGCGTCCCCAATGATCGGAGTGACATGACTCGTCGACGCGCAGACCTGACGACGTGGACCAAGTCGTCGTATTCGGCGGTCAACGGCGACTGCGTCGAGGTGCGGGCCGGCGGCCCGGAGCCCGTGCAGGTGCGGGACTCGAAGGCCCTCCGAGGTCCGGTGGTCGCCTTCTCCGCGGAGACGTGGGCCGCCTTCCTGGACGGCTTCGGGTGTGCCTCGCGGCGCCACTGACCCGGTGAGCCCACTGACCCGGTGACGGTCGGGGCCCGGTGAACGGCCGGGCCCGGGGCGCCGCTCAGGCGCGGGGGTAGCGGGCGAGCCAGGCCGGGGACGAAGCACCCGGCGAGTGCAGCGCCGGGCCCTGCGTCATCTCCATGGCGAAGTCGTCGGCGAGTTCGAGGATCGTCGCCCGCCCCTCGAGCTCGGCGACCCAGGCCGGGGGGAGGGCCGTCTCGCCGTGGAGGGCGCCCAGCAGGTTGCCGCAGACGGCGCCCGTGGAGTCGCTGTCTCCGCCGTGGTTGACCGCGAGCAGCAGTCCGTGCCGGACGTCCTCGGCGACCAGGGCGCAGTACACGGCCATCGCCAGCGCTTCCTCCGCGACCCAGCCCTCGCCCAGGGACTCGACGCGTTCGGGGCCCGGCAGGCCCTGGCGGACGGCCCCCAGGGCACGTTTGAGGGCATCGGTGGTCTCCTCGTGACCGGGTCTGGTCGCGAGCTGCGCCAGGGCGCGCTGCACGGCGTGGTCCAGCGACTCGCCACGGGCGAGGGCGTGCACGATGGCGGCCGTCGCGCCGGCCGCGAGGTAGCCGGTGGGGTGACCGTGCGTCTGGGCGGCGCACTCGACGGCGAGCTGGAAGACGAGCTGTGGCTCCCATCCGACGAGCAGCCCGAACGGCGCCGACCGCATCACCGCCCCGCAGCCCTTGGACTGGGGGTTCTTCGGCGCGTCGACGGTGCCCATGCGGTCGTCGGCCAGGCCGCTGAGGCAGGCGTTCCCCGGAGCGCGCTGGGCGTACAGCCACTCCTCGCGGGCGAGCCAGCCGTCGTCCTTCTTCCGCTCGTCCGGCCCCCAGTCGCGCTGCGTGGCCGCCCAGCGGCGGTACGCGGCGTGCACGTCGGTCGGCGGGTGCCAGGCGCCGGTGTCGCGGCGGACGTGGGCGCGGATCAGGCCGTCGACGGTGAAGAGGGTCATCTGCGTGTCGTCGGTCACCGCACCGCGGCGGCCGTACGCGGGCACGTAGTCGGTGACGCCGGCGGAGCCGTGCTGCTCGCGGATGGCGGCGAGGGAGTCGAACTCGATGCCCGCGCCGAGGGCGTCGCCGATCGCACCGCCGAGGAGGCAGCCGCGAACGCGGCTGCGGAAGTCCTGCTGCTCGGTGCGGCCCCATATGGCCGTGGTGCCGGTCGTCACGCGCGCACCCTCCTCCGGTTCGCCCCACGTCCCCGGTCAGCACTGTAGCCGTGCGCGACGGCCGGGTCCCGCGTCCGGCGGCCGCGGCGTGCACCGGGGGCGCTCCCGGTCGCACGGCCCGCAGCGGCCCGCTGCACGCTCAGTCCACCACCGGCAGCAGCTCGGGGAGGTGCCCGTCTGCCGCGCGCGCGGCGCGCAGGCGTTCCTCCGGCACCTCCCCGTACAGCGTGGTGCGCGGACGGGCGGGACGCCCCGCCGCCTCCGCGATCGCCTCCAGGTCCCGCACCGAGCGGTACGAGCCGTAGGACGACCCGGCCATCCGCGAGATGGTCTCCTCCATCAGCGTGCCGCCGAGGTCGTTCGCCCCGGACCGCAGCATCTCGGCGGCGCCCTCGGTGCCGAGCTTGACCCAGCTGGTCTGGATGTTCGGGATGTGCGGGTGGAGCAGCAGGCGGGCCATGGCGGTGACGGCCCGGTTGTCGCGCCGGGTGGGACCGGGCCGGGCGATCCCGGCCAGGTACACCGGCGCGTTGGTGTGGATGAAAGGCAGCGTCACGAACTCGGTGAACCCGCCGGTGCGTTCCTGCGTGCGGGCCAGCAGGCGCAGGTGGCCCAGCCAGTGGCGGGGCTGGTCGACGTGGCCGTACATCATGGTGGAGGAGGAGCGCAGGCCCACCTCGTGAGCGGTCCCGATCACCTCCAGCCAGGTCGCGGTCGGCAGCTTGCCCTTGGTGAGAATCCAGCGGACCTCGTCGTCGAGGATCTCCGCGGCCGTTCCCGGGATCGAGCCGAGACCGGCCTCCTTGGCGGCGGTGAGCCAGTCGCGGATCGACATCCCGGTACGTGTGGCTCCGTTGACGACCTCCATCGGGGAGAAGGCGTGCACGTGCATGCCGGGGACGCGTTCCCGGACCGCCCGCGCGATGTCGAAGTAGGCCGTCCCCGGCAGGTCCGGGTGGATGCCGCCCTGCATGCACACCTCGACCGCGCCCACGTCCCACGCCTGCGCGGCCCGGTCGGCGACCTGGTCGAGGGAGAGGGTGTACGCGTCGGCGTCGGTGCGGCGCTGCGCGAAGGCGCAGAAGCGGCAGCCGGTGTAGCAGACGTTGGTGAAGTTGATGTTGCGGGTGACGACGTAGGTGACGTCGTCGCCGACGACGTCCCGCCGCAGCGCGTCCGCGATCCCGCACAGCGCGTCCAGGGCGGGGCCGTCGGCGTGCAGCAGGGCCAGCGCCTCGTCGTCGGTGAGCCGGGTGGGGTCGTCCGCGGCGGTGGCGAGCGCCGCGCGCACGTCGCCGTCGATCCGCTCCGGCGCCATCCCGGGGGCGGCGCGCTCCCGCAGGTCGGCCCAGTCGCCGTACACCTCGTCGAAGTCGTCGCGCCGGTCCGCGGTACGGCCGTCGGTGTCGATGGTGCGGTGCAGGTCGGTACGGCCGCGCGCGGCGAACACGTCCTCCGGTTCCTGCCACGGCCGTCCCTCGACGACGGCGTCCTCGCGGGCGAGCCCGGTCTCCGGGTCGAGCAGCGCCTCGACGTGCGGCAGCAGCCGCGGGTCCAGCCAGGGCTCGCCGCGCCGGACGAACTCCGGGTACACGGCCAGTCGTTCACGCAGCTCGAAGCCGGACGCGCGGGCGTGCTCGGCCAGCCGCTCGATCTGCGGCCAGGGGCGTTCGGGGTTGACGTGGTCGATGGTCAGCGGCGAGACGCCGCCCCAGTCGTCGATGCCCGCGTCCACGACCCGCCCGTACTCGCCGTCCACCAGGTTCGGCGGCGCCTGGAGGCGCGCGCCGGGGCCGAGGATCAGCCGGGCGACGGCGATGGTGGCGATCAGGTCGTCGAGTTCCGCGTCCGGCATGCCGCGCATCGCGGTGTCCGGCTTGGCACGGAAGTTCTGCACGATGACTTCCTGGATGCCGTGGTAGGCCCGCTGCACGCGGCGCAGCGCGAACAGCGCGTCGGCCCGCTCCTCGTGCGTCTCGCCGATGCCCAGCAGGATGCCGGTGGTGAACGGCACGTTGGAGCGGCCGGCGTCCTCCAGGACGCGCAGCCGCACGGCCGGTTCCTTGTCCGGGGAGCCGTGGTGCGGGCCGCCGGGTTCGCTCCACAGGCGTTCGGCGGTGGTCTCCAGCATCATGCCCATGGACGGCGCGACGGGCTTGAGCCGCTGGAAGTCCGTCCAGCTCAGCACCCCGGGGTTGAGGTGCGGCAGCAGGCCGGTCTCCTCCAGCACGCGGACGGCCATCGCGCGCACGTAGGAGAGGGTGTCGTCGTAGCCCTCCGCCTCCAGCCACTCGCGGGCTTCCGGCCACCGTTCCTCGGGCCGGTCCCCGAGGGTGAACAGCGCCTCCTTGCAGCCCATCGCGGCGCCCTTGCGGGCGATGTCCAGCACCTCGTCCGGGGACAGGAACATGCCGTGGCCCGCACGGCGCAGCTTCCCCGGCACGGTGACGAAGGTGCAGTAGTGGCACCGGTCGCGGCACAGCCGGGTGAGCGGGATGAAGACGCTCTGCGAGTACGTCAGCACGCCCGGGCGCCCGGCGGCCTCCAGACCGGCGTCGCGGACCCGGCGGGCTGCGGCCGTCAGCCCGGCCAGGTCCTCGCCGCGTGCCTGGAGCAGCACGGCCGCCTCGGCGACGTCGAGCGCCACGCCGTCCCGTGCCCGGCGCAGCGCGCGGCGCATGGCGTTGGCGGTCGGCGGCGTCGCGGCGGTTGCCGGCGAGGTGGCGGGCGGCGGGGGGACTCCGTCGCTGGCTCCGGTGGTCATGCCCCCGACCTTACGCACAGGTCGGTGCCGTCCGCGCTGAGGCGTCGCACACACCCCGTCGCCCCTCGGTTACGGTGGAGGCGTCGTCGTGGGGCGCGGTGACGTCAAGCGGCCCCTGGCGACTGAGCCGGCCCCGCACTCGCCTCCCCGGCTACTTCGGGGAGGGATTCGTACGGCCGCCGCCGGAGCGTCGGGAGCCGCCGCGGGGTCGTCGGCCGCGGCGGGACGAACCGGAACGGCGTCCGGAACGGTCGCCGGCGGCCTGCTGCGGGCGGGCCTTCGCGGGGGCCGCCGGGGCCGTGGCGGTGACGACGACGGCGACGCCGGAGGGCGTACGGGCACCGGTGAGCCGGGCGAGTTCCTCCTCCCCGGGGCGGGCGGCGAGGCATCCCGCCGTGACCCGGGCGACGGACAGCAGCCGGTTCATCTCCCGTCGCTGATGCGGCAGGACGAGGGTGACGACGCTGCCGGACTCCCCCGCCCTGGCGGTGCGTCCGCCGCGATGGAGGTAATCCTTGTGGTCGTTCGGCGGATCGATGTTCACCACGAGGTCGAGGCCGTCGATGTGGATGCCGCGGGCTGCGACGTTGGTGGCCACAAGCGCTGTGACCCGGCCGGTCCGGAACGCCTCCAGCACCCGGTTGCGCTGGGACTGCGACTTTCCGCCATGCAGAGCACCCGCCAGGACACCCCCGGCCAGGAGGCGTTTGGTCGTCCGGTCGGCGGCCCGCTTGGTGTCGGTGAACATCAGCACCCGGCCGTCGCGGGAGGCGATGTGCAGCACCACGTCGTTCTTGTGCTCGTCGGCGACGTGCAGCACGTGGTGCTCCATCGTGGTGACGGCCCCCGCCGAGGGGTCGACCGAGTGCATGACCGGGTCGGTCAGGAACCGCTCGACAAGCCGGTCCACGTTGCGGTCGAGGGTGGCGGAGAACAGCATCCGCTGGCCGTCGGCGGGCACCTGCCGCAGCAGGGCGGTGACTTGCGGAAGAAAGCCCATGTCGGCCATCTGGTCGGCCTCGTCCAGCACACTCACGCGCACCTGGTCCAGCCGGCAGTCGCCGCGCTCGATGAGGTCCTTGAGCCGGCCAGGGGTGGCCACGACGACCTCCGCACCGCTGCGCAGCGCGTTGCTCTGCCGGTTGACGGACGCGCCGCCGACGACTGTGGCCAGCCGCAGCCGCAGCGGACGCGCGTACGGCAGGAGGGCGTCGGTGACCTGCTGGGCGAGTTCCCGGGTCGGCACGAGCACGAGCGCCAGGGGCCGGCCGGATTCCGCCCTCCTGCCGCTGAGACGGGCGAGGAGAGCGAGGCCGAAGGCGAGGGTCTTGCCCGAGCCGGTACGGCCGCGCCCGAGGACGTCCCGGCCGTCGAGCGAACTCGGCAGCGTGGCCCCCTGGATCGGGAACGGCACGGTCACGCCCTCACGGGCGAGGGCGTCGAGCAGCGCGGTGGGCAGGGGCAGCTCGGCGAAGGAACGTACCGGCGGGAGCGCGGGAGCGGTGGGCCGCTTGCGCCGGGCGTCGCGGGCACGGGTGGGGGTGGTGGTGCGGTTCATGCAGAACCTCCTCGGGACGGCACGTGTCGAGGAGGTTCCGGCAGGCGTGAGGCGCACTGCGGGAGACCACAGGAACGAGCCGTGGAACGGCGGCCGACCGGGGCGTCCGGCGGCCGGGCCATGTCCGCGTCGTGCCCCGGCCGGGGCCCGCGGGCGGGCCGGGCGGGGTGGGCGGAGTGGGGCCGGTGCGGGGCGACGCCGGACGGAAGGGCCAGGACGGAACAGGGCCGTCGGGAGAGGGCTGCGGGGAGCCACCGATGGCTCCGCAGCACGTGGACAGCGGTGTGGGCCCGCACCTGGGTACGGGCCCACACCGTGCGGCGTCACGCCGCGGAACGTCGTCAGGCGAGGGTGATGTTCTCGGCCTGCGGGCCCTTGGGGCCCTGCGTGACGTCGAAGTTCACCTTCTGGCCTTCGGCCAGCTCGCGGAAGCCCTGCGCGTTGATCGCGGAGTAGTGGGCGAAGACATCCGCGCCGCCGCCGTCCTGCGCGATGAAGCCGAAGCCCTTTTCGGCGTTGAACCACTTCACGGTACCGGTAGCCATAACTGATCTCCTTGGGACAGTGGATCCGCGACCTGCGGACCCGCATGTCGTAGCGGTGATCGCCCCGCCGGAGAATGAACACCGGAAAAACAGAAAGTGCGCCTGACGGAATCAGATCCAGCAGGCGCACACAAAAGTACATGGGAACCACAACTGCAACGAAAAGACCGTACCACGCCGACCGCCCCGTGTCCGGATCTCGCCGTCCCGCGTCTCCCGAGGGTTCGCTGCCCGGTCGGGAGGTCTTTCCCTCCCGGCCGTCCGCCCGTACAACGGTGACGCCCGACACTCAAAGGCCTGGGAGGACGCATGGAACGGCGTGACGTACTGAGGATGTCGGCGGCCGCAGGAGCCGCCGGGATGCTTACGCTCGACTCCGTGACCTTCGCGCACGCGGCCGACGCCGCGGACGGCCCGCCCGGCGACGGCGAGGAGACCCGTACGGTACGCGGCCATCTGCCCACGGGAGCGCCGGACTGGGTGTACCTGCCGGTGGAAGTGCCGCGCGGGGTGCGGGAGATCGCCGTCTCCTACTCCTACGACAAGCCGGACGTGCCGCCGGGGACGCCGGGCAACGCGCTGGACATCGGCATCTTCGACGAGCGCGGCACCCGGCTCGGCGGGCGCGGCTTCCGCGGCTGGTCGGGCGGGGCCCGGACGGAGTTCGCGATCAGCGCGGAACAAGCGACGCCCGGCTACCTTCCCGGCCCGGTGCGACGCGGCACGTGGCACGTCGCCCTCGGCCCGTACACGGTCGCGCCGCAGGGCCTGGACTACGAGGTGACGCTCACCCTGCGGTACGGCCCGGAGGGCACGACGCCCGCGCCGGTGTACCCCCCGGAGCGGGGACGCGGGCGCGGGCGCGCCTGGTACCGGGGCGACTGCCACCTGCACACCGTGCACTCCGACGGCCGCTACACCCCCGCCGACGTGGCCGCGGCGGCACGGCGGGCGGGCCTGGACTTCCTCACCACCACCGAGCACAACACCCCCTCCGCCCACGGCGCGTGGGAGGGGCTGTGGGGCCCGCACCCGGACGGCGAGCTGCTGGTGCTGTGCGGCGAGGAGATCACCACCCGCAACGGCCACTTCCTCGCCCTCGGCACCGACCCGGGGACGCATCTGGACTGGCGGTACCGGGCCCGCGACGACGCGTACGAGCGGTTCGCGCGGCGCATCCACCGCGCGGGCGGCCTCGTCGTGCCCGCACACCCGCACTGCCCCTTCGTGGGCTGCCAGTGGAAGTTCGGTTTCGAGGACGCCGACGCGGTCGAGGTGTGGAACGGCCCGTGGACGGTGGACGACGAGGTGTCGCTGGCCGCGTGGGACAACACCCTCATCGACGGCGGCCCGGACGGATGGCTCCCCGCGATGGGGAACAGCGACGCGCACCGGGAGGGTCAGGAGGTCGGCCTGCCCCAGACCGTGGTGCTCGCCGACGATTTGTCACGGCAGGCGCTGTTGGAGGGCATCCGGGCCGGGCGCAGCTACGTCGCCGAGTCCTCGGCGGTGTCGGTCGCGCTCTCGGCGACCGGGCCGCGCGGCGAACACGCCGGGATCGGCGGCCGCTTGCGAGCGGGCGGCGACGCGGAGGTGACCGTGCGGCTGGAGGTCTCCGGTGCTCCGCAGGACGCGGCGGTGCGGCTGATGACGGACCAGGGGCAGCTGCACGCCGCGGCGGTCCCGGCGTCCGGGGTGGTGACGTGGCGGACGACGGCGTCCCTCGCCACCTACGTGCGCGCCGAGGTGCGGCACCCCGCGCCGGAGGGTTCGCCCGTCCCGGGCCCGATGGTCGCCCTGACCAATCCCATCTGGCTCGACCCGCGTTGAGCGTGGCCCGCGTATCGTGAGGCACATGGTCGCATGTCAGCTCGCCCGGGCGTTCGTCGACGCCGACGGCGCACACGGGAATCCCGCACTGGTCGTCGTCGAGCCGGAGCACCGGCCGGCGAGCGAGCCGGAGCGGCAGGCGCTGGCCGACGCACTCGGCATCCCGGCGGTCGTGTTCGTCACCGACGACCAGGGCACGGTGCGCATCCACGGCTCGTACGGCACGCCCATCCGGTTCGGCGGGCATCCGCTGCTGGCGACCGCCGAGGTGCTGCACCGGCTCGGCAGGCCGGTGCTGTGGTTGAGCCCCACGGCCGGCACGGTGGCCTGCCGACGGGACGACGCCGGGACCGTGTGGCTCACCGCCCCGGCCGCGTGGTCGAAGCCCTGGCGCCACTACGAGATGGGGAGCGCCCGGGAGATCGAGGCACTGACGGGGCTCCCCGCGGGCGAGGACTTCACCCAGGTGTGGGCCTGGCTCGACGAGGCCGCCGGCCGGGTGCGCGCGCGTCTGTGGGCGCCGCGCATCGGCAAGGGCGAGGACGAGGCCTGCGGCAGCGCGTCGATGCTGCTCACGCTGAAGCTGGACCGCGATCTCGAAGTCGTCCACGGCCGCCACGGCGCCGTCATCCGGACCCGGCGGGCCGGGGACGGGCTCGTCGAACTCGGCGGGCGCTGCGTGCTCGACGAGCCGGGCGCGGAGGTGCGGGAAAAGGTCGAGGCGCTGTACGCGACCGCGCCCTGACGGGCGCGACGGCGCCCGGGTGCAGGCTGCCCGGCAGGGAGAGCCGTACGGCCCCGGCCGGAGGGGTGGCCGAGGCCGTACGGGGAAGGCCGCGGGTGGTCAGTCCGCGGCGCGGTACCAGGCGGCGGTGTCGCGCGGGACGCGCGCACCGTCCAGCGGCGTGGAGGTCAGCAGCAGGCGCGCCCCGGCCGGCAGGGCACAGCCCTCGGCGGTCAGGTTGACCACGCACCGCAGCCGGTCGCCGCGTTCCAGGTGCAGGACGCCGTCGGGTGCGTCGAGCCAGGTCAGGCCGCTCCCGGCGAAGCCGGGCTCGGCGCGGCGCAGCCGCAGCGCCTCGCGGTAGAGCTCCAGCATCGAGGCCGGTTCCCCGGTCTGCGCCGCGGCCGTGTACGACTTCCACTCGGCGGGCTGCGGCAGCCACGGCACGGCGTCCTCGCCACCGTTGCCGAAGGGCGGCGAGACGCCCGACCACGGCAGCGGCACACGGCAGCCGTCACGGCCGCGCACGGTGTGGCCGGACCGCTCCCACGTGGGGTCCTGGAGCAGTTCGCCGGGGATGTCCTCGACCTCCCAGAGCCCCAGCTCCTCCCCCTGGTAGACGTACGCACCGCCGGGCAGCGCGAGCATCAGCAAGGCGGCCGCGCGGGCGCGGCGGGTACCGAGCTCCAGGTCCGTGGGGGGCGCGTCGCCGGGCACGTTGGGCAGCTCGGCGGTCTCCTCGCGCCCGTACCGGGTGACGTGCCGGACCACGTCGTGGTTGGACAGCACCCAGGTCGCCGGTGCCCCCACCGTCGCGTGCGAGGCGATGCTGCGGTCGATGATCGTCCGCAGCTCCTCCGGGTCCCACGGAGCCTTCAGGTAGTCGAAGTTGAAGGCGGTGTGCAATTCGTCGGGGCGCAGGTAGAGCGGCAGCCGGTCGTGGCGTGCGTGCGCCTCGGCGACGAACGCCCGGTCGCCGTCGTAGGAGTCGGCGATCTCCCGCCAGGTGCGGTAGATGTCGTGCACGGGGTCCAGGTCCCAGAAGGGGTGGCCCTCGTACCGGTCCATCGGGGCGAAGACGGCGTCGTCGTCGATGCCGATGTCCGGCAGGTCCGGATGCTTGGCGAGGCCGTGCGCGACGTCGATGCGGAAGCCGTCGACGCCCCGGTCGAACCAGAAGCGCAGGATGTCCTCGAACTCGGCGCGCACCTGGGGGTTGTCCCAGTTGAGGTCGGGCTGCTTGGGGTCGAAGAGGTGCAGGTACCACTGGCCCGGTGTGCCGTCGGGCTCGGTGAGGCGGGTCCAGGCCCGGCCGCCGAAGACGCTGCGCCAGTCGTTGGGCGGCTGCGAGCCGTCCGGTCCCCTGCCGTCGCGCAGGAGGTACCGCTCGCGCGCGGCGGAGCCGGGTGCGGCGGCCCGCGCCTCGGCGAACCAGGGGTGCTCGTCGGAGGTGTGGTTGGGGACGATGTCGAGGATGATGCGCAGGCCGAGCGCGTGGGCCTCGGCGATCATCTCCTCGGCCTCGGCCAGGGTGCCGAACGACGGGTCGATGTCGCGGTAGTCGGCGACGTCGTAGCCGCCGTCGGCCATCGGCGAGGGGTACCACGGGTTGATCCACAGGGCGTCGACGCCCAGGTCGCGCAAGTAGGGCAGGCGCGCGCGGAGACCGGCGAGGTCACCGATGCCGTCGCCGTTCCCGTCGGCGAAGCTGCGGATGTAGACCTGGTAGATGACGGCCGTGCGCCACCACGGCGTGTCGGTGGTCTCCGGTGGGGTGGTGCTGTGCACGAATACTCCGTTTCGACAGCGTGTCGTACGTGGGGTCGTGGGGGTCGGGGTGTCGTGGCGGACAGAGGTGTCGCGGTGGAACGTCTCGGGACGGGCCGGGGGTCGGGGCGGGCAGGGGTGGGGGTCACTTCTCCGCGCCGGCGGTGAGACCGGCGACGATGCGGCGCTGGAAGATCACCACCATGATCACCAGCGGGATGGTCACGAGCACACCGGCCGCCATCTGGCTGCCGAACGGCGTCTCGAACTCCGTCGCCCCGGTGAACTTGGAGATGGCCACAGTGGCGGTCTGCAGCTCCGCCTTGTTCGTCATCGACAGCGCGATCAGGAACTCGTTCCACGCCGCGATGAAGGTGATGATCGCCGTGGTGAAGACGCCCGGTGCGGCGAGCGGCAGCATGATCTTGCGGAACGCCTGCCCGCGGGTGCAGCCGTCGATCATCGCGGCCTGCTCCAGGTCGTCGGGGAGCTGCCGGAAGAAGACCGTCAGGTTCCACACGGCGAGGGGCAGCGCGAACGACATGCTGGGCAGGATCATCGCCTGGTAGGTGTTGATCCAGCCGATGTCGGTGAACAGCCGCAGCAGCGGTACGACGATGGAGACGACCGGGAACATCGACATCGCGATGATGGTGCTGAGGATCGTCTTCTTGAAGCGGAACCTCAGCCGGGCCACCGCGTAGGCGGTGAAGATCGCCAGGACCAGCGCGCACACCGTGGTGGTACCCGCGACGACGAGGCTGTTCACCAGCGCGCGGGCGAAGCCCTGGTCCGGGCCGAACACCGCGCCGTAGTTCTCGAAGGACAGCGGCGACGGCAGCGCCGACATCTCGAAGATGTCGGAGGTGCGCCGCAGGCTGGAGACGACCATCCAGTAGAACGGCGCCAGGCAGTACACGATGACGGCACCGACGCCCAGGGTCAGCAGCACCTTGCGGGCGAGCTGTCCCTTCGGCCCGGACGGCCGGGGGCCGGATGCCGCGGGGCCCGATGCCGCGGGGTCGGACGGTCCGGTGGGCCGGTGACCGGCCGCGGGGTTCGCTGCGGTGCTCATGCGCCCACCGCCTCCTTCCGGCGGGACGGCGCGCCGGTGCGGCCGCGTCCCGCGAATGACTTCAGCAGTCCCCGGCGGCGCCCGCCGCCCCCGGCGCCGTCCTCGCCGCCGACCAGGTCCGCGCCGAGCAGCCGGATGAAGGCCAGCGCGATGAGGAAGACGTACACGAAGAGCAGCACCGCGTACGCCGACGCGGGACCGAAGTTGACGTTCGACGCCTCCGCCTGCGCGAGCATGGAGAGGGTCTCGACGGAGTCCTTCTGCGCGCCGATCAGGATGTACGGGAGGTCGAACATCCGCAGCGCGTCCAGGGTGCGGAACAGCACCGCGACCAGCAGGGCGGGCTTCACCAGCGGCAGCGTGATGTGCCAGAAGCGGCCCACCGCGCCGGCGCCGTCCACCCGGGCCGCCTCGTAGACCTCCCGGGGGATGAGCTGGAGGCCGGCCAGGGTGAGCAGTCCGACGAACGGTGCGGTCTTCCACACCTCGGCGATGATGACGGCGAACTGCGCCTGCACGCCGTCCGCCGTCCACAGCGTGGTCCCGGGCAGCATCGCGTTGGCGACGCCGTCGGTGTTGAAGACCCAGCGCCACAGCAGGGCGCTGACGGCCGTGGGGATGGCCCAGGGGATGAGGATGCTCGCCCGGATGAGCGCGCGTCCCTTCAGGGCCTGATGCATGATCAACGCCATGCCGACGCCGATGACGGTCTCCAGCGCCACCGTGGTGACGGTGAAGTAGCTGGTGTTCCAGAAGGCGTTCCAGAACTCGTCCGCCCGGCTGCCCAGGATCGCGGCGTAGTTGTCCAGTCCGACGAACGGCTCGGTCTCGTTGACGAACCCGGTCTCCGGGTCGATCCCCTTCTCCCCGAAGAGGGAGGTGTGGATCGCCATGATCGTCGGATAGAGGATGACGACGCCGAGCACGAGCAGGGTCGGGGAGATGAGCAGCGTGGCCAACCGCCCCGCCCCGGCCGTGGCGCGCTTGGTGCGCCTGCCGGGGCCCTTCTTCGGCGTGGTGGTGCGCGGGGTGCGGACGCTGTCGTCGTCGGACCCTCGCGTCGTGGTGTCGAGCATGGTGTTCCTCCGTGGCGTCAGCGGCCCTGCCGCGGTCACGTGACGTGCCGGGTCAGCGGGCGCTGGTGAGCTTGCCGAGCTCCTTCTGGAGGGCCGCCAGGGCCTCGCCGGTGCTCTTCTTGCCGGTGAGGGCGGCGTACGCCTGCTCCTGCATGGCGAGGGTGGCCTCGCCGTAGTTCACGACGCGCGGGCGCGGTTCGGCGTTGAGGATGGACTCCTTCAGTTCCGGCAGGTACGGGGACTGATCGATCATGGCCTTGTCGTCGTACAGGTCGGCGTACGGCGGGGCGATGGAGGCGATGTCCAGGCGCTTCTTGGCGCTGGAGTGGCTGGTGAAGTACTTGATGAAGTCGACGGCCGTCGCCTTGTTCTTGGCGTGCGAGGACAGCGCCAGGTTGTGGCCGCCGAGGCTGGAGGTGCCGGGGCCGTCGAGGCCGGGGAGCGGGGCCACGTCGAACTTGCCGGCCACCTTGCTGGAGCCGTCGTCGGCGGAGGCGAGGTTGTGGATGTACGGCCAGTTGCGGTGGAAGATCAGGTCACCGCCCTGGAACGCCCGGCGGCCGTCCTCCTCCTGGAAGGTGATGGCCTTCTTCGGGACGGTGCCCTCCTTGAAGGACTCCACGAGGAAGTCGAGGCCCTTCGCCGCCTCCGGGCTGTCGACCTTGGGCTTGCCGGCGTCGGTGACGATCTCGCCGCCCGCGGAGTTGACGGCCTCGGAGAAGTTGACGGTGAGGCCCTCGTACTTCTCGAACTGACCCGCGTAGCAGTCCATGCCCTTGGCCTCGGGCAGCTTCTTGATCTCCGCGCAGTCCTTCTTCATCTGCGCCCAGGTGCTCGGCGGCTCCTCGATCCCGGCCTTCTCCAACAGGTCCGTGCGGTAGTAGAGCAGGCCGCCGTCGGACGCCATGGGCATGGAGTACAGCTTGTCGCGGTACTTGCCGGTCTCCACAACCGGGTCGAGCATCTTGTCGGTCGGGAAGTCGTCGGCCGGCAGTTCGTCGATCCAGCGGTTCGCCGCGAACTCGGCGTTCCACACCACGTCCACGGAGAGCACGGAGTAGGCGTCGGACTCGGTCTCGGCGTTCTGGATCATCTGCTGCCGCTGCGCGTCGGCGTCCGTGGGCAGCTCGACGAAGGTGACCTTCTCGTCCGGGTGCTTCTTGTTCCAGACGTCGAGCATGTCCTGCACGTAGCCGCTGGTGTCCTTGCCGGCGACGTAGGTGATGGGGCCGCGTCCGGTGTACTCACCGGATGAGGAGGACGCGTCGTCGCTCTCGCCGGAACCGCAGCCCGCCATCGTGAGCGCGGTGAGTGCCGCGCAGGTGGCGGCCGCGGCCTTCCTTACGGTCCTGCGTGGGCGCTGAGAGGGCAGCATGGTGTCACGCCTTTCTGTGATATGTCTGCGCTGCGGGTGCAGCGGATCGCGACGGCTCCGGCCGGGGGTGCGGAGCGCCGGGTGGTGCGATGGGGGATGTGGGTCGTGCAGGCGGCGGGCGGGCCGGTGCCCGCCGGGTCAAGGGACGGGGGAACGGGCTCCGCGGGTGCCGGTTCCGCTGTCGGTGGCGGCGCCGGGTGACGGCGGGACGCCGGGAGCCGCGTCGCGCCGGGCGACTCCGGTGGTGCCCCGGACGACGAGCCGGGTCGGGAGGACCGTGTCCGACGGCTCCTCGTGCGAGCCCGCGAGCGCCTTGAGCACCAGGCGGGCGAGTAAGGCACCCTGCTCCACCACCGGTTGGGCGATGGTCGTCAGGTCCATCAGGTGGGCGGTCTCGTGGTCGTCGAAGCCGATGACGGAGACGTCCTCGGGGCAGCGCAGCCGCATCCGGCGCAGCGTGCGCAGCGCGCCGAACGCCATTTCGTCGGATTCGGCGAAGACCGCGGTCGGCGGCTCGGGCAGGGTGAGCAGCTGCGCCATTGCTGCGGCGCCCTCCTCGATGCCGAAGTGCCCCATCGCCTCCAGCCTGGGGTCGTACCGGATGCCCGCCGCCTCCAGCGCCGTGCGGTAGGCGTCGCGGCGCAGTATCGGCGTGGCGAACCGCCGCGGGTCGTGCGCGGCACCGGTGATCAGCCCGATGCGCCGGTGCCCGAGGTTGACCAGGTGCCGTACGGCCGTCGCTGCCGCCCCCGAGTTGTCGATGCGCACGTTCCAGAACGGCGGGGTGGGCTCGCCCAGCACGGCGACCGGCACCGCCAGCGAGGAGAGCGCGCGGGTCTCGTCCTCGGACAGCGGCAGGGTCAGCACGATCAGCGCATCGACCCGGCGGCGCACCGGCATCCTCTCGAAGAACCGCTCGTGCACCCGGGTGTCGCCCAGGTTGTAGAGCAGCAGGTCCATGTCGTGGGCGCGCAGCACCGAGTCGATGCCGGACACCACCTGGCCGAAGAACCAGCGGTTGACGAAGGGCAGGACGACGCCGACGGCGCCGGTGCGTCCGGAGCTGAGCTGGGACGCGATGGGCGAGACGGTGTACGACAGCTCTTCCGCCGCCTGCTGGACGCGGGCCCGGGCGCTCTCGGAGACGTTCGGCAGCCCGCGCAGCGCCCGTGACACCGTCGCCGTCGACAGTCCCGCACGGCGGGCGACGTCGATGATGGTCGCGGCCATCACGCCTCCGAACACTCGTCCCGCGGGGTCGGCCCCTGCGAGTGGACTCGAACATAGGGCGGCTGAAAACGCGTTGCAATGCCTTGAACGGACTCTCTTCCTTCCAGGGCCCGACAGAGCGAAGAAGTGTTCCGTGATGGGGCTTTCGTGCTGTTTTGGCGGCGACTGCGACGGAATGTAAACGTGTACATCCCCGTGGCGACTTCACGGCCTGAACGGGCGTTGCGCCCATGGTTGGACCGAAAGCCGCTGGCCCGACGCGAGCGTGGCTGGAACCCTCGGGGGATGACGCGCACCTTCGAGGACCTGGTGGCCGAGGCCGCAGCCGCACCCGTCACGGGCTGGGACTTCTCCTGGCTCGACGGCCGGGCGACCGAGCAGCGCCCCTCCTGGGGCTACCAGCGCATGATGGGCGACCGGATGGCCCGCGCCTCCGCCGCGCTGGACGTCCAGACCGGCGGTGGCGAGGTACTCGCCGGCGTGACGCGGCTGCCCGTGCCGACGGTGGCGACCGAGTCCTGGCCGCCGAACGTCGCGAAGGCCACACGCCTGCTGCATCCGCGCGGAGTGACCGTGGTCGCCGACGCGGACGAGCCGCCCCTGCCCTTCGCCGACGAGGCGTTCGACCTGGTCGTCAGCCGGCACCCGGTGACCACCTGGTGGGAGGAGATCGCCCGCGTACTGCGGCCCGGCGGCACGTACTTCTCCCAGCAGGTCGGTCCGGCGAGCGTGTTCGAGGTGACCGAGCACTTCCTCGGACCGCAGCCCGCCGGGACGCGGAGCCGACGGCATCCGGACGACGCCCGCGCCGCGGCGGAGGCCGCCGGCCTGACCGTCACCGACCTGCGGTCGGAGTCGCTGCACACCGCGTTCCACGACGTGGGTGCGGTGGTGTGGTTCCTGCGCAAGGTGATCTGGATCGTGCCCGGCTTCACCGTCGAGCGGTACCGGGAGGAACTCCGCGCGCTGCACGAACGCATCGAGGCGGACGGTCCGTTCGTCGCCACCACCACCCGCTTCCTGATCGAGGCCCGCAAGCGCGCCGTGTCGTGACCGCCGGGCCCGCCGGTCACGACGCAGCGCGCACGCGGCTGGTACTGAGCTGACGGGAAGGCATGGAACAAGGCACACTGGCCGGTTGGGAAGCCAGCCGAGGGCGAGGGACGGCAGGGGGCAGCATGGGTGCCGAGGGCCACAGCACACGGGAACCCGGGCAGCGCGACAGACTGCGCTTCACCGTGCTCGGCCCGGTGCTCGCCTGGCGGGGAGAGGCGCAGCTGCCGACCGGCTCGCCCCAGCAGAAGGCGCTGCTGGCCGTCCTGTTGCTGCACGCGGGTCGTACGGCCACCGCCGAGCGCCTCATCGACGGTCTGTGGGGCGATGACCCGCCCGACCAGGCGAAGGCCGCCGTGCGCACGTACGCGTCCCGGCTGCGGAAGGCCCTCGGGCCGGACGCGGAGCACCTGGTGAGCGAATCGGGCGGGTACGCGCTGCGGGTGCGCGACGCGGACGTGCGTGTCGACCTCGACGTCGCCGCCGAGTACGCCGAGCAGGCGGAGAAGGCGGAGGCCGCCGGCGACCCCGCGCGCGCCCGGCAGCTGTACGACGCGGCGCTGCAGCAGTGGACCGGTGAGTCCCTGGCCCACGTCCCGGGCCCGTACGCGCAGACGCAGCGGGCCCGGCTGGAGGAGTGGCGGCTGACGCTGGCCGAACACGGCCTGGATCTCGACCTCCAGGTCGGCTGCCACGCCAACGCGGTCTCCGAACTGACCGCGCTCACCGCGGCCCACCCGCTGCGGGAGCGGCTGCGCGAACTGCTGATGCTCGCGCTCTACCGCAGCGGCCGGCAGGCCGAGGCCCTCGCGGTGTACGCCGACACCCGCCGCCTGCTGGCGGACGAACTCGGCGTGGACCCGCGCCCGGAGCTGTCCGAACTCCAGCGGCGCATTCTGGAGGCCGACGACGGCCTGCGGCTCCCCGGTGACGCCCCCGCGGCGACCTCCGGCGAGGAAGCGGAGATCGCCCGCCCCGCGCAACTCCCGGCCACCGTGTCCGACTTCACCGGCCGGGCCGGCCTGGTCGCGGAACTGGGCGACGAACTGGCCACGGCCGAGGGCACGGTGATGGCCGTGTCGGCCGTCGCCGGCATCGGCGGCGTGGGCAAGACGACGCTCGCGGTGCACGTCGCCCACGCGGCACGGGAGCACTTTCCCGACGGCCAGCTCTACGTCGACCTCCAGGGCGCAGGCCCGTCGGCGGCGGACCCGGAGGCCGTGCTCGGGGCGTTCCTGCGGGCCCTGGGCACACCGGATCCGGCCATTCCCGACGGAGTTGAGGAGCGTGCGGCGCTGTTCCGTTCACGGCTCGCCGGCCGGCGCGTGCTGACCCTGCTGGACAACGCCCGGGACGCCGCGCAGGTACGCCCGCTGCTGCCGGGCGCGGAGGGTTGCGCGGCACTCGTGACCAGCCGCACCCGCATGGTGGACCTGGCCGGCGCCCACCTGGTCGACCTGGACGTGATGAGCCCCGAGGAGGCGATGACCCTCTTCACCCGCATCGTCGGCGCGGAACGCGTGAACGCCGAACGGCAGGCGGCCATGGACGTGGTGGCGGCCTGCGGCTTCCTGCCGCTGGCGATCCGCATCGCCGCCTCACGGCTCGCCGCACGCCGCACCTGGACGGTCGACGTCCTCGCCTCGAAGCTCGCCGACGAACGGCGCCGACTGGACGAACTCCAGGCAGGCGACCAGGCGGTGAAGGCGACCTTCGAACTCGGCTACAGCCAGCTCGACAAGGACCAGGCCCGCGCGTTCCGCCTGCTCGGCCTGGCCGACGGCCCGGACATCGCGCTGCACGCCGCCGCCGCGCTGCTGGACCGTGAACCGGCGGAGGCGGAGGACCTGCTGGAGTCGCTGGTCGACACCTCTCTCCTGGAGTCGGCCGCACCGGGCCGCTACCGCTTCCACGACCTGCTGCGCCTGTACGCCCGCCAGTGCGCCGAGCGGGACGAACAACCCCCCGCCGAACGGGATGCGGCGCTGAGCCGGCTCCTGGACTTCTACCTGGCCACCGCAGCCGGGGTGTACGCCCTCGACCAGCCCGGCGAACGGCTCGTCGACCACCTGGCGCCCACGGACCGCGACGGACTCCGCTTCCCGGACCAGTCCACCGCGGTGGACTGGCTGTTCGCCGAGTCGGCCTGCTACCTGGCCTGTGCACGGCAGCTCGCCTCCGGCGCGACGCTGGAGCGGGCCGTCGACCTGCTGATGGTCACCACGGCGCTCAGCGAGGCGGGGATGAACATCCGCGCCTACGAGGAGACCGCCCTCGCACTGCGGGAGGCCGCCTGCCGGGCGGGTGCCGGACGGACGGAGGCGCGGGCCCGTTCGGTGCTGACCGGCCTGTACCTGACCGTGGGCCGCTTCGACGAGGCGGACGAGGAGGCCCGGGTCGCCGGAGTTCTGGGGCTGGCGGCACAGGACCCGATCGCCGAGGCGTACGCGCTCAACGACCGCGGCATCGTCGCCAACTGCCAGAACCGGTTCGCGGACGCCGAGGAGTTCCTCAGCCAGGCGCTGGACTGCTTCCGCGCCGACCGCAACGAGCCGTCCGTGGCCAGCGCGCTGTGCAACCTGGCGCGGGCCAGGCTGGGCCTGGGCCGGACCGAGAGCGCCGTGGAGCTCAGCCGGCAGGCAGTGGACATCTACAGCAGCCTCGCCGTCACCACCCGGCTGGGCAACGGCCTGTACGCACTCGGCATGGCCCTCACCGCAGCAGGCCGGTACGACGATGCGAAGACCAGCCTGGACCGTTCCCTGGAGGTCTTCCGGCAGAGCCGCCAGCGGCTGTGGGAGGGCATGGCGCACTTCCGGCTCGCCGAACTGCACCTCGCCGACGGCGAGCACGCCGCGGGGGCGGAGCGGGCCGAGCAGGCCCTCGCCATCGTCCGCCACACCGGCGGGTCCTGGCGCCACGCGGACGCCCTGACGGTGCTCGGCCGCTGTCTCGACGCCATAGGGCACAACCGGCGCGCGCAGGCCTGCTGGGAGGAGGCGCTGGGCACCTACGAGGAGTCGGGGTCCGACGAGGCGGCCGAGGTACGGGCCCTGCTGGAGACAGTCGTCGCCGTCTGAAGCGGTTCCCCCACGCCCCTCCCACGTGCCCCGGAGCGGGGGTCGCCCTCCGCCCCTCCCTCCTTCTCCGCCCCCGCGTGACCAGCTCAAGAACGCTGACAAGCGGACGTTCATCATTCGTTTATCGCCGCCCGGCATCGTCTTACCTGTCGGGGCGCCGCGACGGGGGACAGGCGGCCCGAGGGGGGAAGCGCTCGCCCCCGCATAGGGTGAGCGCTCCGCTGCACCCGCCCGGCGGCCGACGGGGGAGCCGCCGGGCGGGGTGCAGCACGGACCGCAGCCCGAGGAGGGGACAGATGGCCACCAACGACACCGCGACCACGGAGCCGGTCGAGGAGACCGAACTCACCGCCATGAACCGGCACACACCCATCTCCCCGGTGGAACTGCGTCCGGACGCCGACGCGCCGCAGGCGCCGGCCGACCCGCCGGAGCAGGCGGCCACCATCGCGGCGGAGCCCGGGAAGCCGGGGGCACGTCCGCAGAAGAACCGTCACACCCCGGCCGAACCGGCCGACTGAGCCCACCGACCACGGGGGACGCACGGCTCCCGGCACCGGCGGCGAAGAGGGGGCTTCGCCGGTGCCGGGTCCGACGTGTGCGGAGAAGGGCCGATTCCCGCCCTCCGGCACGCACCGGTCCGCCGGTCCCGGTCCTGTAGCCCTCTCAAGCGCCTACCGTCGGGACCGGGAAGTCGGAAGTACCGTCCCGTACAGAGGAGTTGTCGTGATACGCACCGGTAAACTGCTAGCCGTGGGCGCCCTCGCCCTCGGCCTGGCCGCCGCCGCGACCGGCCCGGCGCTCGCCCAGCGTCACACCCCGGCACCGCCCTCCGGCCAGCAAATCTCCGCACCGACGGGCAGCAGCCCCACCGCGAACGAGCCGCAGGACAACCGCCACTCGCCCTGACACCGGCGGGCGGCCGAGGGTGCCGGGCGGGTTTCTGCGGCCCCCGTCCGGCACCGGTCGTCCGGGTCGTCACCCCGTCCGCCCCGTCGCCTCACGCCCCTTCACTGCCCCGCACGGCGTCCAGCGCCAGCACAGCGACGTGCAGGCTCAACGCCGACTCCGGCGCGTCCAGCGGGACTTCGAGCACCCGCTCGACCGTGGCGAGCCGGCCGTAGAACGTCGGCCGGCTCAGGTGCAGCGCGTCCGCGGCCGCCGACTTGTTCCGGCCCTTCTCCAGATACGCGCGCAGCACACCGAGCAGATCGGTCCCGTGCGCGTCGTCGTACGCCAGCAGCGGCGCCAGCTCCCGTTCCACGAAGCCCTGTACGCGCGGGTCAGCGCGCAGCAGGTACAGCAGGCCGCGCACCCGCACGTCCGGCAGCCGGTGGTACGCCCTGCCGGGCGAGGAGCCCGCGGCCGCGTCCGCGACCTGCTCCGCCTCCGCGAACGCCCGCCGCACCTCGGTCACATCCTCCATCGGCGTGCTGACGCCCAGCCGGCCCCGGCGCGGACGGGCGCAGCGGGCGAGCCGGTCGTGCACCGCGTCCGCGAGACGGGAGAGCACGGCGTGCGGGTCGTCGCTCCGCCCCAGGGTGAGCAGCAGCCCGACGCGCGCTCGGCTCAACGGCGCGACCAGCGCCCGCACCCCGGCGTCGCGGACGGCGCTGGTGACGGCCTCCGCGTCCTCCCGGTCCTGCGCCTGTTCCCGCACCGACGGCGTCTCCCCCGCCCGCAGACTCCCCGGACCGGCCTCCAACCGCACCACGACGGCGAGCAGTTCACGCCGGGCCGTCGGCACCCCCAGCGCGGCGGTCTGTGCGTGGACGTCCTCGGCCGGGGGGAGTTCACCGTGCAGCAGGTCCGCAAGCAGCGTGCGGTGCGCATGCGACTCCAGGCTCTCCCGGTCGCGTTCGGCGAGCCGGTTCATGGCCAGCGCCGTCGCCGCACGCTCCAGGACGAGCAGCAGGTGATCGTCGGCGCGGGGGCGCTCACCGGCCAGGATCAGCCGCCCCCACACCTCGCCGCGGGCACCGACCGGGGTGACCAGCCAGCCCTCGGGCCCGGCCGCACCGGAACGTCCCCCGGCCACCGCCTCCCGGGAGCGGCGTTCCCAAGCCCGCAGCAGCGCGGCCCGCTCCCGGCCGGTCGTGTGGTGCGCGAGCACCTGGTGCGAGAGGTTCTCCAGCACCACCGACATGCCGGTCAGCTCCGCGGTGTGCCGCAGCACGTCGGCGGTGGCGGCGCCCTCCACGCTGAGCGTGGTGAACAGGTTGTGGATGCGTTCGGACAACGCCAGCCGGGCGAACTGCTCTCCGGCGATCAGCTCCTGCGCGGCCTGCGTCACCTGCACGTACCGCACCTCGCGGCGCAGCACCACCAACGGCAGCCCGGCCCGTGCGGCGGCGTGCACCAGCGGCCGCGGAGCCTCCGCGAAGCGCCGGCCCAGCTCCAGCACCAGCCCGCTCACCCCTGCGGCGGCCAGTTCGTCGACGTAGGCGCCGAGCCGTTCGGTCGCGTCCGGCAGCGCCACACCGGTGGTGAGCAGCAGTTCGCCTCCCTGGAGCAGCCCGGCGATCTCCGGCACCTCGCTGACGTGCACCCAGCGCACCGGCCGGTCCAGCAGGTCGTGCCCGGCCAGCACCTGCGGCGCGCCCTCGGCGACCGCGGGCAGCGCCAGCACGTCGGCGACGGACGTGGGCATGCCCTCACCTCCTCTCCCGGACGCACGCGGCCTCCGTCCCGCCGGGGACGGCCCGGTGCCTCGGGTGTGGCGCGTCCGGTGCGGCGCGTCGAGCCCGGCCCTTTTACACACTGTCGCAGAATTCCGGAAGGTGCCGACAGTCTGCTTGTTGCCGCCGGCGGAGCGGGCACGCAGGCTGTGAACGGCGGAACACCGACCGCAGCGCGACCGAACCGAACCGCACCGAGCCACCGGAGGCTGTCGTATGAGCAGGACCGTCACGCACTGGATCGGCGGCAGGCCCTGGCAGGGCGGCCCCGCCGACCGGCAGGGCGAGGTGTACGACCCGGCCACCGGGCGGCTGTCCGCGCGGGTGGACTTCGCCGGCCGGGCGGAGGTCGACGCGGCCGTCGGCGCCGCCAAGGAAGCCTTCCGGACCTGGCGGCACGCCCCGCTGTCGCAGCGGACCTCCGTGCTCTTCGCGTTCCGCGACCTGGTCGACTCGCACCGCAAGGAAATCGCGGCGATGATCACGTCCGAGCACGGCAAGGTCGCCTCCGACGCGGCCGGGGAGGTGCAGCGCGGCCTGGAGGTCGTCGAGTTCGCCTGCGGCATCCCGCACCTGCTCAAGGGCAGCTACTCGGAGAACGTGTCCAGCGCGGTGGACAGCTACTCGCTGCGCCAGCCGCTCGGCGTCGTCGCGGGCATCACGCCGTTCAACTTCCCGGCCATGGTGCCGATGTGGATGTTCCCGCTGGCCATCGCGTGCGGCAACACCTTCGTGCTCAAGCCCAGCGAGAAGGACCCCTCGGCGGCCAACGTGCTCGCCGAACTGTGGGAGCAGGCCGGGCTGCCGGACGGCGTGTTCAACGTGCTGCACGGTGACAAGCCGGCGGTGGACGGGCTGCTCACGCACCCCGACGTGGCTGCGGTCAGCTTCGTCGGCTCCACGCCCATCGCGAAGTACGTGCACCGCACGGCCGCCGAGCACGGCAAGCGGGTGCAGGCGCTGGGCGGCGCCAAGAACCACATGGTGGTGCTCCCGGACGCCGACCTGGACGCCGCCGCCGACGCCGCGGTCAACGCGGGCTTCGGCTCCGCCGGGGAGCGGTGCATGGCGATCTCCGCGGTGGTCGCCGCCGAGCCCGTCGCCGACGAGCTGGTGGCCCGCATCCGCGACCGCATCGCCGGGCTGAACGTCGGCCCCGGCACGACTCCCGACTCCCAGATGGGCCCGCTCATCACCCGCGCCCACCGGGACAAGGTCGCCGGCCACATCGAGGACGGCGTCACGGCGGGCGCCGAACTCGTCACCGACGGGCGGCGGCTGAACGTGGAGGGCGAGCCGGACGGCTTCTGGCTGGGGCCCACGCTCTTCGACCGCGTCACCCCGGACATGAGCGTCTACACCGAGGAGATCTTTGGGCCGGTGCTGTCGGTGCTGCGCGTCGACTCCTTCGACGAGGCCGTCGAGTTGGTCAACGCCAACCCCTACGGCAACGGCACGGCCGTCTTCACCGGCGACGGGCGGGCGGCCCGGCGCTTCCAGAACGAGGTGGAGGTCGGCATGGTCGGCATCAACGTGCCGATCCCCGTGCCGATGGCCTACTACTCCTTCGGCGGCTGGAAGGACTCCCTCTTCGGCGACAGCCACGTGCACGGCACGGAAGGGGTGCACTTCTACACCCGCGGCAAGGTCGTCACCTCCCGCTGGCACAAGGGGTCGCACGGCGGCATCGACCTGGGCTTCCCCACCGCCTGACGCGGGCCTCCCGCACCCCGCCGTCCCTCCGCGTCCCCCTCGCCGCCTGCGGTGGCGAGGGGGTACCGCCCGGCGTAGCGTCGAATGCGGACCACGCGTGAGCGCGCGTGAGCACGCGCGCGGCGCACCCGCAGCACCCGCACGGGAAGCGAGGCGGCGCGATGATCAGGAATGCGATCGGTTCACTGATCGCCCTCGTGGGAGCGGCCGTGGCCGTATGGAGCGTCTTCCTCCCCTGGTACGGCGGCCGCGAAGGGCAGGACTTCGCCCTCCGCGACCTCTTCACCCCGGGCGGCCTCACGGAAGCGTCGCCCGCGTTGTTCGCCGGGCTCTTCCTGCCTGTGGCCGTTGCGGCCCTGCTCACGGTCATCGGCGTGCTCCTGCGCTCCCGCCTGCTGGTGGCGCTCGCCGCGCTGGTCGTCCTCGGATTCGCGATCCTGTGGATGATCCGCCAGGGCGTGGCACAGGGCAGCCTCACGGTCGGCGGCTCGGGCGGCCTCGACTGGGGCCTGGCCCTGGCCTTCGCCGGCGCCGTGATTCTGCTCTTCGGCGCGCTGTTCATGGCCGGACGGCGCGGTGCGGGCGGCCGGGGCCGCCACCGCGGCGCCCCGGACACCCGCCTGCGCCGCCGCAGCCCGGCGGCCGCCGGGGCCGCGGCCGCCGGCACGGCCGGCCTCGCCGCGTCGACGGCCCACGCCGACGACCGTGGGCACCCGCGACAGGCCGCACCGGCGGCGGACGCGGGCGACGAGGGCCGGCGCACCGCACCCGCCGGGACCGGCACCACGGCCGCGGCACGGCCCGTCGCCGAGACCCGCACGCCGGAGAC